>NZ_AP014545.1:2816250-3129166 GCF_016592435.1 Amphritea japonica ATCC BAA-1530 | reverse complement strand
GGTTATGGATAAGATTAATCAGATTCCAAACGTCACCGATGTGCACCGTCAGCGAAGCGGTCTCTGATGGACACTAAATACACACTGGAAGACCTGCTTAAGCTGATGGCGCGTCTACGGGACCCTGTCGATGGTTGTCCCTGGGATCTGAAGCAGGATTTCGCCAGTATCGTGCCGCATACCTTGGAAGAAGCCTATGAAGTGGCTGATACCATCGAACGTGAAGACTGGGAGCATCTGCCGGGCGAGTTAGGCGATCTGCTGTTTCAGGTGATTTTCTATGCGCATCTGGGGCAGGAAGAGCAACGATTTGAATTTGCAGATGTCGTTGATACCCTGGTGAGTAAACTGATACGTCGTCACCCTCATGTGTTTCCGGAAGGGACGCTGGAGAGCAGGGGTGCCGCCGGGTCAAAAGATGAGCGGGACATCAAAGCCACCTGGGAAGCGATAAAAGCACAGGAACGGAGTGAAAAGCCGCTGCAGGAGCCCAGAGTTCTGGACGATATCCCGATGGCGCTGCCAGCGTTGAACCGAGCGGTGAAGTTGCAGAAGCGGGCCGCGCGGGAAGGCTTTGACTGGGGTGATGTGGGCCCGGTCCTGGATAAGATTGAAGAGGAGATTGCTGAACTCCGTGAAGCGATCGCCGCAGGTGATACCGTCGAGATGGAACATGAGTTGGGTGACCTGTTGTTTGCTCATGTTAATCTGGCACGCCATATGGGGGTTAATCCTGAGTCGGCGCTGCGCTATACCAATCAGAAATTTACTAATCGCTTTAATTATATCGAAGACCGGGTAAACGATTCCGGTCAGTCTTGGCAGACTTATAGTCTTGAAGCGTTAGATAGCTGGTGGAACGAAGCGAAGCGCAAAGGTTTATAGCTTGCGCTTTCTGAGGAGGAAGGGAATGGGAACATTACAGTGGTTTATCCTGGCGATGATCGTGATGGCTGGCCTGGGTTATTGGAATTACCAGCGTATTGATGGTCAGCGAAAAGCACTGGAAGGCGCTGGTTTTGTTGTTTCAGATGACCTGAAAGGTAACCCGGGCTTATTAGTCAGTACGACCCAGAAACAGATTGCGGTGTTGGTTCCAAGCGGTTATCTGCGAGTGGATTTTTCACAGCTAGAGCATGGTGAAATCCGGCACGATGAGACCAGTCAAACCGATATACCAACCAGCTACCGTATAGCACTGGTGCTGACTGGCGCGTCTCAGTCAGCGGTCGAAATCGGTTATCAAACCGAACACCACGCCGATATCGCTTTTAAAAAACTACGCGCTTTAACCGGCCATTAGTTTAGCTGGGGCAGTCCTCAAGACCTGTCGCCCCTGTCTATACGGTTCCTTATCTCCCCTGATCTCCTTCTGATACTAAGATAGTATTTGTGCCTCCTACAAAAACTGTAGTATCAAGAGTACTAATGATAAGTACTCAATATCTGACAGGGGACGTGGTATGACAACGCTTCATGAAGATCTGCGTGATGATGTCCGAATGCTTGGTGAATGCCTGGGGCAGACCATTGCGGCTCACAAAGGGCAGGATTTCCTCGATAAGATTGAAAACATTCGGGCTTTGTCTAAAGCAGGTCGCTCCTCCGGCAAGGGGGCAGATGATGAACTGCTCAAAACCCTCAGCGAGCTCGATGATAATGAACTATTACCGGTAGCCCGCGCCTTCACTCAGTTTCTAAATCTCTCCAATATTGCAGAAGAACACCATCGGGTTCGGCGCCGTTCCGGCGTTATGGATGTCTGTACCAGTGATTCATTCTGCGGTCTGGTCGGGCGTTTGCTTCAGCAGGGTGTATCAAAACAACAGATTGCTAAAACGGTTAGCGAAATGGATGTTGAGCTGGTACTGACGGCCCACCCGACCGAGGTAAACCGTCGCACACTGATTCAGAAATTTGATTCGATAACCGATTGTTTGCAAAGAATTGATCGGGGTGAGGATCTGCGCCACCGGTTGCACGAACTGATCAGTCAGGCCTGGCATACCGATGCGATTCGTAAGCAACGGCCAACACCGGTAGATGAAGCCAAGTGGGGCTTTGCGGTTATTGAGAACTCTCTCTGGGAAGCGGTGCCTGTTTTTCTGCGCCATATCGATCAGCAGCTGTTTGATGCGACCGGTGAACACCTGCCCCTGACACACTCACCGGTACGGTTTGCTTCCTGGATGGGCGGAGACCGTGACGGAAACCCTAACGTGACGTCGATTACCACGGAAAAGGTGTTGTTGCTGTCCCGTTGGATGGCTGCGGATATGTACCTGAAAGACATTGATCTGCTGCGCAGCGAGTTATCGATGAACCGCTGCAGTCCGGAAATACGCGCACTGGTCGGTGATCACCCGGAACCCTACCGGGCGTTGCTGCGTGAAGTGCGTAATCAACTGCGGATTACCAAACATTGGACGACAGAACGACTGGAAGGCCACCCAGTGGACAAAGAGGGGGTTTATATCGTCCCTCAGCAGTTGTTGGAGCCTCTGATGCTGATCGACAAGTCACTGCGTGACTGTGGTATGGGCGTGATTGCCGATGGCCTGCTGACCGATACGATTCGCCGGGTCGCCTGCTTTGGTATGACGCTGGTGAATCTGGATATTCGTCAGAACGCAGATCGACATGCGGAAGTCTTTGATGAACTGACCGGTTTTTATGGCATCGGTTGCTACAGCGAGTGGAGCGAGACGAATAAGCAGATGTTTCTGCTGAAAGAGTTACAAGAGAAACGTCCACTGTTACCCCGGCAATGGCAGCCCTCTGAGAATGTTCAGGAAGTGTTGGATACCTGTCGGGTGGTCGCTGAAGAGGAGGCCAGCTCGCTAGGTTCCTATGTGATCTCCATGGCCAGCCAGCCGTCCGATGTGCTGGCGGTGATTCTCCTGTTAAAAGAGAGCGGCATTGGTCATAACATCCGTGTGGCACCGCTGTTTGAGACCCTCGATGATCTGGATGGTGCAGAAGACTGCATTCGTCAGTTGTTGGGAATTCCCTGGTATAAGGCTTATACCGAAGGTCATCAGGAAGTGATGATTGGGTATTCTGACTCCTCCAAGGATGCGGGTCAGCTGGCCGCGGCCTGGGGGCAGTATCGCGCTCAGGAAGCGTTGACTAAAGCCTGCGCGGATAACGATATTCATTTGACCTTGTTTCATGGTCGCGGTGGTACCGTGGGCCGGGGCGGCGGTCCAAGCCACACCGCTATTCTGGCGCAACCCCCCGGCTCGGTTGCCGGTAGTTTACGGGTGACAGAGCAGGGCGAGATGATTCGCTTTAAATTTGGTGTGCCAGAGATTGCGATCCGCAACTTAGAGCTCTACACCTCCGCGACACTTGAGGCGACCCTTGCGCCAGCGCCGGGGCCCAAGCTTGAGTGGCGTCAGTTGATGGATGATCTGTCAGCCAGCGGTTTAGCAGCGTATCGCGATGTCGTGCGGTTTGATCCGCAGTTTGTGCCCTATTTCAGAACAGCAACCCCCGAGCAGGAACTGGCAAAGCTGCCACTGGGAAGTCGTCCTGCTAAGCGAAAAGCCGATGGAGGGGTGGAAAGCCTGCGAGCGATTCCATGGATCTTTGCCTGGACCCAGATTCGTCTGATGCTACCGGCCTGGTTGGGTAGCGATGTGGCGCTTCAGGATATTCTTGATAAGGGGCAGTTCGAACTCGTGCAAACAATGCGCCGCGACTGGCCGTTCTTTCGTTCGTATATTGATATGCTCGAAATGGTTGTCGCTAAGTCAGATGGAAACATCGCGGAATACTATGAGAAGCGCCTGGTTTCAGATGAGCTGAAAGTGCTGGGTGCCGATCTGCGGTGCCGCTTAGCGAACACGGTTGAGCTGGTGAAGAAGATAAAGCAACAGGATGAGTTACTGGAAGAGAATCCGATCATCCGGCAATCAATTGATGTGCGGAATCCCTATATCGATCCATTACATTTTCTCCAGGCTGAACTGCTCTATCGGGACCGAAACCAACCGGATGAACGCTTGGAACAGGCGCTGATGATTACCATGGCAGGTATCTCTGCAGGGATGCGTAATACGGGCTGATAAGCAGATGTTTGAGCGCGCCAGTGGGTCACTGAATAAGGTGTCTAAACACTTTAAGGGTTGATACATTGGCGCGTTTTGACTACTCTCGAGCGTCAGTTTTCGGTGATTTCGGGGTTTAAACAGGCCCGATCAGAGAAACGGGCCTCCTGCAATTGGCGGTAGATTAGATATTGGTAGTAGGCCGAATGTCCAATTGTGAGTAGCAGGCAAACCACTGTAATGTCGATGGATTACAGGTTATGAGAATTATTGCCGATGGTCTTAGGTGACGGTCAGGCAGACAGCTTTTAAAATTATATAATTAGAAATGGAGCAATCCTTACATGCAAATCATTCTTTTGGGTGCGCCAGGCGCCGGTAAAGGTACTCAGGCTCAGTACATCTGCGATAAATACAGCATTCCACAGATCTCTACAGGCGACATGCTGCGTGCAGCGGTTAAAGCGGGTACGCCTCTGGGTATCGAAGCGAAGAAAGTAATGGATGCGGGCGGCCTTATTTCTGATGAGATCATCATCGGTCTGGTAAAAGAGCGGATCACCGAGTCAGATTGCGCTAACGGATTCTTGTTTGACGGTTTTCCACGCACCATTCCCCAGGCTGACGCAATGAAAGACGCAGGCGTTGCGATCGATGCTGTGGTTGAGATCGACGTGGCCGATGAAGAGATCATCAAGCGGATGGCGGGTCGCCGTGTGCACCCGGGTTCAGGTCGTACTTATCATGTTGTCTTCAATCCACCATCGACTGAAGGTAAAGACGATGTAACCGGTGAAGATCTGATTCAGCGTGCAGATGATGCAGAAGAAACCGTGCGTCAGCGTCTGGATATATACCATGAGCAGACTGCGCCACTGATCACCTATTACAAAGGCTGGGCTGAAGAGTCTCCTGCCAGTGCACCGAAATACAACTACATCCCAGGTGTTGGTGGTGTTGAAGACATCCGTGATGCGGTATTTGCCTCACTGGAAAAGTAATTCTTTGTATTGATTATGAAAAACCGCTCCATTGAGCGGTTTTTTATTGTCTGTAATTCCGGGATAATAGCGTTTTGCTTTCAATCGGAATTCAACGGATGTCTCAGCCCAAAACAGCGGTGCTGCTTGTTAATTTAGGCTCGCCGGATCAGCCCACGCCGGGCGCGGTACGCCGATACCTTAAAGAGTTTCTGTCAGACCGGCGGGTCGTTGAAGGCAACGGCGTTATGCGTCTGGTCTGGCTGGCAGTTCTGAACGGCATTATTCTGACCTTCCGCCCCCGTAAAGTGGCTAAGTTATACGCTTCGATCTGGGATAAGGATTCCCCTTTACGGCTGATACTCAACCAGCAGGTTGCCGCGCTGCAGTTAGCACTGCAGCAACAGATGCCCAACCGGGATATTCAGGTGTTTTCGGCGATGACTTACGGCAACCCGGGTTTGACGGCGCGTTTAGCCGAGTTAAAAAAGGCAGGTTACCAGAGAATTTTAGTATTACCCCTGTATCCGCAATACTCGGATACGACCACGGCACCGATCTATGATCAGATCGCCCGGTTTCAGTTACAGAACCGAAATCCGCCGGATATTCGGGTGCTGCATGATTATCATGACCATCCGCTCTATATTCAGGCGCTGGCAGCGTCAGTCCGCGATTACCGCGCTGAGCATGGGCAGGGGGATAAGTTGATTCTCTCTTACCACGGTATTCCTCAGGAATATGCCGACCGGGGCGATCCTTATCCGGACCATTGTCACCGCACCTCAGAACTGCTGGCAAGTGAATTGGAGTTGACACCAGAGCAGTGGCAGACCACTTTCCAGTCCCGTTTTGGGCCGAAGGCCTGGTTACAGCCCTATACCGATAAAACCCTTGAGAAGCTGCCTGAGACTGGTACTAAACGGGTTGATATTATCTCGCCGGCATTCTCAGCGGACTGTCTGGAAACACTGGAAGAGCTGTCAGTAGAAAATCGCGATATATTTATGGCCGGAGGCGGTGAACAGTATCAGTATATTCCTGCCCTGAATGATGATCCGGGGATGATCAGCCTGCTGGTGGACCTGGTACAACAGAACAGTTCAGGCTGGTTTAGCCCGGCTAGCACAGAAAACGAACAGAAAGAGACAGAGAATGCGTCCTGAATATATATTTGGCATACATGCCGCGACCACCACGCTGGAACGAGACAGCAAGCGTGTTAAAGGGATGTGGGCGTTAAAAGGCCGCGCTGATGGCCGGATGCAAAAATTGCTGGATCTGGCGAAAGCCAAACAGATTCAAGTCGAGTGGGTGAGTCGTAAAGAACTGGACGAGATGGCGGAAGAGGGCGTGCACCAGGGCGTCGTTGTGGCCTGTGAACCGATTCAAACGAAGAACGAACAGTTCCTGGACGCGATGTTAGAAAAGCTTGAAGAACCGGCTTTCCTGCTGGTGTTAGACGGTGTTACTGACCCGCATAATCTTGGGGCTTGTTTGCGGACTGCTGATGCGGCGGGTGTGCACGCGGTGATAGCACCAAAAGATAAGTCGGCACCGCTTAACGCTGTCGCCAGTAAAGTGGCCTGTGGCGCCGCGGAAGTCGTGCCCTACGTACTGGTGACTAATCTGGCACGTACCCTGAAAGATCTGCAGCAGAAGGGCGTCTGGATCACCGGGACCGCCGGCGAAGCCGACACGCTGATCTACAATGCCGACCTGAAAGGTCCGATGGCGCTGGTAATGGGGGCGGAAGGTCAGGGAATGCGTCGTCTCACCCGTGAAAACTGCGATTTTCTGGTAAAGATTGATATGGCGGGGGAAGTTTCCTCGTTAAACGTATCGGTTGCGACTGGGGTTTGTTTATTTGAAGCAGTTCGGCAGAGGAAGGCGTAGAAGTCGCTAGAACGCTGCTTCGCAGCTGCTAGACGTGGCTGCGCCACTTGCTAGAAAAGGCAGGGTGCAGCTCTTTGTAGGAGTCGCATCCTGCGGCGATGAGCTACTGAAAGATAGGCTTAAAAAGGAGATTGCAGATGGTGCTGTTCTGGCCCATTCAACAAGAACTTGATTGCATTAGTGGAAGCGGTCGCATTCTCGGCAAGATTAAGTTTGATGGCTATAACGATACGCACCGATTCTGCCCCGACAATGAATCACTGGTCTTATCAGATCTGGAACAATCCTGTATTGATGAGCGGCTATCGGGTCTTGATTCAGGGAAGTATTCAATACCTATGCAAGATGATGACTGATGTAACCCGGGAGTTGAGTTCGCGCTAAGCTTTCTTCACAAACTTAGCGGTCACCATCATTTCACCGGCACCCGCAAGCTTACAGTCAAGCTCGTGATCCTTGCCTTCTACTATTCTTCTTATGCTCGCTTTTGTGCCGACTTTAAGGACTTGCGAGCTGCCTTTCACTTTAAGGTCTTTAATCAGTGTGACCTTATCGCCCGCTTCAAGCAGGGTTCCGTTTGCATCTTTTACGGTAAAGATCTCTTCTTCCTGCGCCGCCTCCGACGGATTCCATTCATGCGCACATTCGGGACAAACCAGATTAGTCTGATCTTCGTAGACGAATTCTGAGTTACATTTTGGACAGAGAGGGTATGACATCGGTTTTATCCTTTGGGTTCTTTAATGCTGGTATAACGCCGCAATGTGCGGATTTCAAAAGTGGAGGCGAAGCTGGAGCTTTTGAATTTCCGAACCATTGCTTTGTTATGTTTAGTTGACCGTATCAATTTTAAACTCTTCCCTTGAATAGTTTTTAATTAAGCCCTCAAATTCTAGACACAGTTCAAAGAGTTCTTTAGCTTGATTTTCATCAAATTCTTCATCTCTATCTTCCTCGTGAGTTCCCTTATTCAGTAAATTCCATGTAACTTGATTCTTTTTACTAACATCTTTTACTTTCATCAAACATTGGCGATGCCGAGAAAAATTATTAATGCCAGGCTTTTTCTCTATTTCTTTAATATAGCCAATCAAACCATCAATTAAGTTGTATAAGTCCGGTGATGTAGAAGGTGCCCTAAGTTTTACAGTCAAGGCAGGATCAAGCCCCTCAGTTTTCATTTTCTTCCACAATCTTGGGGCGAGCTCCTCCAGTGAGCGTCTACACTCCATCAGACCATCCTTAATCAGGCCTTTCTTAAAGTTACTTTCTGCCTTAATCAAATAATGCCTGTTTAAACTAGGCTCTATCAGTACCTCTCGTGAATCATGGTTTCTAATAAAATCATATCGGGTTAACTTCCTATTCAAACCTCTACTGAGAAGTTGATTTTCCAACCTTTTAATAAAATCTTCACCATGGGTTGTAAGAATCATTTGCTTTTCAGACAAAAGACTATTTGAGAATAGCTCGTTTATTACCCCAGATCGATGTTCGTCATCTATAGCATTAACAACATCGTCAAAAATTATTACGTTGTGAGCGTCATGAATATTTTTAGCGAGAAGAATTGACAGCCCAAGACAGCGTAAATGGCCTTCACTTAATACTCTTAATGCATCTTCAGTGGTTCCATCCAGATACCTAATTTTAATCACATCATTTGGCTTGGTTGGAAGGCTGACTGAACCCAATACTTCATGATCATATGGGTGTTTGTTAATCGAGTTATAAATCGATACTACTTGATTATCAAGTGATTTTGCGAGTCGTAGGGGAAGAGATTCTGAGTATCTCTTTAACTTATTAATGAAAGATTCATATGCTCCTGAGTATTGCAAATAATGAGATATCTCTTTTTTTTCCTCTTCTACCTTGGCTATCAAACCTTTGTTAGCAGTGTTAAATTCACTGATTATTTTTTCAGCCCTGTTTTTTTCTTTATATGCGGCTTTATAAAGCTCTGTTATTGTAGAACACTCTCTATAATCAGCCTCAAGCGATTTAAGTTCCTTTTTGTAACTTGTAATCTTTTCAAAGGCTTCTTTATTTTCACTATTCCACTTAGCCCATTCGCTGATGTTCTTTTCCAATCCTAACTTTAATGATTCATATTCTTTATTGAAATTATCAGTCGTAAGAGAGATAGAAGTATCAACTGATTTTAGTTCGGATGAAAGTCGAATTAGTGCCCCTGAAATGCTTTTCTCTTTTTCAGCTAGGGATTTCTGTTTTGCTGAAATGTCTTCAAGTATTTTTAGCTGACTTTCTGCTTTTACAAAAGGATTTGTCGTTACTTGAGAAATTGGCGTGTCACATGCTGGGCAACAATCCGTAGGTATGGATGACATTTTCTTAATTGCTGAATACAAGTCAACAAAGTTAATCTCATCTCTATATTTTTTTACTTCATTAGTAAGATTGGTAAAGATTAAAAATTTTTGGTTTAGGGATACTAGAGTATCTAAAAACCTTTGGGCTTTATCGACTGGCTTAACAATAATTTTAGATATTTTTTCAATTTCATCTTTTTTCTTGAATATTAAACCGTCAGTGTCAGATGTAAGCAGTTCCATTACTTCTGACACTAGTTTTTGAGTCGGGTATTTAGAAAGGAGAGACTCTTTTCTTTTTCCATAACCCTCTATTTCTGCTTTTTTGTTTTCAACTATTAGCTTTGATTTCTCTACTTCTCTTTCTTTAATCTTTAACTCTTTTTCCTTGACTGGAGTAATTGGCAGTTTGTGCTCTATAGTCTTATTGAATCCACTAGAGAAATTATTAAACTCTTCCAGACCAAATAAAGCCGATAATCGCTGCTGTTGACCTTGTGGTGCATGTGAGGAAACTCTAGCAAATGCTTCAATTCTATTTTTCTCAACAAATAGGAATTCATTTTCTAGAGGATCTTTTATTGCGGGTAATAAGTTCCCATCATCATATTCCGCTGTCAATATGACTTCAGTCTTAGGTGATGATATATTATTTAAATATTGACTGGACTCAAATCTTTTACTTGATGCCTCATTAATCTTTCCAGTAAGTGAATGTTCTAACGCTTCGCAGAAGCTTGATTTTCCAGTCCCATTTAACCCATATATGAAAGTGAACTTTTTACTTAAATCAAATTCCTGGGGCTCGTTAAAACCTCGAAATCCTTTTACCTTTAACTTTGAAAGATTCTTAATTTTTGGCTTGATTGATAATGTTTCAATCTTACTATCTACATATGGTGAAATACTTTTTCCACTTTTTATAATAAGTGATGATATTTTGTTTGCTCTAGCTCCACCAGCAGAAGACTTACGTTCCACTTCTGAAAAGCTATTTAGAATCAAGTTTCCAAGCTTTAACTCCATATCACTCATCGATTTTGAGTATTCCGACAGGAACTTCTTAAATTCTATAATTGATTTGGACAAACCTTAGACTCCATCTTTCGAACTGATTGATACCATATTTGTAAAACATAACGCCGCCAGCAGGAGCCGTAAAACCAAAGCGAAGCGGCGGTTTTATGGTCCCTCTGGCTGGCCTTGTTAGGGCGCGCTGACATAGAAGTATATTGCCAGAGCAATTGAAATAACTGAAAAGCCTACAGTTGCGAATAACCCCTTCTTTGCTAGGGATAGAGACTCTTTCTGCTCATCTATGTATTTCTTAGATTCCTCATCCCGGAGCTTTATCGCCGAAGATAGTTCCAGTAGTGACTTATGAATTAATTCTTTAGCATTTGATTCAGCTAGATCATATATAACTTCTAAATGATGCCTTTCTGGTTCTGAAACACCCTGAAAGGGCTTTTTCTTCAACATCTCTCCTATCTCTAGCTGGCACTTTTCTAAAAGCTCATTAACTTTATCTAGAGCCTTTTCGTTGTCGCTTATCTGAAGTCGGCCTACCAACTCTGTGGAAAGCTTGGTTTTAAGCTTTAAAAGTTGAAGTCGAATTCTTTCTAGAGCAGACAGACCAGTTAAGAAGTCCTCAAAAATTGATTCATGGATATCTAATACATCTTTAAGATCGCTTGCATTATTTTTGGATATTGCTGATGAAAGAGATGCAAAAAATTTCTTGGTTCTCTCTTCCTCAATAATTTTTCTTTTTCTGATTACGTAGACCTGAATGGCAATGGGGATCATCACCAAAAAAGCTCCTACAATTCCAATCAGATATGTTTCGGTATTGCTCATAGGTTATCTTCACCCTAACGCTTCAAGAACTGGCGGCGCTTTCGCCGTCCATGTTGCTTGACTTGTTAGAACGATACTTAACTAGTGCTTCAAATAGTCTTACTGAGAACGGCATTTTGAATTCTTTGCCAAATAGTGGGTAAAGAACATGTAGTAGGACAGCAAGAAGCAAGTATAACCAGATACCAATATTCAATAAATTAGGGATAATTCCATCAGATATTAGAGGGATGCTTCCTCCACTGTCTTTTGAAACTACACCGAGTGCAAATTGAAACACGATTAACCCAGCTGCATAGGCTATTGCAGTAATGCAAATATCAAAATAACGCATAGCATTTGTAGCTGCGAACGTCAGACGAAAACTCTTAAGAAGAAAATAACAAGCTAGAGGGGCGAAAAAGCCTAAAAAAGATGACCCGCTTCCAACCATAACTGTGGTGATCGGCACTAAAGCTGCCAATACTCTTTCTTTCCATAGAATCATAATTTTCCCTTTTTGGTGTTCTAACGCTTAAAGCAGCGGCGCACGAAGTGCGTCCAGCCCGGAGGGCGTTGCTGCCTTTTCTTGTTATAAGCTAAATTTGAAAGCATCACTGACAATCCTTGTTTTAACTATCAGCCAGCCTTCCTCCAGCCTTTCCAAACTCAAATATAGCTTTACCTCAGACCTTTCGTAGATACAGGCAGCAGTACTTTCGGAAGAGACAGTATTTAGTGTGACCTCAATTGGAAGATTAAATGTACACTTTTCTAAAACCCCAAACGAGTTAAGGGCCTCCTTGAAAAGGGACATATCGCTATCTTCCGTAAGCTCAATCTGAAAGTACCGATTAGAGGCTTTCCAATTCCTGTCACTCAAAATATCGGAATCGAATGAATTAGCAAAGGAAACTAACTCTTCTTCATACTTACTGGACTTAAGCTGAAAATTAACAGCTATCCCTCCAATAATCAGAATTTGAATCCAGAATATAACGCCTGATATTTGTAAAAACTTCTTCATGGCTTATAACATTTTAATACTACGCCGGCGCACATGCATGCCAGACCTGATTGACAAAAAGTAGGATAACCATCAGATAATAAAGAGGAATTACTGTGCATCATGATTTCCCTGAAGACAAAAACGAGAATGCGCATATGCATTCTTAGCCCGGCTTAGTATCCGCCAGCGTTTCTAACCTATCCCTTTGTTTTTCTGATGTTTTGCTAACAATATCGGCAGCAAAACGAGCCTTCTCTAACGATAAAACGAGCATAACCGCTGAATCGTAAAAAATAAACTGTGTATGCGTACAGATTATCTGTAGCTGTAGCTGTTGCTGGTGGCAGAGCCTGCTAGAGGTTCTTGCTCGTTGCTTTGTCGAACAATGAGCAAGTCAGGTTTTGCTGACGGCCGGGCTACGTCAGACTACTTTTTCCAACAGTTTGTGTGTCTGTCTCATCCACCTCGGTAAAGCCAAAGTCTTCGAGAATTGCATAGGCGGACGGCAGTACCAGGAGCAGCAGCATCGTCGAGGTGATCATGCCAAACACTACGCTGGCCACCAACGGTACTAATACCTGTGCCTGCAAACTGGTTTCTGACAGCAGGGGTAACATGCCTGCGACAGTCGTCACCGACGTCAGGAAAATCGCACGGAATCGGTCTCGCACAGCCTGACCTGCGGCGTCATGAAGACTTAAGCCTTCACGGGAACGAATTTTGACAAACTCCACCAACAGAATCGAGTCGTTAACCACAACCCCGGCTAACGAGACGAAACCGATCATGCTGGGCAGGCTCAGGTTCAGCCCCATCAGCATATGCCCCCAGATCACACCGATCAGGGCTAAGGGGATATTCAAGAGGACAATCAACGGCTCCTTATAGTTACGGAACTGTAAGCTGAGTAACAGGAAGACCCCTGCGATACCCATGACAAACCCTGTTAGAACCGAACCACTGGTTTCCTGATTGTTTTTTACTTCGCCTTCCAGGCTGAAACTCAGCTGTGGATAACGTTGCTGCAATTCACTCAGAAAGCGATTACGGGTGTCTGTGATAATCTCACTGGTGTTGGCTATCTCTGAATCAACATCGCCGGAGATGGTGACGGTGCGCCGGTGGTTGATCCGTTGAATCCGTGAGAACTCCCGCTCTTCATTGATCGACGCAACCGCTGTCAGTGGTATATCGACACCGGTTTTACTAAATAACGTCAGGTTTTCAAAATCTGATAATGCCTGCTCGGGCGCACTATCCAGTTTCACCGTGACTTCGTAAGCTTCACGCCCCTGATAGATATCGCTCACTTTAATGCCCTGATACGCCGCGCGTAACTGGCTGGATAGCGTTCGCGCATCGATACCGGAGTCTAACGCGCCCGGCAGCAGACGAACATTCAGCTGTGGTTTGCCCGGGCGCAGGTCATCCATAATATTGGAGACCCCGTTATAACCCTTGAGCCAGTGTTGAAGCTCCCAGCTTGCCTTCGATAGCTGGTTCAGATCATCACCTTGTAAACGAATAGAAATGGCTTGCCCGGATGGCCCGAATTGCGGCTCTTTAAACTGTATGGAAACCGCATCTACAATCTCCGGGGAGGTCTTACGCCATAACCGCATCAGCTCGACTAACGAGGTTTGGCGCTTCTCCGCATCCAGCAGGTCTAAACTGATCGTGGCCAGATGCCCGCCTTCCTCGTTAGCATCCTGATTCTGACTAAATGAGACCTGAACGTTCTTGACCAGTTGATCTTGCGGTTCGGGTGGCAGTTGCGCCAGCGTGCTATCCAGACTTGTTAACAGATCACTGACAACGGTCTCGGTGCGCTCAAAGGGTGTACCTTGCGGCATTAAGATCCGTGCTTCTAGCCGGTTACCCTCAATATCAGGGAACCCTTTGAATTTTACGACACCCGCGGCCAGTAAGCCGATTGAAAAGACAAAGGCGACAATTGCCAGTCCAACAACCAGATAACGATACGCGATTGCCAGATCAGCCAGTTGGCCGACTCGTTCTCTCAACTGTTCAAACTTAGCTTCAAATGTCGTCCGCCAGCCCGATTTTTGCTCGCTGGCCCGATGCTCAAGGGAGTGTTTTAAATGGTGTGGCAGGATTAAAAATGCTTCGACCAGGCTAACGGTCAATACCGCCAGTAATACCACCGGCAACACCCCGAGAATCTGCCCCATATCACCTTTTAAAAAGAGCAAACTACCAAACAGAATTGCTGAGGTGACAAAGGATGAAAATACCCCGCGGGCAACTTTCTTCACACCGTCGACGGCGGCATCCAGCGCATTTTTGCCTTTCCTGAACTCGTTTTCGATGCTCTCAGACAAGACGATGGCATCGTCCATCAGAATACCGATCGCCATTAGTAGTGCGACCATGGAGATCATATTGATACTGATACCGAAGCTACTCATCACCACCAAGCCTCCCAGGAAGGAGATGGGCAGGCCCAGGGCAACCCAGAAAGTGTAGCGCCAGGCAAAAAACAGGAACAAAACAAAGGTGGCCAATAACAGGCCTTGCCAGCCATTGCTCAACAGCAGGTTAAGGCGGTCTTTTACAATCGATGCCGCATCCTGCGTAATGACGAGCTCAGTCCCTTCAGGTAACCGGGCATTTTCTTCGTCGACAAAAGATTTCACGGCGTTAAAGACCGTCAGGGTATCGTCGGTGGTGTTCTTACTGACCTGAATCAGCGCTGCTGGCATCCCGTTCAGTTCGGTGCGTTTCTCCTCATCGGAAAAATTGTCTTCGATACGGGCAAGATCGCCCAGCTTAACCTGGCCGCCTTTTTCACTGTTCAGGATAATAAGATCCTGAAGCTCGCGAATCGTCCGGCGCTCGTTTTCAAAGCGCACCTGATAAGAACCTGCGCTGGCATCTAATACGCCAGCCGGGAGGTCTAACGCCTGAGCACTGATAAGATCGGCAACATCCTGCACGCTGAGATTGTACTGATGCAGTACTTCAGGTTTGAGCAAGATACTGAGTTCATGGTCCGAAAAGCCCGTCACCGTGACAATCGGTACCTGAGGCAGGGCCAGTAAACGATTACGATAGTATTCAGCGAGCGCTTTTAACTCAGGCTGTGTCAGTTGTGCAGTAATGGCTATACTCAGTACCGCTTCGGTACGGCCCAGCTCTTTTACCACCGACTTTTCAACGTTATCAGGAAATGCGGTGATGCCATCAACAGCCGCATTCACGTCATCCAGAAACTGCTTAATATCCCCGGATTCCAGCATGCTCAGTGTCAGCGTTCCCATGCCATCACGGGCTTCACAGGCCTGTTCTTCCAGAAAACTGATGCCATCTGTCGCATCTTCCAGGCGGTTACAAATTCCCTCTTCTACTTCAGAAGGGCTGGCTCCCGGATAGGGCACAGAAACCTGTACCTTATTCAATTTAACTTCGGGGAAGGTTTCTTTATTCAACGTCGGCAACGCTACCGCACCCAGTAGCAATATCACCATCATCAGAATATTGGCAGCGGTGGGGTGTGCTGCAAAATAACGGATCATTCTGCAATTACTCCCTGCGACTCAAGAGCTTCAACTGCTCCACCCGCTGCTAATTGCTGCAACTCAGTTTCCAGTGCTGTATCGATATTGGCTTTGAGCGGCATCCCTTCAATGACCGGGATAAGATCATTGACGATCAGCTGATCACCGGGATTCAGCCCGCCAGCAATCACCGCCATCTCTCCCTGCAGCAGCATCACCTCAACCGGACGGATCTCTAGTTGGCTATCGCTATTCATCAGATACACACGCCCCTGATGCAGTGCTTGATAGGGAATGACCAGCGCATCACTGGCCGGGGTAAATATATCAACCTGAGTAAACATCCCTTTCAACAGCGGTGGCCGTTTCCCCGGGATTATTTTTTCATAAGGCTTATCCACTGCGACTACTATGCCTAAGGTGCGTCGCTGTGGGTCGATAGACTCTGTAAAACGCAGTACTTCGGCATCCCATTGGGCATTACCCTGGTCGCCAACCAATTTAACGATCGCCTGTAATTTCAAATCATCCAGCGCTTGCGCTAAGTTATCCACCGTCAGATTAAGCTCTCGATTTTGCAATGGCTGAACTAAACCTCGCATCTGATTGACCGGTACCTGCGCATTGATCTCAACTCCATCGAGGTTCAGCGCTTCAAACAGAACTGAGCCGGCCGTCACAAACTCACCTATCTCGACTGATACATCACCCACTCTTGCATCGAACGGCATCACAATCTCTGTTCGTCCCAGCGTCGTCTGCTGGCCTTTTACCTGCTCCTCGGCACGGCTGATCTTCGCGTTTTCTGCTGCCAGACGACTGGCGTAAGTGTTTAGCTGTCCCTGTAGATCACTGACAGACTGGCGCAGTTGAATGACTTTTTGTTCTTCGGCATCGAGGGTTGAACGAGCGATCAAACGCTTTTTCCAGATATCCTGAATACGGGTCAGCTCTTTCTCCCCAACGCGCAGATTATCCTTCGCCAATTTAAGCGAGCGTGCCGTTGTTTTCTGCTCCTCTTCAATCTGGCGCAGGGTCGATTCACTACTCTTCAGGTCTGCTTCACTCTGCTTCAATGATACGACAAAATCATCCACATCAATCCTCGCCACAACAGTGCCCGCAGCGATACTGTTGCCCTGTTTCAGTTTGTGATGAAGATAAGTGATTTTGCCATTCAACTCAGCCTTTCCCTGTAGCGAAACCGCCGGTTCCACATTGCCGTAGGCACTGACCCGATGACGATAGGGCATTGTCTGCACCCGAATAATATTGATAGTACGGGCCTGCATCTCTGCATTGTTATGTGTCACTTCGGGCTTATTTTTTACCATCAGAACGGTCAGGCCGACGCCTATCGCCAGCACGATGAGAAAGGTAAGGGGTTTTTGCAGTAGCTTTTTCATGACTGAATCCGTTAGTCCGGGATAAAGTGAAGAGACAGTGTTGGCAAAGAAAAGCCGACATAGAGTTAAAGGTTAATTATAGATTAGTAACCTCTAAAGTAATCTGTTTTAACCTAACTTTACACTGTACGTATTCATCCGGGGTAATCCTGGCCACAAAAAAAGAGAGCCTGCAGGCTCTCTTTATGTTTTTTCTAGCAAGCGACGCAGTCGCGTCTAGCCACTACTTAGTCCAATACTTCTTCTGTGTGCAGCGCGATCATCGCTTCTTCATTGGTTGGTATCACCCTTACAACAACAGGGCTGGAGGCTTTGCTAATGATAGCTTCTCCCTCTTTGTTGGCGCTTTCGTTTAGCTTGATGCCTAACCATTCCAGTTGATCGCAAACCCGCTTGCGCAGTTTGTTATCGTTTTCACCAACGCCACCGGTAAATACCAGTTGTTCCAGGCCTTGCAGGGCGGCAGAAAGGCGACCTATCTCCAGTGCTGCGCGGTAGGCGAACATGGCGATCGCTTCTTCTGCTTCCGGCGCCTCAGATTGTTCTAGTTCCAGCATGTCGGCGCTAATACCCGATACGCCCAGCCAGCCACTCTCTTTATAGAGGAAGCTTTCCAACTGGTCGGCGTCCATCTGGTAGTGGCGCTGCAGGTAAAGCAAAACACCGGGATCAATATTGCCGGTTCGGCTGCCCATTGGCAGGCCGTCTACCGCTGTAAAACCCATTGTTGAAGCAATAGATCGGCCATTGTTAACCGCACACATACTGGCGCCTGCGCCCAGGTGACACACGATAGTTTTTGCGTTTTCAGCGCCGCGCCCGATGTTGTCTAGTGAACGCTGGATAAATTCGTAGGACAGTCCGTGGAAACCGTATTTATGAATACCCGCTTCAGTGTACTTACGCGGGATAGCATAATGACGTTCCACATTGGGCTGGCCGATATGGAACATCGTATCAAAGCAGGCGATCTGCGGGAGGGCCGGCTCCAGATGTTGGCACGCCTGGATCAGCTTCAGATTATAGGGTTGGTGGAGCGGGGCCAGGGGGATAAATTCTTCCAGCTGCTGCATAATCTGATCGGTTATCTGTACCGGGTCACTGAACGCTTCACCTCCGTGGACAACACGGTGGCCAAAGGCACTGATACGGCTATCCGGCAGCTGTTTGTGCACCCATTGGATCACCTGATCAAGACAGGCCTGATGGCGATTGTCGGTGGCGATCTCGGCCATGTCTAATTGATGCTGCTCCAGGATTTCGCCCAGGCTGGAGACTATTTTCATTACTGGTGCATTAAGAATGTTGGCCAGCTTAAATTGGTACAGACATTCAGCATTGCCGGTATGACGGGAAAAGAGTGCGCATTTAAGGCTGGATGAACCGCCGTTTACGGTAAGAATCAGACTCATTTACATACTCTCCTGCGGGTGTAGAACCATATGTGACGCCAGGGCACAGGATGCTAAACGCGCCAGCGTGCCGTCGGAACGGCTATTCAGAATGATCGGGGCGCGGGCGCCCAGTGCGATACCGGCTGATTTGGCATTTGCCAGATAAATTAACTGTTTCGCCAGCATATTGGCCGATTCAAGGTCGGGGGCTAAGAGGATATCGGCATCACCGGAGACCGGCGAAGAGATATGCTTATCGATAGCCGCCTGCAGAGAGATCGCATTATCAAACGCCAGTGGGCCATCCAAAATGGCACCGGTGATCTGTCCCCGGTCTGACATTTTACAGAGGGCCGCTGCATCAATAGTACTTTGCATCGAAGGTTTCACTTTCTCTACTGCCGCGAGAATCGCGACCTTAGGTTCGTTGATACCCAGCGCATGGCAGAAATCGATAGAGTTTTGCAGAATATCCCGTTTCACTAACAGGTCTGGTGATACATTGATCGCCGCATCGGTGATCATTAATGGCTTATGGTAGTTTGGAACGTCCAGTACAAAGATATGGCTCTGGCGGCGCTCAGAACGAATTCCCTGGGTTTTGTGGATAACTGCACTGAGTAACTCTGAAGTACCCAGGTCGCCCTTCATCAGGGTTTCTGCCCTGGCTTCCCGGATCAGACTGACAGCCCGCTCAGCGGCAGCATGGCTGTGTTCTACGTTGATCAGCTCGTAGCCGTCAATATTTAACTGATATTGATCAGCCGTGGCGCGTATTTTTGCTTCAGGGCCTACCAGGATGGGCTCTATCAGGCCACGTTCAGCTGCCTCTACGGCACCCATTAATCCGTTATGCTCAACCGGATGCACGACGGCGGTGCGAACAGGGCGGGCTTTAACGGCTTCCTCAATAAAGAATTCAAGCTGATTATGGATAGGGGGTTTTTCTGAAAGAATCATTTTACTACTCCTGGTATTCATCGGTGATAACGCAGGATCACTGCGATATCACCCATACATTGCGCTGTATCAGCGTGTGTATTTACTCTATGACAAGAGTATGAACTTCTTATGACGCAGTGCAATATGTTAGTTCACTAAACTGGTGACTTCTTAAGGTGATATGGTCGTTATTTGATATAACGCACTTGCGGAATATATAAGTGGCTAGATCGCGGCTTCGCCGCTGGCTAGTCGCTCGAACGTCGCTACGCGACTTGCTAGAAAAGCTAAGGATAAGCAGGTTGTAGGGGAGCTGCTTTGTATCATTAGCGAACATAGAACAGAGTCTTTTCAATATTATTCTGATCCATTTTTTTTGGCGTCATACTTTCGATAAAGAGCTTGCAGGGATTTAACCTGATTTTGATCTAGGTTTTCTATAATTTCTTGATTTAAAGATGTTCTGCAAAGTACTTGTTGGGGGGGCTGATCCAGATCCTGCGTAACTATAATTTTATCAAGCCAACGATAACCAAGTGCCCCTGGTTTCTGACATAAAATTAGCTTGGCTCCAACATTGGCTTTGCTATAGATAATGTAAGGCACACGGATTTTTTGACTTACATTGGAGTTATTCCAGTTTTCTGTGTAAAGGTAATGGATAGTGCCTTTTCTGCTAGTGAACTTTTTCCTATCGAGAACTAAAGTTTCATAGATATTAGGTTCTTCTTTATCAAAGGCATGGTTAATGCTCTTGAGTTCAACATAGCTAGTTGGAAAAATACCAATCCCTGCTAATAAAATGACCTGAAACAAAACCCTATGAGATCTAGGGCTTCGCCCTAATAAGTAAAAGGTTAAGATAATTATTAATAACAACAATAACCCACCAACTACGGCTGCATGGCTAAGCAATAAATAGTTATCTATTACTACTGGCTCATCGATTAAAAGGATCCGTTGAGCTTGAATGTAGCCTGTGATTGCTAATGCAGTACTGATACCTAGTAAAATGGATGGTTTGTATACATTGTTCTCCTTCCAGTAAGTATTTAATTGTTTATAAGTAAAAAAAATGAAAAACATATAAAACATACAAAACTAAATGGAATCCACATTAGTCACACTCCATTGTATTTTGGATTACAATTAATTTGGTGGATAATAATTGAATTTATCATTTTCAAAGTGCCTAAATAGGCCTTCAGAAGGAATGATGTTAATTGGTAAAGGAAAATATAAATAAAGTGGGCTATATCGTTTTTATCCATAAAATGCACCTTTCTATATGTGGCCGAAACATCCTTGTACGCGCCAGACTATGATTTAAAGGGTGCTGAAAATCAAGTGGCTTTTATATCTGCTAAGTGTCGAAAGCAGACCTCAAATACAACAAAGATCAGAATATTTTAAATTCGCTGTTTCTAGCAAGTAAAACGCAGTTTTACGTCTAGCCACTAGCGAGTCGCGTAGCGACGTTCTGTTCCCGGATACTTGCTATCCGGGAAGCGCTGCGGTGTAATCCAGTAATCGATTTAAGACTGAAAGGGTGGATGAATGGACTGTCTGTTTTGTAAGATTCTGAATAAAGAGATTCCAGCGGATGTTATCTATGAGGACGATAAGGTCATCGCTTTTAATGATATTAGTCCACAGGCTCCAACTCATGCGTTGATTATTCCCCGCAAACATATCTCAACGTTAAATGATATTGAGCCAGAGGATTGTGAGGTCGTGGGTCATATGACTATGGTGGCGGCTAAGATTGCAGAGCAGCAGGGATTTGCCGCAGACGGCTATCGCACCGTATTTAACTGCAACAGCCATGGTGGTCAGACGGTTTATCATATCCATTTGCACCTGCTGGGTGGAAAGCCGATGGGCTGGCCGCCTTATCAGGACACGCTGAAAACACCTGTTTGAATAGAAACCGCCATTTGGCGGTTTTTTTCGATTGATTCCCGCTTGTCAGGCCACCTCTTCGGTCTGAGGACGTACCGGACAGTGGTGCTCATCAACAATGTTGCCTTCGGGTGCAACGGACTCAAGGTGCACTTCAAACCCCCAGAGGCGATGAATATGCTTGAGTACCTCTTCGGTATCTTCACCGAGGGGTTGTTGGTTATGCATATAGTGTCGAAGCGTCAGGGAGCGATCTCCCCGAACATTAACGTTATAGACCTGAATGTTGGGTTCCCGGTTACCGATATTATAGCTGGCCGCCAGATCCTCACGGACTTTCTGGTAGCCGGTGTCATCGTGTATGGCAGTAATCTGCATAGTGCTGAGAGTGGAATTATCGGTAATGGTAAAGAGCTTCAACTCGCGGATCATACGGGGTGACAGGTATTGCAGGATAAAACTCTCATCTTTGTAGTTGCGCATCGCATGTTGCAGGGTCTTATTCCAGTCACTGCCGGCAATATCGGGAAACCATTTACGATCCTCTTTGGTGGGGTACTCGCAGATACGGCGAATGTCCTGCATCATGCCGTAGCCCAGCGCGTAGGGATTGATGCCATTAAAGTAGGGGGCGTCGAAGGGGGGCTGAAAGACCACACTGGTATGTGAGTGGAGGAACTCCATGATAAAGCCATCGGTTACCAGTCCTTCATCGTGTAGGTGATTCAGCAGGGTGTAGTGCCAGAAACAGGCCCAGCCTTCATTCATCACTTGTGTCTGGCGTTGTGGATAGTAGTACTGGGCTATTTTTCGCACAATCCGTACCAGCTCCCGCTGCCAGGGCTCCAGTAAAGGGGCATTTTTCTCAATAAAATAGAGTAAATTCTCTTCCGGATCTTTTGGGAAACGCGGGTTTTTAGATTCCTGAAGTTCTTCTTTCTTGGGAATGGTATTCCAGAGCCGGTTGAGGTGGCGTTGAACATATTCTTCCCGCTCTTCTAAGCGGTTTTTTTCCTCTTCAGGGGTGATTGGCTTAGGGCGCAGGTAACGGTTTACACCATAGTTCATCAGGGCGTGGCAGGAATCCAGAACCTGCTCTACAGCATCAACCCCGTGGCGCTCTTCGCATTTGGCAATGTAGTTCTTGGCAAACAACAGGTAATCAATAATGGCAGAGGCGTCGGTCCAGGTACGGAACAGGTAATTACCTTTGAAGAAAGAGTTGTGACCGTAACACGCGTGGGCGATGACCAGTGCTTGCATGGTCATCGTGTTTTCTTCCATCAGATAAGAGATGCAGGGGTCCGAGTTAATGACGATTTCGTAAGCCAGACCCATCTGGCCGCGTTTATATTGCTGCTCGGTAGAGACAAACTGTTTACCAAATGACCAGTGATTGTAGTTTAACGGCATGCCAACGGAGGAGTAAGCATCCATCATCTGTTCAGAGGTGATGACTTCGATCTGATTAGGGTAGGTATCCAGACCATAGTGACTGGCAACCCGGGCGATCTCTTCATCGTATTTCTGGATCAGTTCGAAGGTCCATTCAGACCCGGTGGAAATCGGCTCTCGCTGCTTCATAGGGTCACTCCTTTTTCTCGAACAGTTTTCTGAATACCGGATAGATATCTGAGGGCTCAATAATCGTTTGCATGGCAAAGGTTTCGCCGAACCTTTCCCGAATCTGTTCATATTCCAGCCACAGATTCTGATGCGGTCCGGTGGTGATCTCCACATAGGCGAAGTATTGCACCAGAGGCAGGATGCGCTGTTCAAGCATTTCGCGGCAATGGTGCGAATCGCCATCCCAGTTATCGCCGTCTGAGGCCTGAGCGACATAGATATTCCAGTCCCCTGGAGGGTAGCGGTCACGAATAATATCGGCACTCAGGTTGAGCGCGCTGGAGACAATGGTGCCGCCGGTTTCACGTGAGTAAAAGAACTCCTCTTCGTCCACTTCCTTAGCGTGGGTGTGGTGTCGGACAAAGACCACCTCAATTTTCTTATAACTTCGGGTTAGAAACAGGTAGAGCAGGATAAAAAAGCGTTTAGCGATGTCTTTGATCGACTGGGTCATTGAACCGGATACGTCCATAACGCAGAACATTACCGCTTTTGAGCTGGGCACAGGGGTACGTACCAGGTTGTTGTATTTAAGATCAAACTCATCAATAAACGGCATCCGTTTGATGCGCTTGTTGAGTGCTTTGATCTCTTCGTTGAGCGCGGCAATCTGAATGACCGCATCATGGTTGGGTAATAAACCTTCCAGTGTTTTGATCTCTTTTTTTAGTTCGCGAATCTTGCGTCGCTCTTTACCTGACAGCGCAATGCGTCGGGCGTTGGCGGCGCGCAGGGAGCGAACGACATTGAGCTTGTCCGGTGAACCGACACTGGTGAAGCCTGCCCGGCGCACTTCAAAACTGGTGGCATCCCGTAGCTGCTTTTTGATCATATTCGGCAGTTCAAGATCTTCGAACATGAAGTTGAGAAACTCTTCCTGATTGATCTGGAAAGTGAACTCGTCTTCCCCTTCACCCTGATTGCTGGCCTGCCCCTGGCCTGAACCGCCCCCGCCACCTTCGGGGCGTTTTATTTCATCGCCAACGACAAACTCTTTGTTACCGGGAAATACCCGCTCGCGAACGCCGCCGTTACCATGATGAAAGACCGGTTCAGAAATATCCTTAGTGGGAATACTCACTTCACCGCCCTGATCAATATCACGAATACTGCGGGTGTTCACCGCGTCTTCTACAGCACGTTTTATATGCTTTTTATAACGGCGTAGAAAACGCTGCCGATTAACGGTGCTTTTTTTCTTCGCATTGAGGCGGCGGTCGATGATGTAACTCATACAGCGCTCTCCTGCTCCAGCCCGACATTAGTAAACCCCTTACTGGGATTTACGCACCCTGATATACCATTCAGATAACAGCCGAACCTGCTTCTCGGTATAACCACGTTCGGTCATACGTTTGACAAATTCGCTGTGCTTTTTCTGGTCCTCAGTGGATGCTTTAGGGTTGAAGGAGATCACCGGCAGAAGGTCTTCTGTATTGGAGAACATCTTCTTCTCGATCACGGTGCGCATCTTTTCATAGCTATTCCAGGCTGGGTTCTTGCCATCATTATCAGCCCGGGCACGTAGTACAAAGTTGACGATCTCGTGGCGGAAGTCTTTCGGGTTACTGATGCCCGCAGGTTTTTCAATTTTCTCCAGTTCTTCGCTGATTGACTGGCGGTTGAGAATGTCGCCGGTATCAGGGTCCCGGTACTCCTGATCCTGAATCCAGAAGTCAGCGTAGGTGACATAGCGGTCAAAAATATTCTGGCCGTATTCTGAATAGGATTCCAGGTAAGCGGTTTGAATCTCTTTACCCAAGTATTCGATATATTTAGGTGAGATGAACTCCTTCAGGTAGCCGATCAACTTTTCGTGGGTTTCCTGGGGGAATTGTTGCTGTTCTATCTGTTGCTCCAACACATACATCAGATGTACCGGATTGGCGGCGATCTCTGTGGAATCAAAGTTGAACACTTTGGATAGAATCTTAAAGGCAAAGCGGGTTGAGATGCCTTCCATACCTTCATCAACACCGGCGCTGTCTTTGTATTCCTGCATCGATTTCGCTTTAGGGTCGGTATCTTTGAGGTTCTCACCGTCGTAGATTCTCATCTTCGAATAGACATTCGAGTTTTCGGGCTCTTTTAAACGTGACAGTACGGTAAATTGAGCCAGCATGCTGAGTGTATCAGGAGCGCAAGGTGACTTATGTAACGAGCTGTTTTCCAGTAATTTCTGGTAAATTTTGACCTCTTCAGAGACCCGCATGCAATAGGGGACTTTGACGATATAAACCCGGTCTATAAAGGCTTCGTTAGTTTTGTTGTTCTTAAATGTCTGCCACTCTGACTCGTTAGAGTGGGCCATGATAATGCCGTCAAAGGGGATAGCAGCCATCCCTTCGGTGCTGTTGTAATTGCCTTCCTGAGTCGCTGTCAGTAGCGGATGCAGCACCTTAATAGGGGCCTTAAACATCTCGACAAATTCCATCATGCCCTGGTTGGCGTGGCACAATGCACCTGAGAAGCTGTAGGCATCGGGATCGTGCTGAGGGAACTCCTCCAGCATACGAATATCGACTTTACCTACAAGACTGGAGATGTCCTGGTTGTTCTCATCGCCGGGCTCGGTTTTCGCCACGGCTGTCTGGTTGAGAATGGATGGGTAGAGCTTAACGACCCTGAACTGGCTGATATCACCACCAAATTCATGCAGGCGTTTAACGGCCCAGGGGGACATCAGTCCTTTCAGGTAGCGATGGGGGATGTTGTATTCTTCATTCAGAATTGTACCGTCCTCTTCCGGATTGAACAGGCCCAGCGGTGACTCATGGATAGGTGAACCCTTGATGGCATAGAAAGGGATGTGCTCCATCAATGCCTTGAGCCGTTCAGCCAGTGACGACTTACCTCCGCCAACCGGTCCCAGCAGGTAGAGAATCTGTTTGCGTTCTTCCAGACCTTGCGCCGCGTGCTTAAAGTAATCGACGATCTGCTCAATCGCATTTTCCATACCATAGAACTCGAAGAACGCAGGATAACGACGGATCATTTTATTGGAGAATATTCTACTGAGTTGAGGATCGCGGGAAGTATCGATCATCTCTGGCTCGCCTATTGCTGCCAGCAGTCGCTCTGCCGAACTAGCGTAGGCCATGGGATCGTTTTTACAAATATCCAAGTACTCCTGCAGGCTATATTCTTCTTCCTGCTTGGAGTCGTAACGCGCCTTATACTTTTCAAAAATACTCATATACCACCTTCCTGCAATCTCTGACTCTATCGGGCTGCCGGTGTTCGGTGCCCGTGATTAATTAAGGGCTCATAACGTTTCTCTCATTTTTTCCTAACTTTAGTTTAGTTCATGGATAACTTGCTTGTAGCAAATCTGAGATTTTTTTTGTCCTCGCTTTGGTAGTCAAAAATTATA
The DNA here is from genome assembly GCF_016592435.1 of Amphritea japonica ATCC BAA-1530. Taxonomy (NCBI): domain Bacteria; kingdom Pseudomonadati; phylum Pseudomonadota; class Gammaproteobacteria; order Oceanospirillales; family Oceanospirillaceae; genus Amphritea; species Amphritea japonica. Next base: position 3,102,896 of record NZ_AP014545.1, on the reverse strand, counting down.
TTAACTAATTGATTCTTTGGCTAAATCGTCTATAACAGCACGAATAAAACGTGCAGCTTCCCCTCCGGTTGCTGCCCGATGATCAAAGGTTAGAGAGAGCGGTAATGTTCGTCGTGCAACAATCTCTCCTGCTACGCAAACCGCTTGATCCCGGATCACACCGGCTCCCAATATAGCGACTGTCGGCGGAACAACGATTGGGCTGGCGTAACGCCCGGCAATCGTTCCAAAGTTGCTTAAAGTGATCGTGCCACCCTGAAGTTCTGAGGGTGGAATGGTGCGGTTAATGACATCCTCCCGCAGCTGATTTAACCCCCCGCGAATGTCGTGGAGGCTGCGATTACCGATATCACGAATCACCGGGACAAAGAGCCCCTGTGCTGTATCAACCGCAACGCCAAGATTAATTTTGCTATGTTTCCGCCGGGCTAACTGCTGACCATCAAACCAGGCATTGAGCGCCGGTTCTGCCAGACAGCCGGCAGCAATCGCGTGGATCAGACGTATGGTGATATCTTCAGTTTCGGCCCAGTTATGAATATCGGCATCTTCAACCAGCGTTACCGGGACGACTTCTGCATGAGCCATCGCCATATTCCGGGCCATCTGTTTGCGGACCCCCCGAAGCGGCTCTGCTTTACCATGGGTACGATCGGTACGAGCCAGTCGTTCAATGTCTTCAGTGGTTAGCTGCCCATTCAGACCGCTGCCCTGTAAGTTATCGGTTTCAACATTGAGGCGGCTGGCGAGGGAGCGCACTGCAGGGGTCATTTTCTGACTGTGCGCCTGGGTACTGGGTGCGGCGCCGATAAAAAAGTGGTCCGTGGCGGCGGTATCTGATTCCTTTTTCAGTACGCCGACTACTGTCCCGCTGTCATCTTCCTCACCGGCAAATTCCAGTAGCGGCTCTCCGGTATGAATGGTGTCTCCGGCAAGCCCGAAAAGATGTGCGATTGTGCCATCCTGAGGGGAGGGGATCTCGATGATCGCTTTAGCGGTTTCGACGGTTGCCAGAATCTGATCGGTTTTAACGCTGTCTCCTTCGCTGATCATCCATTCCACAATTTCAGCTTCGGGTAACCCCTCGCCCAGGTCGGGTAGCTTGAAATATTTCATGAGAACTCCAGTGTGCTAGTGACCGCTTCGATGATGTCGGCGGTATTCGGCATATAGTGATTTTCCATTTGGTAGTAAGGCATAACGGTGTCATAACCGGTTACTCTGCTGACCGGGGCTTGTAGGTTAAGAAGCCCTCGCTCGGCGATGGTGGCCGATATCTCGGCACCGACAGCGCAACTCTTGGGTGATTCATGGATGATGACACAGCGCCCGGTTTTTGCGACTGATGCGAGAATTGTTTTATGGTCTATCGGGTTAAGGGTAACCAGATCAATTACCTCGCAACTGATTGTTCTCTCTGCGAGTTTATCTGCCGCTTCCAGCGTCTCTTTGATCATCGCTCCCCAGCTAATCAGGGTTATATCTGAGCCTTCTCTCAGGGTGTAACAGCTGTCCAGGGGAAGTGCTATGCCGGTGTCATCTACCGGTTGTGCATTGAGTCGGTAGATCCGCTTTGGCTCCATAAATATAACGGGATCAGGGTTCCGAATTGCGGCTAATAGCAACCCGTATGCACGTGCCGGAGAGGAGGGGATAACAACTCTGAGGCCGGGGGTGTGGGCGAACAGGACTTCGGTACTTTCTGAATGGTGCTCCGGTGCATGTATTCCTCCACCGAAAGGCACTCGCAGTACCATTGGACAGTGTAAGCGGCCCCGGGTACGGTGGCGTAGTCGGGCAGCATGAGCGATAAGGTGCTCCATTGCGGGAAAAATAAAGCCCATGAACTGGATCTCTGCGACAGGTTTCAGCCCCTGTGCCGCCATGCCCACTGAGAGTCCGGCAATCATAGTTTCTGCCAGCGGGGTATCGAGGACCCGTTTGATACCAAACTCCTCACGTAACCCTACGGTGGCGCGGAACACGCCGCCATTGACGCCGACATCTTCTCCCAGCACCACGACGGATGGGTCTTTTTGCATTTCGGAGCGCAGGGCAAGGTTAACCGCTTCAACGATGGTTAGTAGATTACTCATGATGGTTTCCTCCCGGCTGGGCATTACGGAGCAGGCGCTCGCGCTGCTCTTTCAATGCGTCAGGCAGCTTCTCATAGAGAAAATCGATCAGATCTGATGCCGGTTGAGGTGGACGCTGCAGGTATTCGGTCAGACCTTGTTGGATAATCTGACCGACTTCGTTCTGCCAGGCTGTTTCTTGTACCTCATCCCACCATCCTCTGGAGTGAAGGAAGGTTTGCAGGCGTTTTATGGGTTCCCGCTCCCAGGCTGCTTTGAGCTCTTCATTGCTTCGGTAGCGGGTCGCATCATCGGCAGTTGTATGGTCCGATAGCCGATAACTGATGGCTTCAATCAGGGTTGGCCCTTTTCCCTCTCTGGCGCGGTGTAAAGCATCACTGATCGACTCATGCAATGCGATAACATCATTGCCATCCACCTGCTCGCCTTGAATACCTGCTGCTACAGCTTTTTGAGCCAGGGTTGGTGCGCCACATTGAAGGCTGCGGGGTACAGAGATCGCCCATTGGTTGTTATTGATGATGAAAACCACCGGCAGTTGCCAGGCCCCGGCAACATTAAGCGCTTCCATGAAATCACCTTTTGAGGTGCCGCCGTCCCCGCATATGGTGACAGCGGCTCTTTTTTCACCGCGAATTTTAAATGCAGTGGCGACACCGGCGGCATGCAATGCCTGAGTCGCAATCGGGACGGCATTGGGGAAGTCTTCCCCCATTCCGACGGACGCATTACCCCTTTCATCGCCTCCCCAGTAACTGAGCATATCCGCCATTGGCAGACCTCTCAGCATCTGCAGGGCGTGATTACGATAATAAGGCACCAACACATCGCTGCTGTTCATTAGATCGCCCAGCACGATATCAATGGCTTCGGCGCCCAGTTGAGAAGCGTAGGTGCCTATTTGACCGGTGCGTTGCAGGGCGATGATTTTATTGTCCAGCTGACGGGCCAGGACCATATTGCGGTAGTAACGCACCAGTGTGTCAGCTGTATGTGCCCACTCGGGCAGTGGTTGCAGCGGCAGGCCGGCTTCAGACAGATAACCGCTGTAGGAAATATTAGTCGTAAATACGGTTTCCATAGAGTATCTCCTTATGCGGCCTGGTGAGATTTCAGGCTGGCTTGATGGATAATGGCTTCGGCTCTGATGTCAGCCACATAGCTGGTGGCGAGTTGATCGGCATCGGCATGTTGATAGAGCTCAAGCAGGGAATCATAGATGGTTGCTACTTTCTGTCGGATCGCTTGCTCATGGTGTCGGGCGTGTTGCAAAGCGACGAATATCAGCCCTCCTGAGTTGATCAGGTAGTCAGGCGCATACAGAATCCCCCGTTCGCAGAGTGCATCCCCCATGGCTTCATCGGCTAATTGATTGTTGGCAGAACCGGCGACGATGCCACACCGAAGGCGATTTATCGTGTCTGGGCTGATAATAGCTCCCAGCCCGCACGGACAGAATATATCGGCCTCGACATCATATATTTCATCAGGGGAAACAACGGTGGCGCCAAGCTCCGTTTTCGCCCGAGCTGTTTTTACCGGGTCAATGTCGGTAACGCTAAGGCGGGCGCCAGCATTATGTAGCTGCTTTGCCAATGCCCAGCCGACATGTCCTAATCCTTGTAGTGCAATATGAACCTTGTCCAGTTCGTTATGACCCAATCGAAATTGAAGGCTGGCTTTAATTCCTGCAAATACCCCGTCGGCTGTAGAAGGTGATGGATCACCCATATCCTGAGTGCAGGTCACATAGCGGGTAGAGAGGGCGATATTATCCATATCACTGATCTGAGTTCCGCTATCCATGGCTGTGATATAGCGTCCGTCCAGGCTGTCGACAAAGCGACCAAAGCTTTGCATCAGAAGCCCCCTGTTATAACGTCCGGCTGGTTTGATAATGACGGACTTACCTCCGCCATGGGGTAAGCCGGCAAGGGCTGATTTATAGCTCATCCCTCTGGCCAGTCGGATAGCATCTTCAATTGCCGCGCTGGTGTCTGGATAGGTTATAAAACGGCAGCCGCCGATGGCTGGGCCGCGGAATGTGTCGTGGATAGCGATTATCGCTTGCAAACCGGTGTCTGGATCCTGCCAGAAATGGAGATCCTGTAAACCGGCGCTTTCCATCTGTCTAAACATGACGGGATCCTCCGTACGCGTTTCAAACTTTGGAACTACCTGATCAAATAGCCTGCACTGTTTTTCCAATCTTATGGTCTGAAATGTTTTACAGGCCTGTCTCTTGGATAGCACAGCTTTGCAGAAAGTTCAGCCTGGCAGGTAAGACTGAAAATAAAGTTGAGGGCCGTTTAATTGTGAAAGCTTTTATCCACATAGTCGGTTATCCGCAGTCGTGGCAAGGGGTAGAAAGAAAGTTGAATTATCAGTATTTCGTATGCGGGAAGGTGAAAAAAAATATCAGAAAAAAATTACTCTTGAATAAAACTGAATAATTGCTAGCTTTTGGCGAGGCCGTCAGGTTTTGTTATTAATTGTGTTGAACGTGATAAATATAGAGGTTTTTTTCGGTTAAATAACGTAAAGTCTGATATGAGTCAGCTGTATTTTGCTTAGAATGAGTCGTCGAGCGCAGATTACAGCTGCAAAAGCGCACTGTATAGGTATAATTCTGCACACACATTGAATCTGTTGTAGTTAAAGGTTGCCGATCTGAGTTATGAAAACTCTTCCCTTATCTTATCTCAAGAAACCGTTGAAACGAGCGCTTCTGGTAGCGGCCTTTGCTGTGGCCCCTGGCGGTGTGCAGGCCGAAGATACTGTTTTGAGTCTGGACCAGGAAACACTGTTGTTGGCCAGTTTGGGTGATTTGCAACAGAATCAGATGAATGGCGCAATGTCTAAGTTACGTACCCTGATTGAAGAACAGCCGGATTTTAGGCTGGCTCAGCTGATTTATGCTGATTTGATGGCCGCTCAGGGAGTTACGCTGAGTGCTGTGGGTAATAATGGTCAAAGTGACAAAAAAACGTTGCAAGGGCTTATTTCTGAAGCGCGTGCACGTATGAGTGTTGATCGTTACAAGCCTCTGCCAGATACCATCCCAGGCAGCCTGTTACAGATGTCTGCGGATCAGAAACATGTGATCGTTGTTGATACAACGCTGTCTCGTTTGTATCTGTTTGAAAATAAGGCCGGTGTACCGAAACTGATTAAAGATTATTACGTTTCTTATGGCCGGGGTGGTGTAGAAAAGACTAAACGGGGTGATTTGAGAACGCCTTTAGGTGTCTATTTTACAACGGGCCGATTGACCGACGATCAGTTACCGCCACGCTATGGCACTGGTGCGCTGCCTATTAACTATCCGAATGCCTGGGATCAGCGCCTGGGGCATACCGGTAGTGGTATTTGGGTTCATGGTTCGCCAAAAGATACTTTCAGTCGACCACCTCAGGCGAGTGAAGGTTGTTTATCCCTGAGTAATAATCACTTTTCTGAATTAGATGGGATCATCGATTTGAGTGCGACTCCGGTACTGATAGGGACGTCATTTGAGTGGCTTGATCTGGATAGCTGGAAGCAGAAAAAAACGGTATTTACTCAGGTAGTCGATAGCTGGCGTAGTGACTGGGAAAGTAAAAATACCGATAACTACCTGAGTCATTACTCTAAAGAGTTTAATAACGGGGATATAGGGTTTGAGCAATTTGCTTCCCATAAACGTCGCGTTAATAGCAGTAAGTCGTTTATTGATGTAGAGGTTGATAATTTAAGTATTTATCAACATCCGGATAACCAGGGTATGTTTATCGCTACTTTTGTGCAGAATTATAAGAGCGATAATTACAGTGGTAGTGATATCAAACGACAATACTGGGTCAATGAGAATGGTCACTGGCGGATCGCCTATGAGGGGCTTCCGCAGAAAGGAAAACCATAATATCTACGCATAAAAAAACCTCCGGCTGGAGGTTTTTTTTATGTCTGATCACCGCGGTTAAAGCGTTGTTTCCGCCGAAATTTTCCATTGCCCGTTTTCCCGGGCGAGTATCAGTGTTTTGTATACCGTATCCTGATAAGTATCGGATTGATAAGCTTGACGGAAAACTGAGCGAACGGAACCATTACCTGCATCTGCAAGAGAAATGTCTGAGACCTCTATCTTGATGAAAGCAGGCTTGCTTAAACGTTTATGTCGTCCCCACTCCCATTGTTTATGCGTCACTGTTGGATCGGGAGAGTAGTTTCCGGAATAGAACTCCAGGTAAGCTTCTACATTTTGAGCAGACCATGATGTGGCCCAGTTGGCGATAAGTTGTTGCAGCTCACTACGGATCTCGTCAGAAAGAAGAGGGTCATTGTTAGTCTCAGCAACTGAGCTGGTCTGTGCATCGCTTTGCTTTGTGCTGTCAGGTTCTGCAACAACGGCAGGTGCTTTCACTGATGCAGTATCCACCGGCTGGGAGGTTTCCGTGGTGGCTACTTGTTCAGCCACGATTGTCGGGACGCTACCTTCCGATATCTGTCGTTCTTCAATCACCAGCTCAGAAGGTTGTGTCTCTGCGGTCTTAGCGGCGACTGTCGGGGTTACAGCGGGTTTCTGAACGGCAGGGGGTTGTGCCGCAGCGACTATGATAGTTGGTGCGGGAGTAGGGTTATAAACCTGATCCAGAATATCCAGATTCGCTCTTGGAGGCTGAGTGCTGGAGTCCAGATTCAAAGCCCGGTTGTAGGCCTGGGTGGCGAGGGTCGCATAGATACTTTTCAGGTTTGTCTGGACCTGAGCGTAGCTCGGGTGGGTTTCAAATGCCTGTAACAGTACCTTAACCGCTTCCTCGTTTTCTCCTTTACGTGCGTGAACCACTGCCAGGTTATTATAGGGCTCGGGAGATTCAGGGTAGAGTTGAATCAGCCGGCTAAACACATCGGCTGCCTCATCCAGTTTGTTCTGGTTAATCAGCGATATTCCGTATAACAACCACCCGTTAGGGTCTTTCGGATTGCTTGTCAGGTAACTATTGACCTTATCAAAAGCGCCTCGATGATCTCCTTTGCTTTGTAACTTTTTAGCTTGTTTTAATTCGGCGGCTAAGAGCTGAGCATTGAATTCAATTTTTTCTCTGAGCTTGTCTGAATCCGGTTGTCCTGCTTTGACAACTGGCGAGGTTAACGCTTGTTTCTGATCTTCTAACCAGTTATTCAATGCATTAAGTTTGGCGTCGATATCCGACTGGGTAGCCTGGAAATCAGATGTTTTAGTGCAGTCATAATTGTTGCTTGCACCTGCACTTTGACAGAACTTATCCGACTGAGTTGCACCACTGACTGTCATCGAACCGGTGAGCAGACCGATAGCGACAGCAAGTGTCAATTTGCGGGTCATGGCCGCTCGAGAGTGGTGTTTACCGTTATGAGTCATCGGAAAGGTATCCATTCATGAATATTCAGGCGTCGAAGTTAATAATTAAAGAGCGATTATAACTCGAAACGCGCTCTGCGAAAGCATTTACGGGGTAATCCCGTACATAAAAAAACAGCCACTTAAAAGTGGCTGTTCATCAGGGAGGGTAAAGTGATTACTGCTGTTCGCGGGCAATAGCCCGATAGGCAATATCATCCCGGTAGTAAACACCGTTCCAGTTGATCTGCTTAACCAGCTCATAGGCCCGTTGCTGGGCTTCTGTTACAGTATTTCCCATCGCGGTTGCACAGAGTACCCGACCACCACTGGTAACGATTTGACCGTCTTTCTGAGCGGTACCAGCATGGAATACTTTAGTACCTTCAGCAACTTCGGTTGGCAAACTGATAATATCCCCTTTGCCATAGTCGCCAGGGTAGCCGCCGGCAGCAAGAACGACACCCACCGCGCAACGGGAGTCCCAGTTTGCAGTGGTCTTATCCAGGTTGCCATCCAGTGCTGCATTACACAGCTCAGCGATGCTGGATTTCAGGCGTAACATAATTGGCTGTGTTTCAGGGTCACCAAACCGGCAGTTGTATTCAATAACCTTTGGTGTGCCGTCAGCCATGATCATCAGACCGGCGTAGAGGAACCCGACATAGGTATTGCCTTCCTCAGCCATACCTTTAACAGTCGGCAGGATAACCTCTTGCATAATGCGCTGGTCGATCTCTGGCGTGACCACAGGGGCAGGGGAGTATGCACCCATACCGCCTGTATTCAGACCGGTATCGCCGTTACCCATGCGCTTGTGATCCTGGCTGGTTGCCATCGGCAGAACATTGGTGCCGTCAACCATGACGATAAAGCTGGCTTCTTCGCCATCGAGGAACTCTTCAATGACAACTCTGTGACCGGCTTCGCCAAAGGCATTGCCAGCTAACATATCTTTAACGGCGTCTTCAGCTTCCTGCAGTGTCATCGCAACGATAACGCCTTTGCCTGCAGCCAGGCCATCAGCTTTTACTACAATTGGCGCACCGACTTTCTGCAGATATGCGAGGGCGGGCTCAACTTCGGTAAAGTTCTGGTAATCGGCCGTTGGAATTTGCTGGCGTTCCAGAAAGTCTTTCGTAAACGCTTTAGAGCCTTCCAGCTGTGCTGCACCCTTAGACGGACCAAAACAGCGCAGACCTTCACTCTGAAAGCGATCAACGATACCTTCTACCAAAGGCGCTTCCGGGCCAACGATGGTTAAGGCGACATCGTTATCTTTAGCAAATGTGACCAGAGAATCCTGATCCATTACGTCGATGGCTACGTTTTCTACTTTCGACTCAATCGCAGAGCCGGCATTTCCCGGGGCGACGAATACTTTAGTGATGTTGCTATCCTGAGCTGCCTGCCACGCTAAGGCGTGTTCACGGCCGCCGGAGCCAATTACCAATACGTTCATATCTCTACCTTTATCCTGACTTCGTCCGACAAAAGAAGAGCCAGATTAACTGGCTCAGTCTGTGTGCTCCGCGCTTAGTGGCGGAAGTGACGCATACCGGTGAATACCATCGCCATACCGTGCTCGTTGGCTGCATCAATAACTTCCTGATCGCGCATAGAGCCTCCAGGCTGGATAATCGCCTTGATTCCCGCAGCTGCTGCAGAGTCGATTCCATCACGGAATGGGAAGAATGCGTCTGATGCCATTACTGAACCTTCAACTTCCAGGCCTTCGTCAGCGGCTTTGATACCGGCAATCTTGGCACTGTATACGCGGCTCATTTGTCCAGCGCCAACACCGATGGTCTGGCCATTACGGGCATAGACAATCGCGTTAGATTTAACAAACTTAGCAACTTCCCAGCAGAATAGTAGATCACGGATCTCCTGTTCGGTTGGCTGGATAGTAGTCACGACTTTTAGTTCGCTGACATCAACCATTCCCAGGTCCTGGTCCTGAACAAGCAGACCGCCATTGACCCGCTTATAGTCGAATCGAGCGGTACGATCGGCAGACCATTCACCACATGAGAGCAGACGAACGTTTGGCTTGGCAGCCACGATGTCAGACGCTTCCTGAGTGACGCTTGGCGCGATAATGACTTCAACAAACTGGCGCTCAACGATCGCTGTAGCAGTCGCAGCATCCAGTTCACGGTTGAAGGCGATAATACCGCCAAAAGCGGACGTAGGGTCGGTTTGGAACGCTTTGTTATAAGCTTCCAGAATGTCTGCACCGATAGCTACACCGCATGGGTTAGCGTGCTTAACGATAACGCAGGCGGGCTCTTTGAACGGCTTAACGCATTCTAGGGCAGCGTCGGTATCGGCCACGTTGTTAAAGGAAAGTGCTTTGCCCTGAAGCTGACGGGCTGTGGAAACACTCGCTTCAGCAGGGTTTGCTTCAACATAGAACGCCGCTTTTTGATGCGGGTTTTCGCCGTAACGCATCTCCTGAGCTTTAACAAACTGGGTGTTAAAGGTGCGCGGGAAGTCAGCTGGCTCTTCTTCAGAACCATCGGTGATAGCGCCAAGGTAGTTGGCGATCATGCCGTCATAGGCTGCAGTGTGTTCAAATGCCTGCACAGCCAGATCGAAACGGGTTGGATGAGTCAGACCTTTGTTCTCGTCCAGTTCGGCAATAATACGGTCGTAGTTGTCAGCCGCAACAACGATAGCCACATCTTTATGATTTTTTGCAGCAGAGCGAACCATCGTTGGGCCGCCAATATCAATGTTCTCAATTGCCATGGGCAGATCGCAATCAGGGCGGGCAATGGCCTGCTCGAAGGGATACAGGTTCACTACCACCATGTCGATAGGCGTAATGCCATGCTCGTTCATGATTGTATCATCGGTTCCGCGACGGCCCAGAATTCCACCGTGAACTTTCGGGTGAAGGGTTTTTACCCGGCCATCCATCATTTCAGGGAATCCGGTGTAATCGGATACTTCAATCGCGGGTACATCGTTGTCTTTCAACAGTTTGTATGTGCCACCGGTGGAAAGAATCTCAACACCGCGCTGGGTCAGTGCCTGGGCGAATTCAACGATTCCGGATTTATCTGACACACTGATGAGTGCGCGGCGAACCGGAGTGATTTTCTGCTCTGCCATGGTTTAGTTCTTCTGAATTAAGTTAAAAAAGTAATCGGTTAAAGTAAGCCGTACTGCTTCAGCTTTTTCCGCAGCGTGCCACGGTTCAGACCCAGCAACTCAGATGCTTTAGTCTGGTTGTCACGGGTATAAGTCATGACGGCTTCAAACAATGGGGCTTCAATCTCTGCAAGTACCATCTGATAAACATCCGTTACTGGTTGTCCATCAAGTTGACGAAAGTAGTTATGCATCGAAACCTGTACGCTGTCGCGTAAAGTACGTTCCTGAACATCCATGTTTTCTGTATGTATTACTTGTGTATTCAATGTATTGTTATCCACGTGCATTAACCTAAAAATGAACTGTCACTCAGGCGGCGGCTTCTGCCTTATCCGTTCGGCTAAAAAATGATCGGATCGCGTTTTGCTGGAGTGCAGCTTCTTCTAATTGATTGAACTCTTTTCTAAATAATTCGGAACCGGGCCTGTTTCGGAGGTACCAACCAACATGCTTGCGGGCGATACGAACACCAGCAAACTCGCCGTAAAAATCTGACAGGGCCTCCAAGTGACCTAATAGGGTGTCTCTGACTTCAATCCGGGTCGGAGAGGGTAGCATTTCACCGGTATTGAGGTAATGACTTATCTCACGAAAAATCCATGGATTACCCTGAGCAGACCGACCAAGCATAACGGCATCAGCGCCGGTATAATTCAATACGTCTTGTGCTTTTTTCGCGGTATTGATATCACCATTGGCAAACAGAGGGATATCGATACTGTTGCGAATACGGGCAATCGTGTCATATTCGGCATCGCCCTTATAACCACAGGCCCGGGTTCTACCATGTACCGCCAGAGCCTGAATTCCACAGTCTTCGGCAATGCGGGCAATGGTTTCCCCATTACGGTTATCAGTATCCCAGCCGGTGCGAATCTTCAGCGTTACCGGAAGTTCGACGGCTGCGACTGTTGCCGTAAGTATCTCCCTTACCAGCTGTTCGTCTTTTAACAGGGCGGACCCTGCTGCTTTATTGCAGACCTTTTTAGCCGGGCAGCCCATATTGATATCAATAATATGAGCACCGTTGGCCGCATTAACTCTGGCGGCCTCAGCCATCATGTCAGGGTCGCCACCGGCAATCTGTACGACATGTAAACTTTCATGCTGATCTTTCTGTAAACGGTAACTGGATTTTCGGGTGTTCCAGAGGCGGGTATCAGAGGTGACCATTTCGGAAACCACCATGCCTGCACCTAATCGCCGGCAAAGCTGACGAAACGGTATGTCGGTAACACCGGCCATTGGTGCCAGGATGACCTGACTATCAACGGTGTGTTCTCCGATCTGAAACATGGCTGACCCCGTTTTTTTAAGAAATAGCTGCCCTTGGATACCTGCTGGGTAACCGTTCTACTGCTGTTTTGAAGGCGGACAATAATACTCTTTCAGAGGGGGAGGGCCAAGGACTTTTTGATGCTTTTTTGATCATTTTTGTCGTTTTGACTTGTTGCAAAATAATTTGAAAATGCTATGCAAAGCAGATGTTTGTATTTGCGGAAGTAGCAGGTCAGACTTAATGGATACTGGCGGGTATTGTGAGAATGGCCTCATAGCTGAGTGCTCGGCGGCCTGGATCCAGAATATCGAAACTGACTTTTACCGGCGTTCTGGCGGGCATGTCTATCGGTACTGTTTTGCTGTTTTTCAGGTATTCAGTTGGTTGAATAATCCGTTGGCTGATGAGTTGTCCCCGCCGATCTGAGAAGGATAGCTGAATGGCTGGGAATGGTTGATTAAAGGCCGCCTTGTTTTCTAATAAGAGCGTAACACTCAGTGCTCCCTGGTAATCCTTCTGGGGATGAACGACTAATTGTTGAGTTTTAATCAACTCAAGTGCAAGCGGTGTTTTAAGGTGGCAGGGCAGGTGTTTACATGCCAGTGTATAAATTGAAGCCAGTTCGGGGTAAACGCTGAGTTGTTGTCGGTTAAACCACATAAACTGGCTTGCCAAAAGTAGGCCTGCGAGAAGGGTGCAGATTGTCCAGCCGGCCCAGGAAGCGGGTTCCTCTCTGGTTGCTTTGATCACCACAGGCTCAGGCCGAAAATCAGTAACAGGCGATAAAGGTAGCTCTGCAGGTTTATCAACGGTGTCAGAAGCGGCTCGGTCATCGGTTGTGTCCGAAGCGCTTAAGGCGATGTTGCTCTGTTCTTTGTTGTGGACGTCAGTCGGAGGCACAGATGAGTTGTCTGATCTGGTCTCTATTGATTGCTGTAAAGCCCCATCTTCAGATGAGAGAGTAGAGGTATCGACAGCTATATCTGTAACAGAGAGGTTAGCCTTAAGTGCTGTTGTCTGTACTGGACTGGATTGCTGATCATTGATGTCTTCAGTGTTTATCAGTTCCTGAACCGGTTGCTCCAGCTCAACCGAGCGTTCATCGTCTGGTTCGCTATTTAACTGATCGGCAACTAAAGGCTCTTCTTCGGGTATTACGTAGCGTTTATCGAAACCTGTCGGGCTACGTCGGGGGGGCGCGAACGCGGGGACTTCTATCTGATCAAACAGGGGGTCTTTATGGCTTTGCTCAGACGCTTCCATCGGTGAACTGAGGTCATCGCAACGATAAACCTCAGCGTTAAATACCTCAAGACATGAGCCGCAGCGTACCTTGCCGTTGGCAATTTTTAACTGCCCCTGAGTCACCTGAAATCTGGTGGTGCAGGCGGGGCATTCGGTGACGATGTTAGCGGCCATGATGCTGCGCTATTACCGTTTTAAGCCAGTCACGCGGATCCAGCCTTCTTTCTCTGCGATGATGTCCAGTTCGAATTCGTTACCGTAGGCTTCTCTGATTTCAGTTTCCTGGTCACTTAACAATCCCGAGAGTATGAGTTGGCCGCCTGTTTTGCAGAGTGCCGATAGGGTTGGAGCCAGTTGCACCAACGGGCCTGCGAGAATGTTCGCAACTACCAGGTCTGCGGGATCTTGGGGAGCTTTCTCGGGAAAGAAGACTTTCAGGCTTTCTTTGGGTAATTGGTTGCGCTGCAAATTATCCAGACTCGCATCCAGCGCCTGGGGATCGATATCAACGGCGGTGACATGTTGTGCTCCCAGGAGCAGCGCTGCGATGCCGAGAATACCCGAACCGCAGCCGTAGTCGACGACTTGTTTTCCTTCGAGCGCAAGTTGGTCAAGAAATTCCAGACAAAGAGCAGTCGTGGGGTGTGTGCCGGTACCGAAAGCGAGGCCGGGGTCAAGCATCAGATTAACAGCGTCCGGCTCGGGTACTGCTTTCCAGCTGGGGCAGACCCATAACCGTTTGCCGAATTTCATCGGATGATAGTTATCCATCCACTCTCTTTCCCAGTCTTTATCTTCAAGAATTTCAGTTTTCATACTCGGGAAAGGAGTGTTGGGAAACAATTGTAGGTGAGATTCTTTCAGAAACAGTTCTGTCGCTTCCAGATCATGGTCCGCAGAAAAAAGGCCGGTCAGTACGGTGTTTCTCCACAAAGGAGTAGTGCCCAGGTCCGGCTCGAAGATTGGTTGATCTTCTTTGTCCTGCAGGGTAACGGCTGCGCATCCGGCAGCGAGTAGCAGATCTTCGTATTGATCAGCATTGTCAGGCAGGACGTCCAGTTTTATCTGTAACCAGGGCATGCAGTATTCCTTAATAAGCAACGATATATAGTCTTTATAGCAAGAGCGACAAACGAAAAAAAGCCTCCAGAGGAGGCTTTTTCGTGGTTAGATCCGGATTAGATTCAATCCAGTCCCAGCTTCTTCTCGAGATAATGGATGTTAACACCACCTTCGGCGAAGTTAGCATCTCGAACGATCTCTTGGTGGAGAGGGATATTGCAACGAATACCGTCGATAACCATCTCATCCAGCGCGATTTCCATTCGGCGAAGAGCGGTTGCTCTGTCTTCTCCGTAGGTGATCAGCTTGGCGATCAGAGAGTCGTAATGGGGTGGTATGCTATAACCGTTATACAGGTGTGAATCAACCCGCACGCCGATACCGCCCGGCGCATGAAACTGATTAACTTTTCCAGGACAAGGCATGAAGGTTTTTGGATCTTCAGCGTTAATTCGGCACTCAATAGAGTGGCCGAGGAGTTTAACGTCTTCCTGTTTGATGGAAAGCGGAAGTCCGGATGCAATACGCAGTTGTTCTTTGACGATATCAATACCGGTGACCATCTCCGAGACCGGGTGCTCAACCTGAACACGGGTATTCATCTCGATAAAGTAGAAACCGCCATTTTCATAAAGAAACTCAAAGGTTCCGGCACCGCGGTAGTTGATCTCATTACAGGCATCAACACAACTTTTCAGAACTTTGGCGCGGGCTTCAGGATCCAGATGTGGCGCAGGCGCTTCTTCAACAACTTTCTGATGACGACGCTGCATTGAGCAGTCACGGTCATACAGGTGCACTGCGTTGCCCTGACCATCGGATAGAACCTGAACCTCAACGTGGCGAGGGTTTTCCAGGAACTTCTCCATGTAAACCGTATCATCGCCAAATGATGCTTTAGCTTCAGCTTTAGTCACATAAACAGAGTTCAGCAGGCTGGCTTCACTATGCACAACACGCATGCCGCGACCACCGCCACCGGCAGCTGCTTTAATGATAACGGGATAGCCAATTTTGCGTGCGATCTCAATGACTTTGTTGCCGTCTTCGGGCAGCTCGCCGTCAGACCCGGGAACCGTGGGTACGCCAGCTTTTTGCATCGCTGAAATGGCCGCTACCTTATCTCCCATGATGCGTATTGTTTCCGCTTTAGGGCCGATAAAAGCGAAACCGCTCTGCTCAACCCTTTCTGCGAAATCAGCATTTTCAGCCAGGAAACCATAGCCTGGGTGGATACCCATAGCATCGGTGACTTCAGCAGCAGCAATAATGGCAGGAATGCTCAGATAACTTTGAGCCGAGGATGCCGGGCCAATACATACCGCTTCGTCTGCAAGGCGAACATGCATCAGGTCACGATCCGCTGTCGAGTGGATTGCAACGGTTTTGATGCCGAGTTCTTTGCAGGCTCGGAGGATACGCAGAGCGATCTCACCCCGGTTAGCAATAACAACTTTTTCTAGCATGTTGTGAACCTGTCAGATGAATAACTTAAACGATAACTACCAGTGGCTGATCAAACTCAACCGGCTGGCCATCTTCTACCAGAATTGCTTCGACAACACCTGCTTTGTCAGAATCAATTTGGTTCATCATTTTCATCGCTTCAACGATGCAGATAGGATCACCAACTTTAACGGTCTGTCCTACTTCAACAAAAGATGAAGAGGTTGGAGATGGAGAGCGATAAAAGGTTCCAACCATCGGTGACAGTACAGCGTTGTCGTTGGATGTCGAAGCAACAGGTGCTACCGCAACTGGAGCTGCTACTGGTGCAGCCACGGGTGCTGCTACTGCAACAGGAGCGGGTGCTGCAACAACGTTGGAGCCACGACTGATGCGAACAGACTCTTCGCCTTCGTGAATCTCAATCTCGTTAATGTTGGATTCTTCCAACAGTTCAATCAGTTTTTTAACTTTGCGAATGTCCATGTTAATGAAATTCTCTATTAATTCAGATGTTAAAGTGACTCAATCCGGCTAATAGCGGATTGTAATGCAAATTCATAACCCAGGACGCCCAGACCACAGATCACACCGACAGCTACATCCGAAAGATAAGAATGATGGCGGAATGACTCACGGGCGTGCACATTGGAGATGTGGATCTCGATAAAGGGGATAGCAACCCCCAGTAATGCGTCACGCAGTGCGACACTGGTGTGAGTATAGGCAGCAGGATTGATCAGTATAAATTGAACCTGCTCATCTCGGGCTTGATGAATCCGCTCGATAAGAACATGTTCAGCGTTGCTTTGCAGGCTATCCAGTTGATGACCTGCCTGCTGAGCAAGCACAGAGAGGCGTTGGGTAATATCCTGTAACGTATCGGCACCATAAACCTCGGGCTCGCGAGTACCGAGCAGATTAAGGTTTGGACCGTTAAGAAGCAGTATTTTAGCCATTAATTAGCCTCATATGACGCAAGATCGCGACCGATGGGTATATAAGACTCAATATTTTGCCGTAAAAGATAAACGCTGTAAACATCTTTACTACTTATTGTGTTTTATCATCAATTTACCCGACGTTCTGGATAGTTTCTGATCAGAATTTAACTTGTATCTCTGTTTTAGACCGGGTTTCAGATCATCAATTGTTAAGCGAGTGCAGTTTCAGGCGCAACCAAAGGGGAAGTCATAGTATAGTTAATCATTATTTACAGGATGTCCGGCATTGACCCGCTCTGGCAAATCGGACATATTGCGGTGCAATAAGTGCTTTATCGTTAAAGGAAATACCATGGATATGTTACAGCGGTTGTGGTTGAAAATGTGGGACAGGCTGACGGGACTCAAGTTAATGGGGCCTATCGGTGTTGTTATAGGGCTGTATCTGCTTGTGAGTTTGGTGTTAGGTATCTGGTGGAGCCAGGAGCCGGATCCATTTGAGGTGCAACCTGTATTTATTCAAACCACTGAAGGTGTGGAAAAGCCGGTTATCGGTTCAGCAACAGTATCAACACTGATTGCTATTACAGATACCTTGTTACAAAAGCCCGGCGGATATCTGTCTAATGACCGCACCCCTCCAGGAGTCTGGCTTGATAATATTCCCAACTGGGAATTTGGTGTATTGGTTCAGGCCCGAGATATGTCCCGGGCGATGCGAAAAGATTTTAGCCGTTCGCAGTCGCAGTCAACTGAAGATGTGGACCTGAAAGAAGCAGAACCGCTACTCCATTTTGATAATAACAGCTGGCTTATTCCTTCGAGTGAAGGGGAATACAAAAAATCACTTAAGTTCCTGCGCGCTTATGAAGCCCGCTTAATTGATCCACAGCAGCAAGATGCGCAGTTTTATGCCCGCGCTGATAATTTGCGGGGCTGGTTGGCGGACGTATCTACCCGATTGGGTAGTTTATCTCAGCGACTCAGTGCCAGTGTTGGTCAGAAAAGGGTTAATACGGATCTTGCTGGCGAAGAAAGTGCTCGCCAGTCAACCAACAATGCCGCCGAACTTGAAGTGAAAACCGGTTGGTTTGAAATTGATGATGTGTTCTACGAAGCACGCGGTACTGCCTGGGCGCTGATTCATCTTCTGCAAGCTGTAGAGGTCGATTTTGCTGATGCGCTTGAGAAGAAAAATGCATTGATCAGTTTGCGCCAGATTGTTCGTGAACTTGAAGCGACTCAGGGGACTGTCTGGAGTCCGATGATTATGAATGGAAATGAATTTGGTTTATTGGCAAACCATTCATTAGTGATGGCTTCCTATATCTCCCGTGCGAATGCAGCAATTATTGATCTGCGGACGCTACTGGAACAGGGTTAAGCTGAGAGATAAGCAGGGCTTTGAAATATGGGAAACAGTATGATTCGGGTTGTCTTTAATCAAAAAGGTGGTGTCGGTAAGTCTAGTATCAGTACCAATCTTGCAGCGATCAGCGCTAGCAAGAATAAGCGTACGCTGGTGGTGGATCTGGATCCACAATGTAATACCAGTCACTATCTCTTAGGTGAGCGGGTGAATGACACTGAGGGAGATATTAAAGATTTCTTTGAGCAGACGCTGAGTTTTCAGGTGCGCCCAAAAGAGATTACTGACTTTATTCATTCCACTTCCTATGAAAATCTTGATCTGTTGCCGTCTAATCCGGAGTTAGGTGATCTGCATGCAAAGCTGGAAGCGAAGCATAAGATCTATAAATTGCGTGATGCGTTACTGAATCTTGAGCAGTACGATGCGATCTATATTGATACACCCCCGGCGTTCAATTTTTACACTCTGTCGGCTCTATGTACGGCGGATAGCTGCCTGATTCCATTTGACTGTGATGAGTTCTCCCGTCAGGCGCTCTATAGCCTGATGTATAATATTCAGGAGACGCAGGAGGACCATAACGATCGATTAAAAATTGAAGGTATTGTGGTTAATCAGTTTCAACCCCGTGCTAATGCGTCGAAAAATATTGTCGAAACGCTAAAAGATGATGACCTGCCGGTACTGGAAGCAAAAATATCTTCATCGGTGAAGATGAAAGAGTCCCATAATGAGTGCAAACCGTTGATCTATTTTGCCCCAAAGCACAAGCTTACGCAGGAATTTATGGCTTTATATGAAGAGTTGAACGGGTAGTCATGTGCTTATAGTTTGTTGCCTAATGCCACATATAAACGTGGCAGCTTAACCGCTCTTATAAGAAACGCACCTCAGGTGCGTTTTTTTGTGATAGGGGGCTAAGACTTTCTGCTTAGGCTGGAGTATGATATTTCAAAATTTTGGGCTGACTCTGATGCTGCTATCAGTTGATGCTTCTGTTTATCTTATCGTCGCCTTGAAGAGAGACTTCAGTATGCGTATTCATGAAATTAACCACCCTTTGGTAAAACATAAAATCAGCCTGATGCGGGCTGCCGATATCAGTACTCGCGCTTTTCGTCAGTTGGCGGCAGAGGTGGGTGCTCTACTGACTTATGAAGCGACTAAAGATCTGACCACTGAAACCTATCAGTTTGAAGGCTGGTGTGGAGAGATGACCGGTGAACAGATTAAAGGTAAAAAAGTGACTGTTGTGCCTATTCTGCGTGCGGGCATCGGCATGCTGGATGGTGTTCTTGATCTGATTCCCAGCGCTAAGATTAGCGTGGTCGGGTTGTATCGGGATGAGGAAACACTTCAACCTGTTACATATTTCGAACGGCTTACCAGTGATATGGAAGAGCGTACGGCACTGGTTATCGATCCGATGCTGGCAACCGGTGGTTCAATGAATGCCACTATCGATATGTTGAAAAAAGCGGGCTGCACAGAGATCAAAGCGCTGGTATTGGTAGCTGCTCCTGAAGGAGTAAAGGCGGTGAATGAAGCTCATCCGGATGTAGAGTTATATACAGCGGCGGTGGACAGTCACCTTAACGAAAACGGTTATATTATTCCGGGTCTGGGCGATGCGGGTGATAAGATTTTTGGTACTAAATAAAGGGCAGTTCAGATGAATCATAATATTGATGATAGCTTGAACGGCAGCGAACCGTTGTGGCGGACCGTCCTGGCGGGGTCTCAAATGCTGTTTGTTGCTTTTGGTGCGCTGGTGCTGATGCCGTTATTGACCGGAATGGATCCGAGTGTTGCGTTGTTTACCGCAGGCTTTGGTACGCTTCTGTTCCAATTTGTGACTAAGCGTCAGGTGCCGGTTTTTCTGGCCTCTTCGTTTGTATTTATCGCACCGATTCTTTATAGCACTCAAACCTGGGGGATGCCTGCTACCTTAGGCGCGCTGTTCTGTGCTGGTCTGATGTATATGATGCTGGCCATGGCGGTTAAGTTTCGCGGTGTTGGTTTCTTACACCGTCTGCTGCCACCGGTGGTCGTTGGTCCGGTCATCATGGTCATCGGTCTTGGTTTGGCGCCTATTGCTGTGAATATGGCGATGGGCAAAGCTGGTGACGGTAGCATCCAGTTGTTTCCTTATATTGATTCGATGATCGTATCGATGTCCGCATTGGGAACAACGTTGCTAGTGGCCACGTTTGGTAAAGGCGTGTTTCGCTTGTTACCGATTTTAGCGGGTGTGGTTGTGGGTTATCTGGTTGCTAACTTTTATGGCATGGTTGATTATCAGGTTGTGTCCGATACAGCCTTTATCGCGGTGCCTGCGTTCGTTATGCCAGAGCTTAACTGGCAGGCGATTCTGTTTATGATTCCCGTGGCTATTGCGCCTGCAATTGAGCATGTGGGGGATGTTCTGGCTATCGGTCATGTGACCGGAAAAGACTATATTAAGAAGCCGGGTCTGCACCGTACTTTGTTTGGAGATGGCTTGGCGACCTCTGCTGCGGCGCTATTTGGTGGTCCACCTAATACAACTTATTCTGAGGTCACTGGTGCGGTGATGCTGACCCGCTCCTTTAATCCGATGATTATGGTGTGGGCGGCGGTCTTTGCGATTCTGATGGCATTTGTCGCGAAGTTTGGTGTGCTGCTGCAGACGATTCCAGTGCCGGTTATGGGCGGTATTTTGATTCTGTTGTTTGGCTCTATTGCAGCCGTAGGTCTGAATACTTTGATCAAAGCGCAGGTCGATCTGGCTGAGCAACGTAATCTGGTTATTGTTGCCACTACGCTGGTATTTGGTATTGGTGGGATGGTGATCGGTCAGGGTGAGTTCAGTATGCAAGGCGTGAGTCTGTGCGGTATTGTTGCTATCGTACTTAATCTGATCTTGCCGATGAATAAACCCGTTGCGAATGATCTTCGTGAAGAGCAAGAAGTTGTTGATGACTTGGTTGATCATGCCAATAAATGAATGAGGTCGGCAAAGCCTGAGGTTACGCTTCAGCTTTGAATGATTCTGATTAAACCGGCTTATGCCGGTTTTTTTATGGGATTTTAGCGTGTAAGGGTTATCCCTTGTTTTGTTGCATTTCAACAGATGGGGTGGAACACTGTGTCACTGTTTTAGTGAGGATGATCTGATATGACGATTAATAGTTTTGGTGTGGTGGGAGCTGGTCAGATGGGTGGCGGTATTGCCCAGGTTGCAGCCTGTTCTGGTTTTGATGTTGTTCTTTATGATCTTAATGATTCGGCGTTAACGCGCGGTGTGGGAGCGATTAGCGCGAGTCTTTCCCGAATGGTTAAGAAAGAAAAGCTAACTCAGGATGAAATGGATCAGGCTCTGGCCCGGATTAAGCAAACCTCCGATATGGCAGATATGGTCTCTGTTGATATTGTGGTTGAGGCGGCCAGTGAGGATGAGGAGATCAAGAAGAGCATCTTCCGTCAACTGGACGAGGTTTGTCAGCCCGGTGCCATTCTTGCGACTAACACATCGTCAATCTCTATTACCCGTTTAGCTGCGGCGACTTCCCGGCCAGGCCAGGTGATTGGAATGCACTTTATGAATCCGGTGCCGATGATGCAGCTGGTAGAAATCATCCGTGCGTTGCAAACAGAGGAAGCTGTATTTGATAAGGTTAAGCAGCTTTCATTGGACTTGAATAAAGTGCCGGTAGATGTGAAAGATGCGCCCGGTTTTGTGTCTAATCGCATTCTTATGCCGATGATTAATGAAGCGGTATTTTGTCGCTATGAAAATCTGGCGTCAGCTGAAGAGATTGATACCGTAATGAAGCTGGGAATGAGTCACCCAATGGGGCCTCTGGCATTGGCGGATCTGATCGGTTTGGATACCTGTCTGAGTATTATGGAGGTATTGTACGATAACTTTAAAGATTCAAAATATCGTCCTTGTCCTTTGTTGGTACAGATGGTGGATGCGGGTTATCTGGGACGTAAGAATGGCCGGGGTTTTTATCACTACGACTAGCCAGAACGGCACTACGTGCCTTGCCAGACGCGACTTCGTCGCTTGCTAGGAAAAGATAAGAGCGCCAAAGGCGCTCTTTTTATGTCATCTGTCGATCCAAAGCGGACAAGGCTGAGTAGCTAGAGCGTTGCTTCTCAACTCGCTAGAGGGAAAAGCCAGTCCATATCTGATTATCGAAAGGCATTATCAAGGTTTTTGGTATCAAATCCGGGCACTGATTGTTTTGCCATGGCAAAGCGGTAGAGTACGACAGTCAAAACCGACTTGGCTATCTGGTTGAGAAGGGTTAAAGCTAGAATGTACACAGTCCCAAATATAATGATATGGATGGTTCTGGTGCTTTCTATATTGGCGTAATAGATAAATATCAGGAAGACCGGAAGGCTGAGTAGCAGGGTATACAACCAAATACTAAATTGCGCACTAACATTTTCACCCCAGCTTTGTTTCATCAAATTGATGCTGCTCCCAACCGATGAAAAAACATTCTTTCGTTCGAAGATCATTACCGGCATAACAAAGTAGGTGAGAGCAGACCATGCGGTACCTATAATTGAGCGTAAAATACGACCGCCCTTTTCGTTGCTTTCTATTACACTGAGTAACAGACCAACAGTACCTGAAACCACTGACCAGGCGAGAATCGATAGAAGATGCGCATTTGCTGCTTTAAAACCATCGCCGAGGGTAGTGTCTTTCCCATCAAGGCTCAGCGCTGCTGCACCGATCAGGGCAGCATTGAAATAGATGGTTACAAATGACAGGGCGAAGTACAGTATCAGAGCTAATAAAGCCCCAAGCCAGGGGATTTCTCCTGTTTTGTCTTGGGTCTCAATCCATCCCTGAATATTGTCCGGTCCAATGCCTAAATAAAAGGCTGCAATTATCCCTACGGATGCTATACCTGAAATCAATGGAAACAGTGCCAGAGACTTATCATTCCATATGACGGCTAAAGATTGTTTCCCCAACTGCCAACCATTAGAGAGTCGATCAAAAAATCCCATACTAAACTTTCCTGTTCTGTAATGAGTTATTGAAAATAATCAGAGCCTGTAATTTCCAATACTTATCTCCTATCTGATTGATTTTGCTATAGCTAATGGTTTTTTACTATAAAAAAGTGCCTCAATCGCTTACTAAGGGAGTTGCAAAACGGCCCATATGGCTACAAAAAAGAGCGCAGATGCGCCCTTAATCTTTTTCTAGCAAGTCGTGTAGCGACGTCTGGCCACTAGCAGGAAGCGAAGCTTTCGTTCTAGCTACTATCGAAATTTATTTCGACAGGTATCGAATACCTTCTTCCATGCCTCCCAGTGTCAGCGGATACATTTTATCGTCCATGATCTGCTTTATCATCTGAGTGCTGGCCGTGTAGCCCCAGTAGCGATGATGACTAGGGTTTAACCAGATCGCTTTATCCCAGTTGTCCAGTATGCGTCTTAGCCAGACTGCTCCGCTTTCAGGGTTACGGTGTTCAACACTGCCGTAGCGCTCGGTTACTTCGTAGGGGGCCATTGATGCGTCGCCGACGAAGATGATGCGGTAATCTTTGCCATAAGTATGCAGTAGATCGAATGTATCGATATGCTCGTTCCAGCGGCGCTTATTATCTTTCCATACCCGTTCGTATACGCAGTTATGGAAGTAAAAGTATTCCAGATGTTTGAACTCAGTTCGGGCGGCGGAGAATAGTTGTTCGCATTGCTTGATGTAGGGATCCATCGACCCACCGACATCAAAAAATAGCAGAACCTTAGCGGCATTGTGACGTTCAGGTACCATCTTAAGGTCCAGTAGGCCGGCGTTGTTGGCTGTGGACCGGATGGTATCATCCAGATCCAGCTCTTCGGCGGCACCTGTTCGTGCGAATTTACGAAGTTTTCGCAGCGCAACTTTCATGTTGCGAGTTCCCAGTTCAACGCTATCATCCAGGTCACGGAACTGACGCTTCTCCCATACTTTGACCGCTCTCTTGTGTTTGCTTTCTCCTCCGATCCGCACCCCTTCAGGGTTATAGCCGCTATGGCCAAAAGGTGAAGTGCCTCCGGTGCCGATCCATTTACTGCCTCCAGCATGACGCTTTTCTTGCTCTTCAAAGCGTTTTGCCAGAGTCTCCATGAGCTTGTCCAGGCCGCCTAATCTTTCTATCTCGGCTTTTTCTTCTTCGCTGAGATTGCGGATGAAATCAGATTCCAGCCAGTCTTCTGGAATAATATTATTCAATGGATCAGGCAGTTCAGCGAGGCCTTTGAAGTAGTGGCTGAAAGCCAGATCAAAGCGGTCGAAATATTTTTCATCTTTTACCAGGCAGGTGCGGGCCAGTAGATAGAAGTCATCCCAGTTCCCGAACGCCAGATGTTTTTCTAAAGCTTCCAGTAGCGTCAGAAGCTCTTTAATAGAAACAGGCACCTGGGCTTTGCGCAGGGTGTAAAAGAAGTCTACGAGCATTTTTAATCCTGCTTAACGATTTTCGCGACGGGCCATAAAGGCTAGTCGCTGTAGCATATGAACATCCTGCTCATTTTTCAGCAGGGCTCCATAAAGGGGAGGAATGGCTTCACTGCTATCCCGGTTCTGCAGCAGGTCGACAGGGATGTTATCGGCGAGTAGTAGTTTCAGCCAGTCGATCAGCTCAGAGGTGGAAGGTTTCTTCTTCAGACCATTGATATCCCGAACCTGGAAGAATATTTCCAGTGCTTCATTAACTAAATCTTTCTGAATAGTGGGGAAGTGAACATCCACTATCTGCTTCATGGTTTCAGCGCTGGGAAAGTTTATATAATGGAAGAAGCAGCGGCGCAGGAAAGCGTCGGGCAGCTCTTTTTCATTATTACTGGTAATGATGATGATTGGACGGTGCTTCGCGACTACTCTTTCTCCGGTTTCGTAGACGCTAAATTCCATCTTATCCAGTTCAACCAGTAGATCGTTCGGAAATTCGATATCTGCCTTATCTATTTCGTCGATGAGTAAAACTACCTGCTCATCCGCGTCGAAGGCTTCCCATAGCATCCCTTTACGGATGTAGTTTGCAATATCATGGACTCTGTCATCACCGAGTTGAGAATCACGCAGGCGGGACACTGCATCATATTCATAGAGGCCTTGCTGGGCTTTAGTGGTCGATTTTACATGCCAGCGTAAGAGTTTCTTGCCAAAGGCCGTGGCCACTTCTTCAGCCAGCATTGTTTTACCGGTACCCGGTTCGCCTTTGATCAGTAGGGGGCGTTGCAGGGTGGCTGCAGCGTTTACTGCCATTCGCAAATCATCAGTGGCGACGTAGCGCTCGGTACCTTCAAACTTCATCTGACAAACCTCTGGAGAAACAGTTAACAAAGAGGTCTATCTTAGCAGAAAAGAACGGTTGAAATAGGGTTAAGAAATTGACTGAATCGGACATTATTTGACCAGTATGGCCTTTATGGAAGATGGGTCCCGGTGTCTCTCTTGTGAACTAGTATCATGGCGATGAGTACTAGAAAAAAACCGGGTAACAGCTGCCACTGAAAGCCTCCGGTTCCGATAATGAAATTCAGCATTGCAACAAAAATTGGTGTGAGGAAGCTATAGGATGCAACCTGTGTTGGTCCTAGTTTCAGAGTACCAAATTGCAGGAGAAAGAAGGTGATTAAGGTGGTGAAAATAGCTAGGTATGCAATGCCAGCATAGGTCCCGATACTGACATCGTTCCATTTTTGCGTTTCGAGTGCTGGCAGGGCCAGAATCAGAAGCCAGGCACTGCCAATACAGATTACCCAAAAGGTCATCACTTCCATCGGCTCGCCAGAGTAAAATTTCTTGATCAGGGGGTTATAGGCACCCATAAACAGACAGCCGATCATAAACAGGGCGTCGCCATAATTTAGCTGCATCTGGAGTAGTTCTTTGAGATCCCCGTGAAAGATAATCCATAGCGCGCCCAATGTGCCTAACAGCAGTCCTAATGCGCGACGCTTACCGGTTCTTTCCTGATTGATTAGCAGGACATACAAGGCGGTGATGGCTGGTACGGTGGTATAGATAGCGCTGGTGTTGAGAGCGCTAGTGTACCTTAGCCCTTCAAACATGCACCAGAAAAAGACGACTAAAGGAATGCTGAGCACTGTGTAGACCAGGAGTTGTTTCTGGCCTGGCAGGTGAACCCCATTTTTCATAAATACATAGGGTGCGAAGCACAGTGCTGCGAGTAAAAAACGAATAAACACCAGTAATTCTGGCGGTAAATCAGAGGTAATCATCTTACCAATTGGGAATGAGCTGGCAACAAGCACGCCCATCAGCAGCATCAGCGTATGAACTAGGGTATTTGAGGAGATGGCAATATTCATGAGTCTTTCTCAGTTGAATTAATCTGATATTAAACAGTGTGTCTTTTTCCAGGGGTAAGGTTGTAGGGGTAAGGTTGTAGGGGTTAGGTTGCAGAGATAATGCTATGGAAATGAGCTTACCCTGTTTCTAAATGATTGATAATCTATGAAATATGATATTCACTGTTGAGTAAAAGTTTACAAATGGGTGGTCTGGTGTTGAGTATGAGTAGCGTATATGGATAGTTTTGGTGCAATTCCCGTATTTGTTGCAGTGGTTGAGTCCGGTGGATTTTCCCCGGCTGCCCGCTTTCTGGGTATATCTAAATCAGCCGTCAGTAAGCGGATAACCCAGCTAGAGCAGCAGTTAGGCGTCAAATTGTTGCACCGGACTACCCGTAAGCTAAGTTTGACTGAAGCTGGCGAGCACTATTTTGAGCATGCGGTAATGGCGAATCGGGCCGCTAAGGATGCGGAAGATGCGGTGGCTCAACTGCAGGGTGAGCCCCAGGGGCGGTTGCGTATTAATGCCGCGATGTCATTCGGTCGTCTGCATGTGGTGCCAATGATTCCGGCGTTCTTAAAACGCTACCCTAAGGTCAGTATTGATCTCGAGCTTGATGATAAAACGGTCGATATGGTTCAGGGAGGGGTTGATATCGCCATTCGGGGTGGCACGATGATTGATTCTACTCTGATAGCCCGAAAATTAGTGCCCTTACGCAGTGTTTTATGTGTTTCGCAATCTTATTTAAATCAGTTTGGCAGGCCGAAGCAACTGGATGATTTGCTACAGCATAACT
Organism: Amphritea japonica ATCC BAA-1530; assembly: GCF_016592435.1. Taxonomy (NCBI): domain Bacteria; kingdom Pseudomonadati; phylum Pseudomonadota; class Gammaproteobacteria; order Oceanospirillales; family Oceanospirillaceae; genus Amphritea; species Amphritea japonica. The sequence goes on along the minus strand of NZ_AP014545.1, from coordinate 3,075,809 downwards.
GTCTTTCTTTCCGTTACTCTAATGATTCTAAGGGCTGGAGTTTTCGTCAGAACGACCGGACTCAAATGGTTGCGGTATCAGGTAATTATCAGGCGAATAACAGTGAAGCGTTACTGGATGCTGTGTTACAAGGGGTGGGTATATCGCGTCTGCCTACCTTTGTGGTGGGGCCTTATCTTCGGTCGGGTCAGTTAATCCAGCTGTTTCCTGAATATCAGATGCCAGCGCAAGATATCAGTGCGGTAATGATTGAACGTCAGTATATGCCGGCGAAGGTCAGAGCGTTTCTGGATTTTGCTATTGAGTATCTTGGTAGTGATGCCCCTTACTGGGAGCAGGGTATCGATCTGTAAATAGCTTTATTGTTGATATTTAGTTAACAGTATTGTTATTTTTATGGTTATTATCATCGATTAGTAAACTGTTTAATCTGTACATCCTGGCTTGGTTGAAACGGCGAGCGGATACTCTCTTCGAAAGTATTCGGGGCACGTTTAAACCATTTTTCAAAAGATGACAAATTAAGGGTTTATTATGGAACTGTTTACTGCAATAGAAACGCGCCGTGCGGTGAAACACTACTCAATTACCGAGACGGTTAGCGAAGCCGACTTTGAACGTATTATGGAAGCGGTTTTGCTTTCTCCCACCTCTTATAATATTCAGCACTGGCGGTTTGTCAGAGTCGTTGATGCTCAAATACGAGCTCAAATCCAAGAGGCTGCCTGGGGGCAGGCTCAGGTGACAGAAGCGGCTGAATTGATTGTTTTATGTGCTGATACTCAGGCATGGTTTGTTAACCCACAGCGTTACTGGGCTAATGCTCGGCACGATGTTCAGGAGGTGATGTTGCCGATGCTGAAGTCTTTTTATCAGGGCAAGGAACAGTTGCAACGCGATGAAGCGATACGTTCCAGTGGGATGGCCGCACAAACCATGATGCTTGCCGCGAAAGGGTTGGGTTATGATACCTGCCCTATGATTGGTTTTAATGCCGAGCGGGTTGCTGAGATTATTAATCTGCCTTCAGGGCATGTTATCAGTATGATGATTACGTTGGGAAAGGCTGCTAAGCCTGCAAATCAAAGGGCAGGCCAGTTGCCGCTTGCTGAAGTGCTGGTAGAAAATAGTTTTTGAGGATAGGTGTTCCGTAACGATAGGGTAGCAAAGCCTACAGAGGGTTGTATAAGGCCGCGTAAACGGCAAAACCAATCCAGCTTAAGAGCAGTAACACCCAGCTTAGTCTGTTTTGCTGCCCCGATTGTTCTGTCGGTATCTCTGATGTGGAGTCGACTTCAGATGCTTTTTTGACTTGTTGCAATTTTCGCTTCTGCTTATCAAGCTCGCGAGACTTCTCTTTGTGGCGTTTTTTGTATTCTTCGATCCCTTTCTGAATCCCTTGGGCGATCAGTTTCGTTTGTTCTTTTGATTGTCCGGGCCGCTGGGTTGCCCGGGCAACCTGTAACGCTTCGGTTACCACCTGTTCAGATACTTTTTGTTTCTTAGCCATAGTCACTCCCCCGGTTTGAACTGTATCATCTCACGTTAAGTAAAGGTAATGACTGAAAAATACAAAAGGATATTCAGATGGCTGCTTCAAACCTTCTGGCATTAATTGATGATATAGCGACCCTGATGGATGATGTCGCTGGTATGACTAAAGTCGCCGCCCGTAAAACCGCAGGCGTGTTGGGTGATGATCTGGCGCTGAATGCGGAGCAGGTGTCTGGTGTGCGTGCCGATCGTGAATTACCCGTCGTCTGGGCGGTAGCCAAAGGCTCGCTGGTGAATAAAATGATCTTGGTGCCGGGCGCGCTGGCGATCAGTTACTTTATTCCCTGGTTGATTATTCCACTGCTGATGATCGGTGGCTTGTTTCTTTGTTTCGAAGGGTTTGAAAAGGTTTTCCATACCTTTTTTCATTCTGCGGAAGGGGATGAGGTGCATAAAGCTGAATTAAAGAAAGCGGTGGAAGATAGTTCGGTCGACCTAGTGGCGTTTGAAAACAGGAAGATTAAGGGAGCGGTGCGCACCGACTTTATACTCTCAGCCGAGATAATCGTATTGACCCTGGGCACAGTGGCGGGAGCTTCTCTGGCAACACAATTGGGTGTGCTGGTGGGGATCTCCTTAATAGTGACTGTCGGTGTTTATGGTCTGGTGGCAGGTATTGTAAAACTGGACGATCTGGGTCTATATCTGGTGCGTAAATCTGATGCGGCAGACATCACTAAAATCATCGGTCGCGGCATTCTTAAAGCGGCTCCAATGCTAATGAAAGGCCTTTCTATAGTAGGCACTGTAGCGATGTTTATGGTTGGTGGCGGTATTCTGGTTCACGGCCTGCCATTCCTGCATCACTTTATCGAACAACTGAATACCGGGCTGAATGAGATTGTTATGGTGTTTCTGCCGGTGTTGTTGGAAGCGCTGGTTGGAGTTGCAGCTGGCGGGGTGGTGTTTTTGGTGATTGGCTTGGGTAAAAAACTGTTTGAAAAATAGCCTGGTATTCGAGTATGCAAAAAAAAACCCGCTGAAGCGGGTTTTTTTATAAACTGCTAAGTAGTTACTTAGCGGCTTCGTAAGCTTTTTGAGACTCGATGATCGCTGCTTTAGCCGCATCTGCGCCTTCCCAGCCTTCAACTTTAACCCACTTACCTTCTTCCAGACCTTTGTAGTTCTCGAAGAAGTGCTTGATACGAGCGAGAAGAAGTTCTGGCAGGTCGTTAACGTCCTGAACGTTTTTGTAAGCTTTGCTCAGCTTGTCGTGCGGTACCGCAACCAGCTTAGCATCTTCACCGGCTTCGTCGGTCATGTTCAATACGCCAACCGGACGGCAGCGGATAACAGAACCAGGAACGACTGGGTAAGGTGTTACAACCAGAACGTCCAGAGCATCGCCATCGTCAGCCAGGGTATTGTTGATGTAACCGTAGTTAGCAGGGTAGAACATAGGTGCTGCCATGAAACGGTCAACGAAGATTGCATCAGAATCTTTGTCGATCTCATATTTAACCGGATCGCTGTCCGCTGGAATCTCGATGATTACATTGATGTCGTTTGGCAGATCATTGCCAGCAGGGACTTTTTCAAAGCTCATGTATCGCCTTCCTGTTTAAAGTATAGAAATCTGTTTTGAATCCAAAGGCCGCATTATATACAGCCTTTGGTGATAATTTGAATACGACTTAAAGAGCATAAAACACTATAGGTATTAATCTTTAGCGTGATACTTCATCATGGTTTCTACTTCGCCTGTAGAGCCAAGGCCAACAGCGACCCGTTGATGAATTTTTGTTGGCTCTACATCCATGATGTTGTCATAGCAGGTTGTGCTAAGGCCGCCAGCTTGCTCAATCAGGAAGCTCATTGGGTTGCCTTCATACATAAGGCGAAGCTTGCCTGGCTTACTGGTATCTCGATTGTCCCATGGGTATAAAAAGATACCGCCCCGGGTCAGGATGCGATGCACCTCTGCCACCATTGAAGCAACCCAACGCATATTATAACGTTTGCCTAGTGGGCCTTCTTCGCCTTGTAACAGATCAGCGACATAGGCCTGCATTTCTGGTTCCCAGAAACGCTGGTTAGACATATTAATACCGAATTCCTGGGTCTGTTCCGGAATCTGTACATTCTCTTCGGTGAGAATGAAGTCACCGCCGTGGCTCAGGGTGAACATGTTCACGCCGCTGCCAGTGGTCATTACTAAGACTGCGCAAGGCCCATAGAGGACATAACCAGAGGCGATCTGCTTACGACCATTCTGCATATAAGCGGCTTCATCACCACCGTCAATCCCTTCAGGCTTGCTCAGGATTGAGAATATAGTGCCGACAGAAACGTTTACATCGATGTTGGATGATCCGTCCAGCGGATCAAATGTAACCAGGTATTTGCCTTCTGGGTTACCACCGACCGGGAAATCTTCCTCTTCGGAAGCGATGCCCGCTACAGTTGGGTTGTCCAGGAGTATTGCTTTAAGAATATCGTTAGATATTACATCCAGCTTTTTCTGGGTTTCCCCTTGAACATTGACGCCTTCTGCAGTGCCTAAAACGCCAGCAAGTGCGCCTTCACGCAGTTTAATGGCGATCTCTTTGCAGGACAGCATCAGGCTGTCAATCAGGTCAATAAGATCATCGGGAGTTTCGTGGTGCTTGAGATACTGGTTCAGCAGTAACATGTGGCCAAAAACCTGTAGGTTTGGGAGGTTTAAAAGTAGTAGTGATTTTACGCTTAATTCTGAGGTAATTACACAGTCGGACCGTCAAAATTGTGTAAAAAAATTGTAATTATGGCGATTGCCTGCGCTCATAGTTCTGCTTATTGAGCGTATCGCTCGGCGAGGCCAGAGAAAAGGGAGCAACAAAGGGCATTACAGATCTCGGTTAGCTGTTATTATAGCGACTGATTTTGAGACTCAGAAAACGATTTGGAGAGCCCGTCTGTGCATGTTCATATACTGGGAATTTGTGGCACCTTTATGGGGAGTCTTGCGGTACTTGCGAAGGAATTGGGGCACCAGGTTAGTGGCTCAGATGCTAACGTTTATCCTCCGATGAGTACACAGCTTGAGCAGCAGGGGATTAGTCTGATCGAAGGTTATGACCCGTCACAACTTAATCCGGCGCCGGATATCATTATTGTGGGTAATGCGATGACCCGCGGTAATCCTTGTGTGGAATCTATGCTCGAACAGGGGCTGCCTTATACCTCTGGCCCGCAATGGTTGTCGGATAACCTTCTACGGGATAAATGGGTGCTGGCTGTGGCAGGTACTCATGGGAAAACGACAACAGCTACCATGCTAGCCTGGCTGCTTGAGTATGCTGATATGGCTCCTGGTTTTCTTATTGGCGGTGTACCGAAAAATTTTGATCGTTCTGCCCGGGTGGGTGAAAGCCCGTTTTTTGTTATAGAAGCAGATGAGTATGACACCGCCTTTTTTGATAAACGGTCAAAGTTTGTTCACTACCATCCTCGGACACTGATTCTCAATAACCTTGAATTTGATCATGCTGATATTTTTGATGATCTGGCAGCTATTCAACGCCAGTTCCATCATGTTGTAAGAATCGTGCCGGCAAATGGTCAGGTTATTATGCCTGCTGGCGTTACAGCGATTGATCAGGTGATCGATCAGGGGTGCTGGACACCAGTAGTGAAAACCTGTGTTGGAAACGAACCTGAGTTGGATGTTTCTGCTGAGTGGCAGGCGCGGCTGTTAAAGGATGATGGCTCTGAATTCGAGGTACTGCATCAGGGTGAAGTTGTTGGGATCGTGCGCTGGAATATGACCGGCTTACACTCCGTAAATAATGGTCTGATGGCGCTGGTTGCTGCCCGTAATGTTGGTGTGCAAATTGCGCATGGGATAGAGGGATTGTGTAACTTCGGTGGCGTAAAGCGACGCATGGAGCTGATTGGTGAGGTAGCAGGTGTTCGGATATATGATGATTTTGCCCATCATCCGACAGCAATTGAAACGACCTTGCAGGGGATTCGTGCGCAGGTAGGTGATGAAACTGTTTTGGCAGTGATTGAGCCGCGTTCGAATACGATGCGAATGGGGATGCATCGACAGAACCTTGCTAAGTCAGCTAATCGTGCTGATACCGTGTATTGGTATCAACCGGCCGGACTCGAATGGTCGCTGCAGGATGTCGTTGATAGCTGTGATAACCCAGCAATGTTGGCACGGGATACAAATAAGCTTATTCAACATTTGCTTGCTGACGTTAAGCCGGGTAGTCATATTGTTATAATGAGTAATGGTGGTTTTGAGGGGATTCATCACCGCTTGCTTGAAGCCCTGCAACAGAAGTTTGGAAACTAATGGAGTCGACCGTGGCAGAGACCTATAAAGACAGAGTAACTCTGGCGATTACCGGCGCGTCCGGTGCTCAGTACGGGTTACGTTTGTTGGAGTGTTTGGTGGCCGCTAATTGCCAGGTGTTGGTGATGATTTCCCGAGCGGCACAGGTTGTTATTGCGACTGAAACCGATGAGACGTTACCGGGTGCGGCTAAAGAACAGGAGGTGTGGCTGACGGCACGCTTCTCAGCGGCAGCAGGACAGGTACGAGTTTTTGGGCGGGAGCAGTGGATGGCTCCGGTTGCATCAGGTTCAGGTGCTCCGAGTAAAATGGTGGTGTGCCCCTGTTCAACCAGTACGCTTTCGTCGATCGCTAATGGTGCCAGTAATAACCTGATTGAGCGGGCAGCGGACGTGGCTCTGAAAGAGCGTCGACAACTTATTCTGGTGCCTCGTGAGGCGCCATATTCAGAGATTCATCTGGAGCATATGTTAAAGCTGACCCGAATGGGTACGGTGGTGATTCCCGCGAGTCCGGGCTTTTATAACCGGCCTGAATCAGTTGAAGATATGATCGATTTTGTTGTCGCAAGGATTTTGAATCAGCTACAGATCGAGCAGAACCTTATGCCGCGCTGGGGTGAGGATAGCCTTTCCTGAGTATTGCGCTTAAAATGCAGCGCTTTGGCGAACTGCCTTAATACAAACCTGCATACTCTGACTAATCGGATTAAAAAAATGGCTAAAATTCTTGCCCTGGATACATCAACAGATGCCTGCTCAGTGGCGCTGTCTATTGATGGTGAAATTCAGGAGGATTTCCGAATAATTCCTCGTCAACATACCCGTGAATTATTGCCAATGGTGGATGAGATTCTTTCGGCTGCCGGACTCAAAGTAAAGCAGCTGGATGCGATCGCCTTTGGTCGTGGGCCAGGATCATTTGCCGGTATCCGTATCGCCACGGGTGCTGCCCAAGGATTGGCGTATGCGGCAAATTTGCCGGTTTTGCCCATATCAACACTAGCGGCTATCGCGTTAAAAGCGGCTCGTGAATATAAAGCAGAACGGGTTATGAGCACGCTGGATGCGCGTATGAATGAACTATATAGCTGTGCCTATGAGATACGCTCGGGTCTGCCTGTCGCAGTGACAAAGGAAGCTGTTAGTGCCCCGGAAAACATTGTTTTACCTGAAGGTGATGGCTGGTTTGCCGCAGGTAAAGGCTGGGTTTATCTCGAGAGCATGTCGGAACAGGTACAGCAGGGGATCAGCGTGCCTGTTATGGATATTTATCCGGCTGCCGGCATCATGGCAGAGCTGGCTCAGGAGGCTTTTGTTCGAGGTGAAGGCGTCTCGGCAGAATTAGCACAACCGGTTTATCTTCGTGATGAAATATCCTGGAAGAAGATCAGTGAACAGAAAAAGAAAGGTCAGTGAATAATTGTCGGAAATGAGACGGCCATGTGGTTCAGTCAATAAGTTCTGGCAAGGTTATTAAATTTAAGGAAAGCGAGAGGAAAGGTTAAACATGGATTGGTTTCAGGTTGTTTTCCTGGCTTTACTGCAGGGACTGACAGAGTTTTTGCCGGTATCAAGTTCGGCGCATCTGATATTGCCCTCACAGCTCTTTGGCTGGACCGACCAGGGACTCGCATTTGATGTGGGTGTGCACATAGGTTCATTGACCGCGGTGATGGTCTACTTTCGTCAAGACATCTGGCGCATGTTAACCGCCTGGACAGGGAGCCTTACCGGCCAGGGCCGGAGTGTCGATTCGGTGTTGGCCTGGTATGTCATTCTGGCAACGATTCCAGCGGTAATAGCAGGGTTTATGTTTAACTCCGCCATCGATCATTATGGGCGCAGCATTTTAGTCATTGCGGGTACGACGCTGATCTTTGGTGCGCTGCTATGGTGGGCTGATATCAGTCGGACCGAAGTACGTCCTCTGGAAAAAATTACCCTTAAAGATGCAGTGATTATCGGGCTTGCACAGGCGGTTGCTTTGATTCCCGGGACTTCCCGGTCAGGTATTACGATTACCGCCGGATTGATGCTGGGTTTAAATCGTCAGTCAGCTGCGCGCTTTTCGTTCCTGCTGTCTATTCCGGTTATTCTTGGGGCCGGTTTATTGAAAGGCCTGGAGTTGTTGGAAACCGGTACGGGTGATCAATGGACTATGATCATCAGCGGCACAGTTTTGGCGGCTATTAGTGCTTACTGTTGTATTCATCTATTTTTGAAATGGCTGGATCGGGTGGGCATGTTGCCATTTGTTATTTACCGTATGTTGTTGGGACTTGTCCTGCTGGCAGTATATTTTCTGGTTTAAACATTGATTGGCCTAAGGTTGGTTTTAAGGAATGATTTTGACTCAAGAATCCTCGCTTTCAATTTCCACTGATATAGCTGTTTGTTATGCCGATGAAGGCGGTATGGAGGATGCCCGGTCGTTGGCGCAACGACTGGGCCTGCCCTTGCTTGATCAATATGATCTTCGTGATCAACAGTTTCCTCAGCTGTTGATCTGTGAGTCTGGAACTAGGCGATTACAGCAAACGGGGCGAAAAGCGCCGGGGCCGGTGTTAGCTGATTTTGTCTCTGGTGCGGTAGCTCATCGACGTAAGTTCGGTGGCGGTAAAGGGCAGATGATTGCTAAAGCGGTCGGTATCAAAGGTAGTATTCGCCCTCGGGTGGCAGATGTTACTGCTGGGTTAGGGCGGGATAGTTTTGTTTTGGCCACGCTTGGCTGTGAGGTTCAGATGGTGGAGCGCTCGCCGATTATCCATGCATTATTGGAAAGTGGTTTGCAACAAGCGCAGGAAGACCTGGAAGTTGCTGATATTGCTGCCCGTATGAGTCTGGTACATGCAGACAGCATCAGTTGGCTGTCTGGTCGGCAGGGTGACATTCAGCCGCCACAAGTGGTCTATGTCGATCCGATGTTTCCCCATACAGACAAGTCTGCGTTAGTGAAGAAAGAGATGCGAGTATTCCGGGATGTGGTGGGTGATGATCGTGATTCAGAAGCGCTGCTTAGGGCTGCGCTTAACCTGGCGGAATACCGGGTAGTGGTTAAGCGTCCCCGTAAGGCCCCTGCTATCGAAGGGCAGACTCCGAGTTATCAGTTGAGCGGTAAATCCAGCCGCTATGATATTTATACTTTGAAAAGTCTGTCTCAGAGCCAGTGATATAAAGGTCATTTGCTAAAGTGAAATGCCAGAAGAGGCCTGCTCCGCTATTAATTAATAGTGAGGAGGGGGGGACTCTTCTTCAGGCGCGCTGATCTGATCAGGCGCTACTTGCTTTAGTTGTTGGTGAAGAACTTTAACAATGCGAGAAAGACGCTCAATTTCAACGCCTTGCTGGGCCATCTCTGTGCTCATTTTATCCAGAGTGTCTTCCTGAAAGGCGACCCGGGTTTCCAGATCTTCCAGTTGTTGTTGCTGATTCATAAAGCTGGTGTTTCCCACTATTGGTTGTGCTTAATCAGTAAATTAGTCGTAATTATACCCTATTCAAGCGCTGTATCAGAGATTAAGTCGCTAAGCTGTTGAAAAAAAACCTGAAAGTCGGTATATAGAATAGTCTGGGTTCTGTTTATCTAGAACTCTGTTTTTTTTAACAACATTAATTAATTATAAGAGATATATATGAGTGTTAATCAACTTATACGCAGTGTAGTTGTCAGTGCACTTGCTACTGTAGTTATCCTTTTTCTTCAGGGATCGCTGACAGGTGAAGGCGGGTTGCCAGTTTTTGATATTGGCGTTGTATTTGCGGTTGTACTGATTAGCTGTGTTATTTCAGGTTTGGGTAGCTCCAGCATTGAAGAGGAATCCGATGAAAATGATGATCGCGAGTTGGGTACGGTAAAGTGGTTTAATGTTTCAAAAGGATTTGGCTTTATTACCCGTGAGAACGGTGATGATGTGTTCGTTCATTTCCGTAATATCCGTGGCCGAGGACATCGTTCTCTTACAGAAGGTCAGGGCGTTCGGTTTACAGTGAAAGAGAGTGATAAGGGTTTACAGGCAGAAGATGTGTCTGTCGCACGTACCTGATCAGACCTTTCTATGAAAAACGGGAGCTTTGGCTCCCGTTTTTTTTATCTATCGGCTATAGAAATAGCTGCATCAGATCAGTTCCAGGCTAGAGCACCGTCGTAGTAATTCATCCTGACTGCAGTAGCCTGCACAGATAAGGTTTAATCCTTCAGGGGTTTCTAGTCCAAGGAAGGGATAACCTTGAATACCTTTATCCTGACAGTAACTAAGATCTTCGAAGAGTATCTGAGCGGTCTTCTCGCCATACATCTGATTAGTGAAGCGTTTAGGATTTAACCCGATCTCTTCCGCCAGCTCTGTTAGAACAGAAAAGTCAGAAGGGTTACGTGCTTCCCTGTAATAGGCTTGTTGAATAGCCTCTGCCATTAGCATACCGCTGCCTGTTGAAATTAATTCTGCACTGATTACTGCACGACAGGCGGGGTAAGTCGATCGGCGAGGCTGGCATTCTTGCCAGAAATCATGGTTAAACAAAGTGTCAGTTCGTTTCTCAATATCATGCCAGGTTCGGGCAATAGCTTGTTGCAACTCATCTGGCATAGGTTTGTCGCTGTCAGGGGCCAGTCCGCCCATATAGCACAGGACTTTAACACCAGGTTTGAGTCTGCTGATCAGCGCTCTTAAATGGGGTTGAAATGCATAACACCAGCTACACATCGGATCCATAACATAAATCAGTGCCATACCCAGCTCCGCATCGAGGACTCGTAATATTTTAGTTATATCAGATAAAACGTAGTAATTGATTGAAAAGATTATTTATTAATTGCTTTTGTCGGAATCTGTCAGTAGTATCCCTGCCACGTTGATGCGGGGTGGAGCAGCCTGGTAGCTCGTCGGGCTCATAACCCGAAGGTCGTCAGTTCAAATCTGGCCCCCGCTACCAACGTAATAATTAAAGGTGTGTCGTAATGGCATGCCTTTTTTTGTGCCTGAAATTTATGGTCTTTGCGAAGAAAGGCGTCGGCTCGGCTCTTTATAAGGGCAGGAAGGTCGTTCGTTCAAATCTGGCCCCCGCTACCAACGTAATAATTAAAGGTGTGTCGTAATGGCATGCCTTTTTTTGTGCCTAGAGTTTGTGCTTTTAAGAAGAGAGGCGTCGTGCTCGGCTCTTTATAAGGGCAGGAAGGTCGTCAGTTCAAATCTGGCCCCCGCTACCAACGTAATAATTAAAGGTGTGTCGTAATGGCATGCCTTTTTTTGTGCCTGAAATTTATGGTCTTTGCGAAGAGAGGCGTCGTGCTCGGCTCTTTATAAGGGCAGGAAGGTCGTCCGTTCAAATCTGGCCTCCGATACCAACGTAATAATTAAAGGTGTATCGAAAGATATGCCTTTTCTTGTGCTGATAAAAGGTGAAATCTCTTGGCGAAAGTGGGTTGGAAAGGTGCTGGTTAGGTTCTATATGAGGAGGGTGATCTCAATTTTCAAAGTTGTTGTCCCCAGTGAAATTACAGGCTTTTGGGGGGCTGATAGATAATAGATGCTAATAATATACACTCTGTCAGAGAGGAAGTGTCGGTGTTCTGAAACAGGTCTGTAAGCATTACCCAAATTGGGTAATTGAGGTGAAGGAAACTGACATAGACCTGCTTTTATCCTTTTGGACTGTGTTATCTTTTGTTCACAAAGTGATCAAACAATTGTTTGTTTAGGGTTTGATGCCTGGGGGGGCTAACAACACGTGGGTTGATTGAAACTTCATTAGCTTTGAAGAGGAATAAAGCGATGAACAGATATCTGATTCCAGTAATGTCTCTCCTGCTTCTGCTTCCTGTCAGTGGGCATTGTAGCGGTTTGGACGGCTTGGCAGACCTGCTTTCAAGTGCTCTGGAAAGTGATGCTCCTGAGCAAAGTGAACAGAACATGCCGCTTCAGTTTGAAGGGTATACTGCGCTTGGTGCTCCCTCCTCAGTAGCTTTACGCAAGGAAAATAATCGGGTTGCGAACGTTGATACAGGCCAGTTTATGTTGGTCCGTGTTTCTTCTGGAGTGTATGCACTATACAGTCTGGATTCAGAAGACAGAAAGGATCCGGGTGTATGGCTGGGTAGCGTTAAGGGGCGCATCGGAATGGGGGTCTCTTACCGGTTTTGAAAGTGATTCAGGGCTATTATTTACGGATTTACTTTTTAATTAAAAGGGTGTGCCTCGCCTGTACCATTAGATGATTCTCTCTAGCAGGGAAGGCTAGAAATAAGTTACGTTAATGCCATTTCTACTGCTGTTCATATAAGGCGGCTAAGCTTGTTTTGGGAGTCTGGAATTATTTATCAGTTTTTCTGTGAAATCGTTTGCCAAGAGAGTAACTCGTATGTAGTATACGCCCCACGTTGATGCGGGGTGGAGCAGCCTGGTAGCTCGTCGGGCTCATAACCCGAAGGTCGTCAGTTCAAATCTGGCCCCCGCTACCAACGTAATAATTAAAGGTGTATCGAAAGATATGCCTTTTTTTGTGTCTGAAATTTGTGCTTTTTGTGGAGAAAGGCGTCGGGCTCGGCTCACTATAAGGGCAGGAAGTCGTCAGTTCAAAACTTGGCCCCCGCTACCAACGTAATAATTAAAGGTGTATCGAAAGATATGCCTTTTTTTGTGTCTGAAATTTATGGTCTTAAAAAGAAAGGCGTCGGGCTCGGCTCTTTATAAGGGTAGGAAGGTCGTCAGTTTAAATCTGGCCCCCGCTACCAACGTATAAAATCAGACTAGCCGAAAGGTTGGTCTTTTTTTGTCTGAAATTTAGGCGTTAATAATTATCAGTGAAAACGTCGGGCTCGGTTTTTTGTAAGGTCAGGAGGGTCGTCAGTTAACTAATTGTGCTTAGAGCATAATTAGCATCAAGACGTGAAGCGTCGAAGCCCGAAGGGGCATAACAGTCAACAGACTGTTATGAATTAATCTGGCCCCGCTACTAACGTAAAAATTAACAGATGTATCAAAAGGAATGTCTTTTGTTGTATCTGACGTGAGATGTTATTGGTTAGTAGGATATAGCAAAAAGTGCGTAGAACTTGGTTTATTACTAAAGACCAATTAGTTGAAGAAGTTTTGCGTAGGTGCTTTATTATTTGTTGTGTACTGTTCAGAGTATTAATTGCATTAAAGTTACAAAAAATTAAATTTCCCCGTCATTCACGAATGCAGCGAACTTTTTCTTACGTATGCGAATTATTTCATCAGTCAACTCTGTGGATGTGGGTTGACATGTTTGAATGATAGCTAATAGTAATAGCGCTTCGTTGTTTGTTATATAGTTGCTATCAATCAAACGATAAGTAAGTTTATGCAGCTGATCCAACTCTGTGTCTGCAATAACGGTAAGCCCTTGTGTTCCGCAAATAGCTTCTATTATCTGCAGCACTTCTTTAGCGGAGTAGTTACTGGTCGTATCGCTAACGTTTTGTGTACTACTGGTTGGAGCTTTAAATAAATTACGCCTTTCCCCAAAAAAATGCTCAAAAAAATTAACATTGGAAGTGTTCATTTGTTGGTATAGATCGTGTTGCTCAGGATAGGGCGGATTTTCACCAGGTTTTAGTAGCTCTAGGTTAAAAAGGTGTTTCTTGATAGATCTCACGCATCTGATTGGCACGTAGCCCAATTTTTGTACAAAACCTCGGTTGATTGCACGTGCGAAGGAAACCTGGCGGTCAGTTAAGGACTGGTTTTCTTTGTTGGAGTTGAATGTTAACTTGCTTCGATCAATGCTTGGTAATACCGAGAACAAAAAATCTAAACGAATGTCACTCTCGATAAAGTGACTTTTGTCGTAGACACGAATGATTAGCTGTTCTTTGCTAAAGACTGATTCCCATCTCTGGAATGTTGAAAAATAATTGTAAAAGCTATCATTTTTATTAAATGACTGGGCAAAGGCCTTAATATCTTCAGTAAAGCCTCCCTTCATTTTATTTGAGTAGCGGCTTTTTATTAACGCGCTTTGTTCGCGAACATAGCAAATTACTTGAATGTCATTGAACCATTGTAAAAGCCACTCTTTGAACGCATGGAGTTCTCCTTCGGTAGTTAAATTACGATAAAGATGTTCAGACGTAAAAAGGACGGTGTGGTGGTTCGTGCGAATGTCATCAAGCTCGGCTTTGAAATTTTCTGTTAATGTGGCTTTGAATTGGTCTCGTCCTCTTGAATCATAGAATCCTTCCATTCTTCCAATTTTATCAATATTGTCTTGAAACATGGTTGCCAGAAAACGATTGTTACCTGTCCGGAAGGTAGTAGTTAAGGCTATGGATTGGTTTGATAAAGCACTTTTATTTTCGTAAAGCCATTTTTGTAAAAGAGTTGTTGCTGTTTTTGGGGTTCCTATGTGGATGATGCATTTCATAAAAATACTCTTATGGTGGCTCTACAGTTCTATAGGATCTTAGGTCATAGCTTTAAGATATGACCTATGTTGTTTTATTTGTCTATATATCGAGCCATAAGGTCTTCGATAATTGTAAGCCGTTGCTTTATATCCTTCGCTGGAATAAGGTTTATCTCTATTAGACCCACTCCGAGTATGCGTGTATCTGCATGATCATTCATGGTGGAGCAGTCCATTACTTTGTTTGAATGAAGTGATAGAAAAATTGGTGAATTTTCCTTAACTGGCTCAATAACACCATGAATGATTTTTCGTTGATTAGGTGGCAAGTTTCCTTCCCAAAGTATTGTGTCACCTGAACGAACATGAAACGGTGTTGGGCTATGATTGTTGGAAATTGTGACAACGCCATAGAAGAAGTAAGGTTCTATCGTTGGAAGTTGGAAGCAAAGTTCGGCTTTAACTTTTCTCGTCCAGCTACCCCAGGAGTCAGGCGCATTCCAGCCATTGCCGCAGAGTAATTCTAGTCCCACCGTTTCGGGCTTTTTCAGATCAATGGTTTGCCGTTTACCAAAGTGATAGGCTTTTCCTGCTGAAAGTTTTGGCCACGTAACAGGGGTAGTGTTTTGAGATGCTAATTGGGTTTCAATTTGCCTTAGCTCCGAAGAAAATTCCTTCCAGGATTTAAAACAAACCTCTTGCTTAATTCGACTTTGTAGCTGAGATAGACGAGTTCTATCTTCTAGGAGGTGTGAAATTACATCGACGATATTGCTTTCGGAGCGTTCGTCGACAGGTATGATTAGGTTTTGCTTCGACGCCGTAGCAGCGGAGTTTTTCCCAACGACGCATACGCGGCCACTCGCTAGAGTCTCTGTTACGGGCAAGCCCCATCCTTCGCATCGGCTAATATATAGAGAGAAAAGGCAGCGTTGATAAAGCAGTGCTAGCTGTTTATCACTGATATTGTCGAGATGAATAGCATTGATGCGATCACCTTCCTCCTCCAAAATATGGGTGACGGCTTGAGGGTACGCCATCCACCCGGCTTTACCAACAATGACGAGCTTTGGACATGAGTTGCCGTGGATTCGTACGAGTGATTGCCATACATGAATTGCTGTAAGATGGTTTTTTCGGGGCTCAATCGTTCCGACCATTAAAACAAACTCACAGTTTTCAATGCCTAAACTTTTTAACTGGTCATCTTCGTTTAGGAGGTTCTTATTGGGGGGGGCATTAATAAAATTTGGATGAACATTGAGATTAGCAATAGCGGTGGGACCGCGGTAGGCGGTTTCAGAAAGTAATGCTGCTTGAGTTTCTTCTGAGTTACAGACGATGCCATCGGCGTTGCGTAAACAGTCGCTTAGCCAGTGCGTAATCATTATGTTGTGCTTCTGTTCGAAGAATTCAGGGTATTGAATTGGTAAAAGATCATGCATGTAGAAGATGCAGCGAACACCATTTGCTCGTAAATGCGTTAACGTTGAGAACAATCCAGGGCTATCCCATGTTGATCCAATAAAGTAAAGAGTCTCTCCCTTAAGGAAGCTAGGAGCCTTTAGGCTGGGAATAGTATTTTTGAACTCTAGGAGTTTACTTTTCAAGTCAGGAGTTTCAATGAACAAGTTTGCAAAATCTTGAAGAGGTAAAGACTTCCAACCTATATCTTGATCAAAATAGATAGCAAATTGTTTACTATTAATTTCCTGAGAGGCGATCGCTCGAATGACTTCTAATTGGACTCGTTGAATTCCCGTGAAATTACCAGAGGTAATGTAAAAATCGACTAAATTGGAGAAATCAAAATATTGTGCCTCTCTGGAGGACGCTATTATCTGATTACTTGCAGTTAAATCTGACGTTTGATGTAGAGAGCTTTCTTTTTTTGAATGAAGAGCCTGGTCGCATAGAGGTCCTTGCATAGCTGTTTCAAGAGCGACAGCAAAATCAGTGTCCAAAGTCTTCAATACGTTAAAATAGGGTTGAGCCATTCGTTTATGGTAGGCCCGAATGTCTGGATCTTGGACCTCTGTAACATAGGTTAAAACTTCCTCGAAAAAGGTTCTGTCTTGAAGGAGAGAGGTAAAGAGGGCCGTTAAATCGTTTTGCAGCTCTTTTAGGTTACAAGTTATATGATCATTGACGATGCTTATGACGTCTTTAAAAAAACTAGAGCTTGTCGAAAAGGTGAAATCATGAGCTGGCCGCTCGAGTTTGATTGATTGTTCTGTTCTATTCCACTCTGCATCCATAGTTGAGAGCATCTGTTCGGTATCATCTAGAAGCAGGTGTTCAGCTACGGCTTCTAATACTATTTTTCGCTTTGTCTTGGAGATGAAGTGATCGTAAGAAAGTAGCAAGCACTTACCTGGGCTTTGAAGTTTGGTCAATCGCCAGACAAGGATCATCATTTCGATATAAGGAGTAACCCCGTATTGGCCTGGATGCCAACTGGTGTCGTGCATATTGATAGCACGTCGATACCAGGAATATTCTACGTCCTCAATGTTTCGGAATATTGAGATTATTTGTAGTGATTGGGTAGCGTCGTTGAAACGTGGAATTATCTTATGAAAGTGCAAGTATGAGCGCGGACATTTTTCACCAATTATAATATCTGGTTGCTCTATTTTCTGCTTGATTAAATCATGGTGTTTAGAAACTGAAGCTCGTTCGAGGTCTAGTGTTTTGAATCCTTCAAACGTTAAATGTGCAGGTGAGAGTGATGGGCCGTTAAAACGCTCTAATCCGCATAATAAGCGCGGGTGTTCGTTAAGTATTCTGGCAAAAAATGTAGTGCCTGACCTTGGGACTGCTGTCACTAGAAAGTTGGGAGTTCCATTTTTTTCATGGATTATTTCGGTTGCAGTCATTTAAAAGCCTTCAGTACTGATATAAGTATAATTATCTATTAGATAAACACTGCCATGACTCATGATTAAACTCCAGATGAATTTTTGGCATACAGAAGATAGTTATCTTGAATTATTCTAAATATATGGGGCTAGGTTGTTGCGGTATGCGCTGATCAATAGATGATATTTAGTGATTGCTGTAGTCTTAAATGCATCACTCCTATGCAGCGCTAGTATAGGTTTTCTTATATAGATATTAATATGTAAAGGGCTTAATAGATGTCACGAAGGCAGCCTCCACGAATTCTTATACATATTGGTCATACAAAGTGTGGTTCAACAACATTTCAGAAGTTTCTTGCTGCGCATCGTGTACAGCTTGGTAAGGCCGGTTTTCTTTTGCCTGAAGCCTCTAAGGTAAATGTTGAAGATCAAGGTTTGTCCGCCTACGCAGGGCTTGATCGTTGTTTAAACAACTATATTCGGGAACATAAGCTCTCGTCTGAAGATGTTGCTAACTTTGATAAGTATTTTGAAAAAAAGCTGATCAAAGAAATTGAAAATTCTGATGCACATACAGTTGTGTTTAGTCATGAAGGCCTCTTTCCCCGTAGTAGTGAGAGTATTAAGAAACTAATGGGTCTGCTTAACAATATTTCTCATGACATTCATGCTTTTGTTGTGCTTCGTAGGCAAGATCGTTGGGCGGTAAGCTCATACAATACAAGGCTATCGGCACACGGGACATCAACCCGAGACGTATTTAAAAATAACAGTGGGCAGCCCCATGGGCTTATGTATGCAAATAAGCTCTCACTTTGGGTGGGCGCGTTGGGGGCAGGAGCGTTAACTGTTGTTGCGTTCGAAGATCATCAGGATATTTTAGATCCCTTTACAGAGTTTTTAGGGTTCAAGCCTTCTCCATTCCATACGCAGCATGATAATAAAGGCATGTCTGCTTATAGTCAGGAAGTGATGCGGGTATTTAATGAAATGCGTGAGAGGCAAGGGATACCAGCAATAAAGCAGCGGCAAACTCGAAAGTTATTGCGTGAAATTTTGCCGACAGGTCCTGCATTTAGGCCCTCTGCTCAGCAAGCAGAAGCTTTGCTTGCTTATTTTTACGAAGATAGTGAACGACTCAAAGGGCGATTTTTATCGCCAGATTCAAAGTTTTTTTCTGATGCAGAGCCATTTCCCGAGGAGGCGAGAATGGAAGTTGTATCGGAAGAAGAAGTGCTTTCCTGGTTAGAAAAATTGCCTCTAGGTTACTAAATAGAAGATGACAGAATTTTTATCATGGATGGATCCTATAATTTTATGAGCATCGGAGAAAAGGAACAGCCTTTTCCGTTCTTATCTAACTCCTTTGCTAAGAATTAAAGTCGTGCTTTGTGGTTTGCCACCACTTTGATTCAGGGCGGAACACTTTGAGGCCCATAGGGTCTAGCTTACTGTATAAAACTCTTAATGCGGTCAAAATACAGTCTGATCGAGGTTGTAAGTTTAAAGTTAACTCTATTTAGTTGCTTTCTGGTTGTGATGAACTGGTCTGGTTCGCTAGCATAATATTTAAAGGAGGGTCGGGATATATGTCTTTTTTGTACCTGATGCCTGTGCTTTTCTCAAGAAAGGTATTGAATTCGTCCCCTTGTTAAATAGAGATACTTCTCTACATAACTCAAGTGAGGCTCCTTGTTTTTTGTAGGTAAGTTTATTGTTAAGAGTAGCAAAGTCCCATTAGATCAATTGGTTATGACTCTTAATGTTGTTTGTGGGAGGGTAGATAAGATTATTACTTGAAAAAATCGTTGCAAAATAGTTAATATGTTAACAAAATAAGGGTGTGAAATCGGTCTTGCCTGTGGGCTTGTATATTTTTTGGCTTGACCGGGTACAGAGCGTTCTATACTGACTTAGTAGTCTGAGATGCTTAGCTCGATCGGTATATCATAGAAATTAGAGGAAACAGAAATGGGCAAACTGGCACTTGTTGCGAAAATCACGCATGTTCCAAGCATGTATTTATCTGAACTTGATGGTCCGCAAAAAGGTTCACGCCAGTCAGCTATTGATGGGCATATCGAAATTGGAAAGCGTTGCCGGGAGCTGGGTGTAGATACTATTGTTGTCTTTGATACGCATTGGTTGGTGAACGCTAACTATCATATTAACTGCGCGCCTCATTTCAAAGGGAACTATACCAGCGGTGAGCTGCCACACTTTATCTCTAATATGGAGTTTGAATATGATGGCAATCCCGAGTTGGGTAAAATTCTGGCTGATGAGTGTACTCAGCAGGGCGTAGAAACGCTTGCCCATGATAAGACTTCGCTAGGGCCAGAATACGGCACTATTGTGCCTATGCGCTATATGAATGAAGATCGTCATTTCAAAGTTATCTCTGTTTCTGCTTTGTGTACGGTTCACTATCTTAATGACTCTGCTCGTCTGGGTTGGGCAATGCGTGAAGCGATTGAGAAGCACTATGATGGTACTGTCGCGTTTTTGGCCAGTGGTTCTTTGTCTCATCGATTTGCCCAGAATGGCCAGGCTCCAGAGTTTGCCAACAAAGTATGGAGCCCTTTCCTGGAGACGCTTGATCATGAAGTAGTAGAGATGTGGAAGCGTGGCGATTGGAAAACGTTCTGCGAGATGTTACCTGAGTACGCGGCTAAAGGGCACGGCGAGGGCTTTATGCACGATACTGCGATGATGCTTGGGGCGTTGGGCTGGTCTGGTTATGAAGGAAAGTCTGAAGTCCTTACGCCATATTTCGGTAGCTCCGGTACTGGTCAGATTAACTGTGTCTTCCCGGTTACTGAGCAAGATGGTTCTGCGGTGCCAGGCCCGCAGGCATCAGAAACTAAAAGCTTTGAGCCAGGTTCAAGCCGTTTATAAACCTTCTTTCAGGGGTTAAAAGCGCTTATTTAATGATAATAAGGCTCACGTTTGTGAGCCTTTTTTATTTTTAGATGGAGTGTTTGAAGAGGCTTATAAGGGTGAAGAGAGGCTCTTAAAAAAGAAAGCAAGTTAGGTAGGTACGGGAATACTTGTTGCCATGTATGTCACGCCATTCACTTAGATTACTTATCATGCAGTGACTCTGATGATTTTTTTCGCTAGATGCTACTTCGTCTTTCATTAGTATCAGAGCAGGGGGTCGCCTTTGCCACTGGTGTTCCTTAGCGATATAAGCACCTCATTCTGAATTAATAGCGTTATGCTGGATGGGCTTAATTTTATGCTTAAGCGTCTTTCAACATCATATTCACAGCGGTATCGACCATCTCTTTCAGATGGCTTTGTTCGGTATAGATTCCATCATTTAACAATCGGCAGAGCCCGTGAAGGGTTGCCCAACATACCTGTGCTGTTCGCAGTGTTGAGTCACCGGAGTGAATAACGTTCTGATCGGACAGGTGTTCGATCCAGTTAAGCCAACTTTTGAAATGTTGCCGTGATCTGTTTTGAAGTGATGCAGTCGGTGTTCCATTGCGCCATATTTCTCGGCCGAACATCAGGTCATATTGCTCCCGGTGTTGATGGGCAAGTTCAATATACGTATGTACATACTCGGTGAAAGCGGCTGTCAGAGAGACCGCTTTTTCCTGAGTTCGAGCCTCAAGAAGTAGTTTTTCAACTCTTTCAAATCCCTGCTCAGCAATCGCACAGAGAAGTACGTTTTTATCTTTAAAGTGGTGGTAGGGTGCGGTCCGTGAAACGCCTACCCGATCAGCAAGCTTACGCATGGAAAGGTTTTCGGTGCCTCCCTCTGTAATCATCTCTGTGGCCATTAAAAGCAGTGACTGGTAAAGGTCGCCATGATGATAATTGCGGGATGATGGTGCGGAATCTGTTGGTTTCATCCGGGCAATCTAACAATCAATCTTGACAGTGTCAAAATATCGCTCTATCTTGACGCTGTCCAGTTTGGTTTTTCTATAACTACCTAAGAACAGCTGCGACTAAAAAAACAGAATAAAAACAGTGAGGAATTTGAAATGAACGGCCCTTCAAATGGTTACCCCCATCTGCTTGCCCCCCTTGATCTGGGATTTACGACGCTGAAAAATAGAGTGTTAATGGGGTCAATGCATCTTGGTCTGGAAGAAGCGCCGAATGGTTTCGAACGGATGGCAGCGTTCTATTCGGAGCGTGTCAGAGGAGGGGTTGGCCTCATTGTAACCGGTGGAATTGCACCTAATGGTGAAGGTGGGGTTCATTCTGGTGCGGCCCGAATGACCACTGAAGAAGATGTCGAAAATCACCGGATAGTGACAGAAAGAGTACATGCGGATGGCGGTAAAATCTGTATGCAAATACTGCACACAGGGCGCTATGCTTATAACCCGAAGCTCATTGCTCCCTCTGCGATACAGGCGCCGATTAATCCCTTTCCGCCTCATGAAGTAACCATTGAAGAGATAGAGCAACAGATTGAAAATTTTGTTCATTGTGCCGGTCTTGCTCAGCAGGCGGGTTATGATGGTGTTGAGGTGATGGGCTCAGAAGGTTATTTTATAAATCAGTTTATCGCCCTTCGTACTAATCAGCGAGATGATGAGTGGGGAGGGGATTATGACAACCGTATCCGCTTTGCTGTTGAGGTTGTAAAGCGCATACGGCAGCGGGTGGGAACCGATTTTATTATAATTTTCAGGTTGTCGATGCTTGATCTGATCGAAGACGGTAGCAGCTTTGAAGAGGTTATCGTCTTAGGTAAAGCGATTGAGCAGGCCGGGGTTACCATAATTAACACCGGTATTGGTTGGCATGAAGCGCGTATCCCCACTATCGCAACTAAAGTGCCCCGGGCGGCTTTTACCTGGGCTACGGCTAAAGTGCGTCAGGCGCTGACAGTGCCGGTGATCACTTCAAATCGAATCAATATGCCGGAAGTAGCCGAGCAGGTCCTGGCTCGTGGCGACGCTGATATGGTTTCCATGGCTCGTCCTTTCCTGGCAGATCCTGAATTTGTCCTCAAGTCCGCAGAAGGCCGCAGTGATGAAATCAATACTTGTATTGGTTGCAATCAGGCCTGTCTGGACCATATTTTTGTTGGAAAACTGACGAGTTGCCTGGTCAATCCGCGTGCGTGTCATGAAACTGAGTTACAGGTTATTGCAACGGACCGTCCTAAAAAACTAGCCGTTATCGGAGCCGGTCCGGCGGGTCTTGCCTTTGCGACCACTGCTGCTCAGCGAGGTCATGGAGTTACTCTGTTTGATGCTGCTGAAGAGATTGGAGGGCAGTTTAATATCGCTAAGCAGATTCCTGGTAAAGAAGAATTTAATGAAACGCTACGTTACTTTGGTCGTCGTATCGAACTTGATGGTGTGACGCTCAAACTGGGGCATCGGGTAACAATGGATGAACTACAGCAGAGTGATTTCGATGAGGTTGTCATTGCCACCGGCATTACTCCTCGCGTGCCCAATATTGAAGGTCACAATCACGAGAAGGTTTTAAGTTATCTTGATGTGATTAGAGGGGCTGCTGTAGGACGCTCTGTGGCTGTCATTGGTGCGGGCGGAATCGGTTTTGATATTAGTGAATACCTGACCCATCAGGGTGTATCAACCAGTCAGGATATTCCTGCGTTTATGCGTGAATGGGGTGTGGATATGAGTCTGCAAGCCCGGGGCGGCGTGAAGGGCGTTAAGCCGGAGCAGCAACCTACAGCCCGCCAGGTTTATCTGTTACAGCGTAAAGCTTCTAAAGTGGGTAATGGGTTGGGGAAAACCACTGGTTGGGCGCATCGACTGGGTTTGAAAAAACGACAGGTCGAGATGTTATCCGGTTGTGAATATCATCGAATTGATGATGCAGGTTTACATCTTGTAGTGAATGGTGAAAATCGGCTGCTGGAGGTGGATAACGTTATTCTCTGCGCTGGGCAGGAGTCGTTGCGGGAGTTGGCAGAGGGGTTGCATAAGCCGTTTCATCTGATTGGTGGAGCAGATCTGGCCACAGAGTTGGATGCAAAGCGGGCAATTGATCAAGGAACTCGCTTGGCTGCTGAAATCTGAAATCTGAAGGCTGAAGGCTGGCGGTTGAGTAGATCTTTGATATAAGAGTCGATCGAGGCTTCTGAGTTTCTGAGCCGATGTCTCGTTGTACTGGTAATAAAGATGGACTATGAGATCACCTGAATACCTGTTGGTAAGTATTCAGGTGTTTTTTTAGATTGAGCATCCACCATAGCCGTTCTTGGCATTGTACTGTTGGTGATACTCTTCTGCGCGCCAGAATTGTGAAGCCTTGGCTATCTGTGTCACGATGGGGTTGCCAAAGATGCCGCTTTTGTCCAGCACTGCTAAGCTTTGCTCTGCCATAATCCGCTGATGATCATCATGATAAAAAATAGCAGATCTGTATTGATCACCGATATCCGGCCCCTGCTGATTCAGGGTGGTAGGATCGTGCATCTGCCAAAAGATATCCAGCAGAGTGTCATAGCTAATCTGTTGTTCGTCAAATTCCAGTTGTACTACTTCGGCATGCCCTGTGCCTTTGCGGCATAGCTCTTCATAGGTCGGATCATTCGTATGTCCGCCCATATAACCGACAGCTGTTGAGGTTACTCCCGAGGTGCTGGCAAAGCGGGATTCAACCCCCCAAAAGCATCCTGCTGCAAATGTCGCGGTTGGCATAGTTTTGCTCCTGTTTAAGCCAATACGTGTTGGACAATATTAGACGATTTTTGGCTTCTGAGGTTCATTTTTTATGCTACTTAATCCGACTATTTTGCTAAATTAATCCTTCTCTCGGCTATGCTTAGGTAATTTTATGAACAAAAAAAACCGGCAAAGCCGGTTTTTATTAGCAGGTGTGGACAGCGTTAGCTGTTGGCTAAAGAGTCAAGTTTCTGCTTGAGTAACCCCTGAACTTGTCCAGGATTTGCTTTACCCTGAGAGGCTTGCATTACCTTCCCCATGAAGAAGCCGATCATCTTGCCGCGCTTTTCCGGTTCAGCATTGACGTATTGATCAACCTGAGGTTGGTTTGCACCGATGACATCATCAACCATCGACTCGATAGCGCCGGTATCGGTTACCTGCTTCAAGCCCTTGGCTTCAATGACTTCATCGGCATTGCCATCACCAGCCCACATCGATTCAAACACTTGTTTGGCTATTTTGCCAGTAATAGTGTTGTCTTTGATACGTAGTAGCAGTCCACCCAGCATCTCAGCGGTGACCGGAGAGGCGGTGATATCAGTATCGTTCTGATTTAGATGCTTTGACAGTTCGCCCATTACCCAGTTGGCTGCCAGTTTTGCATCGCCTGCGGTATTGGCTACGGTTTCAAAATAACCGCCAAGTTCTCGGTAGGCAGACAGTACCATTGCATCGTAGTCGCTTAGTTTGAACTGCTCAAGGAAGCGAGCTTTACGGGCATCCGGTAGCTCCGGCAAACAGTTGCGGATCTGCTCTACATATTCATCGTCGATAACGATCGGCAGTAGATCAGGGCAGGGGAAGTAACGGTAATCGTTGGCTTCTTCCTTGCTTCGCATAGAGCGGGTTTCATCTTTATTGGCGTCATAAAGACGAGTTTCCTGAGTGATAGTGTGGCCATCTTCAATCAGGTCGATCTGGCGTATAATCTCGCCTTTAATCGCTTTTTCGATAAAACGGAAGGAGTTGATGTTCTTGGACTCAGTACGATTGCCTAGTTTCTCTTCGCCCTTGGGGCGTACTGAAACGTTGCAGTCGCAGCGGAAGGAGCCTTCAGCCATGTTGCCGTCACAGATACCCAGATTGGTTACGATCGCGTGAATCTTTTTAACGTAAGCGACCGCCTCTTCAGCGCTGCGCATATCCGGTTCGGATACGATTTCCAGCAACGGGGTTCCAGCCCTGTTGAGATCGATACCGGTCATGCTTGGGAACTCTTCATGCAGGGATTTACCTGCATCCTCCTCAAGGTGTGCCCGGGTAACGCCTATCCGCTTGGTGGAGCCATCTTCCAGCTCGATATCGATATGGCCAATGCCGACGATAGGATGGAATAACTGGCTGGTTTGATAGCCTTTTGGCAAATCCGGATAGAAGTAATTCTTACGATCAAATACCGAGGTGTGGCCTATTTCTGCTTCAATGGCGACACCGAACATGACGGCCATACGCAGTGCTTCAGCGTTAAACACCGGCAGGGTGCCAGGCAATGCCAGGTCAACGGCGCATGCCTGGGTGTTTGGTTCGGCACCAAAAGCGGTGCTGGCTCCGGAGAATATCTTGGACTTAGTCGCCAGTTGGGCGTGAATCTCAAGCCCGATGACTGCTTCCCATTCCATCTTGTAAACCTCTTCTTGCAGTCAGTTGTGGTATTTGCACAAATGCGACTGCGTTAAATTCTGTATCTACATGCTGTTGTTATGCAGCGTTTAACTTGTTGGCGTCTGCTTATGCCAGTCTGTCGCTTGCTGAAACTGGTGTGAGGCATTTAAAAGGCGCTCTTCAGCAAAGTAGTTTCCGATCAACTGAAGGCCAACAGGAAGTCCATTAGCAAAACCGCAAGGGATAGACATCCCAGGCATGCCCGCAAGGTTAAGGGAGATGGTGAAAATATCTTCCATATACATCGCAATTGGGTCAGACGATTTCTCGCCTAGTTTAAAGGCGGGATGCGGTGTGGTGGGGCCCATAATAATATCAACTTCAGACAGGGCATTAACGTAATCCTGTTGAATCAGTCGGCGAATCTGTAGCGCTTTTTTGTAGTAAGCGTCGTAGAAGCCTTCGGAAAGCGCGTAAGTGCCTACCATGATGCGGCGTTTAACTTCTTCCCCAAACCCTTCGCCCCGGCTGCGTTTATACATATCTTCCAGATCTGCCGGCTCTTCACAGCGATGGCCGTAGCGAACGCCGTCGAATCGAGAGAGGTTGGAAGAGGCTTCAGCCGGTGCAATAATATAGTACGCCGGAATAGCTAAGTGGGTGTTTGGCAGGCTGATCTCTTTAATGGTCGCGCCCAGTGCCTCGAACTCGCGAATCGCATTCTGCACCTGAGTGGTAATCTGCGGATCAATTTCTCCAGAGAAGAACTCTTTTGGCAGGCCTATTTTCAGCCCTTTCAAGGAATCGTTTAATGCCAGGGTGTAATCCGGAACAGCTTTATCGATACTGGTTGAGTCTTTTGGATCGAACCCCGCCATTACGTTGAGCATCATCGCGTTATCTTCGGCAGTGCGTGCCATCGGCCCACCCTGGTCCAGTGATGACGCGTAGGCGATCATGCCGTAACGGGATACTCGACCGTAGGTTGGTTTCAGACCGGTAATGCCGCACAGGGCTGCGGGTTGACGGATTGACCCACCAGTATCGGTACCGGTTGCAGCGGGTGCCAGGCGGCCGGCTACTGCTGCGGCTGATCCACCGGACGAACCGCCGGGTACGCAGTCATTATTCCATGGATTACGAGCGGGGCCGTAGAAACTGGATTCGTTGGAGGAGCCCATCGCGAACTCGTCCATATTGGTCTTACCCAGGCTTACGGCGCCGGCAGTGTTGAAGTTCTCAATCACCGTAGCGTTGTAAGGGGAGGCGAAGCTATCCAGCATACGGGAGCCACAACTGGTTCTAACGCCCTGGGTGCAGAAGATGTCTTTATGGGCGATAGGCAGGCCGGTAAAAGTGCCAGCCTCTCCAGCGGAACGACGTTGATCAGCCGCTTCAGCCTGCGACAGTGCTTGTGTTTCAGTGACAGTAATAAAACTGTTCAGAGCGTCATCTTCGGTCTTTATACGATCAAGGTAGCTGCGGGTTAGCTCAACACTGCTAAATTCACCGCTTGCCAACCCCTGCGCCAATTCGGCGAGTGTTTTCTCAAACATAATGTTAATTGATCCTTAAACAGGTATTGGGTTCGGGGTTATTCGATTACTTTAGGAACCTGAAAGAGTCCCGCTTCAACAGCCGGAGCAACCGTTTGTAGGTGGTCGCGCTGATTGCCCTCGGTTACTGTGTCGCTACGTAAACGCTGAATAGCATCCATCGGGTGAGCCATTGGTTTAATATCCGTGGTATCTATGGCTTGCATCTGATCGACAAGGTCCAGAATGTCGGTCAGGTTTTCAGCATATTCCTGAATATCCTGTTCGGCGATATTTAATCTCGCCAGATGCGCGATCTTTTCGACGTCAGAGCGGTCTAAAGACATGATTGAATTCTCATTGCTATGGTATTTGGTCAGATAACTAAATAAAGCGCTACGTTAACACATTTGCAGCTTGCCCAAAATCCCCGCCATTGCTACAGTGGGCCTGTTTTTTTGATCAAGTGAATGTGCAGTCGCACAATCTAAGGCGGACAACCGATGTTTAAGAAGATTCGAGGGCTTTTTTCCAGTGACCTATCTATTGATTTGGGCACGGCCAATACCCTTATTTATGTTCGCGATAAAGACATTGTCCTGAATGAGCCTTCTGTGGTCGCTATTCGTCAAAGCAGTAATGGCGCGCAAAAAACCGTTGCTGCAGTTGGTACTGATGCAAAACGGATGTTAGGTCGTACTCCAGGAAATATCACTGCCATCCGGCCGATGAAAGATGGTGTTATCGCAGATTTTCATGTGACTGAGAAGATGCTGCAGCATTTTATTAGCAAAGTACATGATAATAGTTTTCTGACGCCAAGCCCGCGGGTTTTGGTGTGCGTTCCCTGTCAGTCGACACAGGTTGAACGTCGTGCAATAAAAGAATCAGCCATGGGCGCGGGTGCACGTGATGTTTACCTGATTGAAGAGCCGATGGCCGCTGCAATTGGAGCAGGGCTTCCGGTTGATGAAGCTAACGGTTCAATGGTCGTGGATATTGGTGGTGGCACCACTGAGATTGCGATCATCTCGCTCAACGGTATTGTTTACGCTGAATCAGTTCGCGTAGGCGGCGATCGTTTTGATGAAGGTATTGTGACCTATATCCGCCGTAATTACGGTAGCCTGATAGGTGATGCCACGGCAGAACGGATTAAGCAGGAAGTCGGTACCGCATACCCTACTTCTGAAACATTTGAGATCGATGTGCGTGGACGTAACCTTGCCGAAGGTATTCCCCGTAGCTTCACGCTCAATAGTAACGAAATCATGGAAGCGTTACAGGAGCCACTGTCTGCAATTGTTCAGTCGGTAAAAAGTGCGCTGGAACAATGTCCGCCTGAGTTGGCATCTGATATTGCTGAGCGCGGTATCGTACTGACCGGTGGTGGAGCCTTGCTGCGTAACCTGGATAAGCTGATCAGCGAAGAAACAGGTTTGCCAGTAATCGTTGCTGAAGATCCTCTGACCTGCGTAGCACGAGGCGGTGGCCGGGCGCTGGAGCTGCTTGATAAGCACGCGTTTGAGTTGCTGACTTTTGAATAAGCGTGAATAAATTGAATGGTTGATTTTGCCAGAATAACGGAACAACTTCGACAGGAGGTGTTCTATCGCTAGTATCTTCATTAGCGGGTCCCTATGGACCCGCTTTATCGTTCTGTTGGTGCTGTCTGTAGTGCTGATTGTTCTGGACTTGAAGTGGTCCAAAATGAATCAAACCCGCTCCAACCTATCTTTGTTAATCACTCCACTGCAATGGATTGTGGATGCCCCCGCGCAGGTGGCTGATGAGCTTAGCGATGTTTTAGTGACCCGTAGTCAGTTAACCGATGAAAATCGGCGCTTGCGTCAGGAAGCCTTGCTGTTGAAGCAGAGGGTTCAGCAAGTGGCCTCTCTTACCGCTGAAAATGTTCGCTTACGTGAATTGTTAGAAGGCCGTCAACGGCTTGATCAGGATGTGTTTCTAACGGAGTTGATAGGGGTTAATCCCGACCCGTTCCAGCATCAGATCGTGCTTAATCGGGGATCGGAGGATCATGCGTATGTGGGCCAGGCGGTGCTTGATTCCGGTGGAATTATGGGACAGATCGTTGAGGTCAGTCACTATACCAGTCGGGCGATGCTGATTACTGATTCCCGACATGCGATCCCTGTTGAGATAAATCGTAACGGTTTCCGCTCGATTGCACTGGGGAATGGATCAGTTAATCAGTTAGAGCTTGTGCATGTGCCAGACACCGCTGATATTCGTGAAGGCGATCTGTTAGTTTCGTCTGGATTGGGTGCGCGTTTCCCCCGAGGTTACCCTGTGGCTCGGGTTTCCAGTGTACAGCGAGATCCTGGGCAGCCTTTTTCTATTGTTAAGGCAAAGCCTGCTGCCATGCTGAATAAGAGCCGTCATATTTTATTAGTCGATATCCCCCAGGTAACGGAGTTGCCTGTTGAGCTTGAACAGGCAAGCCCAGAGAAAGTGACCCCGGATCAGGTCGGTATCGAAGCATCGGAGAGCAGCGTTGAGCAATAAACGGGGTGGGGGATCGATCATCCTGGCAACGTTTTTAGTCGGTTATATGCTTAGCCAGATGCCTCTGCCTCAGTTTGCAGAATGGTTTCGGCCTGAATGGGTGGCGATGATTCTGATTTATTGGGTAATGGCGTTGCCTGAACGTGTTGGCCTAGGCACTGCCGCCCTGGTAGGGTTAGGGCTTGATCTGATTAAGGGCAGCCCGATGGGGTTGAATGTCTTATCCTTGTTGATTATCACCTATCTTACGCTGTTACTATATAAGCGCCTGAGAATGTTTCCGCTTATACAGCAGGCGGTCATGGTGATGATGCTGGTGGGTATCAATCAACTAATTTTCAATTGGGTTCATAACCTGATGGGCACCCGCAGTGACAGTTTGATTTTTTTACTGCCCGCGTTGATGAGTGCGATCTTGTGGCCCTGGCTATTTGTAATCCTCAGAGGGTTGCGTAGAGCATTCAGGGTTGCCTGATATATAAATAGAGGCCGTGTAAGTGATTGAGTTTGATAAAGCTTGCTTTGAAATCTCCGGCGTTAAAAAGAATACTTCTGAATTAATTCTCGCGTCAGCCTCTCCCCGTCGTTTGGAACTTCTGCAACAAATCGGTGTGTCTTGCGTTGTAAAACCGGTGGATATTCCAGAAATCCCTCTGCCTGGTGAGGCGCCCAGAGTGTTTGTTGAACGTTTAGCCAGAGAGAAAGCGAGCGCTGGATTACAGCGAGCGAGTCTGGAATCCGTAGTGCTGGGTGCTGATACGGTGGTGGTGACCGGTGATCGTATTTTGGGTAAACCTGTCAGTAAGCAAGATGCAATTGAGATGCTACAGCGACTATCCGGAGATAAACATCAGGTTATGACCGCTGTTGCTGTAATGGATCGGGAACGAATTGTTAGTCAGGTAGTCACTACAGAAGTAACTTTTCGTGTTTTAAGCCAGGCGTTGTGTGAACGATACTGGAACAGCGGGGAGCCAAAAGATAAGGCAGGTGCTTATGGAATTCAGGGACTTGGAGCAGTGTTTGTTGCTAATATAAAAGGTAGCTACTCCGCCGTTGTGGGTTTGCCCCTGACAGAAACTGCAGCGCTTTTGGAAAGTTTTGGCATTACGGTATGGCAGAGTTCGGTTGTATGACCTGGGTTACTGTAGTGGTTTTTCGTTTTGTTTAAATTGAGTTATTGATCCAGTCAGGCACTCCTGCAGACTGCGGCGTATACAGATTACTGATGGGGCCAGCAATCAGGTCACCTGGGAATGGAATATGAGTGAAGAGATTCTGATCAACTTTACCCCAATTGAGACACGGGTAGCGGTTATTGAAAATGGTATGCCGCAGGAGATCTATGTCGAGCGGGCAGAGCGCCGGGGAATAGTTGGAAATATCTATAAAGGAAAAGTGGTCAGGGTGCTTCCCGGTATGCAGGCTGCTTTTGTTGATATAGGGCTTGAGCGTGCTGCATTTATACATGTCGATGAGCTGCAGCACCCGGAAGATGAAAATGGTGTTGGGAATGGGAAAAGTAACCTGACGATAAACCGTTTGCTGCGAGAAGGGCAGTCTCTGGTTGTTCAGGTGACTAAGGACCCGTTAGGCACTAAAGGTGCTCGGCTGACAACGAATATTTCGATTCCATCCCGCTATCTGGTGTATATGCCAGGCAATGAACATATTGGTATCTCTCAGAGAATAGAAGATAGTGATGAACGTGACCGTCTGCGTGGGATGGTTGAGGAAGTGGTTGCCGGGCTGGAAGATCTGAATACCAAGGTCGGAGGCTTTATTCTCCGAACGGTATCAGAAGGTGTGAGTGAGGCTGAATTAAAACAGGATATTCTGTTCCTGTGCCGCTTGTGGGACTCTATTAACCGCAAGATAGGTGAGTTTAGTGCTCCTTCCTGTATCTATGAGGACTTGCCGCTGAATATGCGTGCATTAAGGGATATGGCTCATGCGGGAGTGGAGCGTATTCGAGTGGACTCTAAAGAAACCTTTCAGCGGTCTCAACAATTTGCTGAAGCGCTGGTGCCTGAGATTAGCAATATCCTTGAATATTATCCGGGTGAACGGCCAATATTTGACCTTTATAATATTGAAGATGAAATTCAAAAAGCGCTGGGGCGTAAAGTTGAACTGAAGTCTGGCGGCTATCTGATTTTTGATCAGACCGAAGCGATGACTACGGTGGATATCAATACCGGTGGATATGTTGGCCATCGAAACCTTGAAGAAACCATTTTCAAAACCAACCTTGAAGCAGCGACGGCTATTGGTCGACAGCTTAGACTGCGTAATCTGGGTGGTATCATTATTATTGATTTCATCGATATGCTTGATGAAGATCATCAACGGCAGGTATTACGTACACTTGAACGGGTGCTCGAAAAGGATCATGTGAAGTGTAAGGTCACCGGTGTTTCTGAGTTAGGTCTGGTGGAAATGACGCGTAAACGTACCCGCGAAAGCCTGGAACATATCCTCTGTGAAGCTTGCAGTCACTGCCAGGGGCGCGGCTCGGTTAAAACCCCTGAAACTGTGTGCTATGAAATCTTCCGGGAAATTCTGCGGCAGCACCGGGCATATGATACGGACTCCTATCTGGTTTTAGCTGCGGATCAGGTGGTTGCGATGCTGCTCGATGAAGCCTCTGATCATGTGGCAGAGCTGGAGGCCTTCATCGCTAAGACGATTCGCTTTCAGGTAGAGCCGATGTATGGTCCGGAGCAGTATGACGTGGTGCTGAAATAGTTGTGCCATCTATAGGGATGGTTTTAAGGTCACTAAATCGCTGGCTTGGCTGGTTTTTGGTGATCGCTATCTTATTGATTGCGTTGCTAACAGTGGTGGTGCGTCAGCTCTTGCCTGCTGTTTGGGACTATCGTGAAGAGATCGAGCAGTATCTGAGTGATCGCTTGCGAACAGAAGTCAGTATTGGCGATATAAATGCCAGTTGGGAAGGTCGGTTTCCTACACTGTTGATTCAGGATATGGTCATTGCAGATCACCGGTCACAGAATATAGGCCGGGTAGAAGTCGGTCAGCTGGTATTGGGTCTTAATCCAGTGTCGAGTCTTTTAAAATGGCAGCCGGTTCTGAGCAAAGTTGAGCTGTGGTCTCTCCATACTGAAGCGAAGTTAGTTAGCTGGCCCCAGCCGCACACACAAAACTCACCCAGTGCTTCCAAAAAAAGTAATCAGGCGGTGGAACTCGATCCTTTGGCTGCCTTGTGGTTACAGCCGCATATTTTCTTCTATGATACCCAGATCGATTTGACCTTACCGTCTGGAAAGCAGTTGCTGCTTCAGAGTGAGAGTATCAATCTTGAAAATAGTCAGCGCCAGCATCATTTTTCCGGCGAGCTATTGATCAGTCATGAACAGCAGCAGTTATCTGCTGTGCTGAGAGTTGAGTCGGAAGGGGCTCAGTTTAATCCTAAAACAACGCGTTTTGACTTCTATCTTCAGTTGGCTGGCGTTGATACGCCTCTGCTGGAGGCTGCGCGTGAGCTTTTTCCAATACCCACAGCGCTTAAACAATTAGAGCTGGGGGCTGAAATTTGGGGGAGTTGGTCGGAAGGGCGTTTGACTCGCATGTTTGGCAATCTGGCTACGGATAAGCTGAAAATAGTGACCGGGAGTGATCAGTTACCTGAACTAGAGGTGCAAGAGTTATCAACTGGTTTTGTATTGTTACAACCTGCGCGCAGACAGTTTCAGTTGCAGGTTAATGAATTCACAGCACAGATAAATCATCAACCACTTACGTTTCCCCAGCTAATAATAAACCGGCAGCAAGGAAAAATTACTTCTGTTGGCTTAACTGAGCTTGATGTGAAGTCAACAGTTGAGTTTATCAAGCCCCAAAGCTGGGTGCCTGAAGCGTTAAAAGGCGTGATAAAAGAGATGGCGCCGGTGGGGAAAATATGGAATCTGGCACTAGAGTGGCCCGAGGTTTCAAGCGAAGCGGTAGCGAAGGGCTCACCCGACTCACTACAAAACTGGACGCACCTTAATCTCAAAGGAGATCTTGACCAGGTTGGTTTCTCTGCAGCTTATGGTGTTCCTGCAATGGCTGGTATCAATGGTTTATTGCAACTGGAGTATGGCACTTCAGGTTTGCAGGGTCGCATAGATCTCGAGAGTGATAATCTGGGGCTGCATTTTCCTGATATTTTCGATAAAGGGTGGGAGTTTACGTCTGCCAGAGGGGTGACACATTTTAGCCTGGCAGAAGATGTCCTACACTTGAGAAGCGAGCGTGCTGAGGTAAAGAAGGCGGGGATTAACGCCAATGGTCGCTGGAGTCTGCACTTACCTTTGATACAAGGGGTGCAAAGTGAGCTAACGCTGTTGATCGGTGTAAAGGGATCTGATGGTAGTCTGGCGCCTGAGCTTATTCCTGATCATGAAATTGATCCGGGAATTAAACCCTGGGTCGCACAAGCGGTGAAGCGTGGGCATATTAATCAGGGTGGCTTTATGCTTCATACCGGGACCCGGAATATTCCGGAACGGCAGTCGCCAACGGTACAGATGTTTATGGATATCGCAGACGCGGCTGTCGATTATCAGGTTGGATGGCCCGCTGTGACAAGTGCGGATGCCTCTTTGTTGTTACGTGAGCAGGGGTTGTCGATTAATGTCAGCGATGGACAGATCCTTAACAGTAAAGTTGATCATGGCTGGGTCTATCTGCCGCCGGGATCGAATAACTTGAGTATACTGGCCCGAGTATCAGGCGATAGTGCTGATATAGGACGAACGCTGATTGAAAGTCCTGTTATCGGCAGTAGTAAAGAGTTGGCCAGTTGGCAGCTTAGTGGGCAGGCCGATACTCAATTGAGCTTAATGATTCCTTTGGATGGTAAGGAGCCTGATATTGATGTTAGTAGCCGTTTTACCGAACTGAAACTGATATCAAAAGAACGCAATTTAAGCTTTGATAAACTCTCCGGGCTGATTGGTTATCGTAATGATCGCGGTCTCTATTCTGAGCCGCTTAGCGGTGTTTTTTTTGG
Organism: Amphritea japonica ATCC BAA-1530; assembly: GCF_016592435.1. Lineage (NCBI taxonomy): Bacteria > Pseudomonadati > Pseudomonadota > Gammaproteobacteria > Oceanospirillales > Oceanospirillaceae > Amphritea > Amphritea japonica. Next base: position 3,041,377 of record NZ_AP014545.1, on the reverse strand, counting down.
TCAGCCACTAACCGCTAACATTAAAACTAGCGGTAGTGGTCAGGCTGAAGTCATCCGTACCCGATTTAAATCCAGTATAAAAATCAAACAGCTGCGTGAGTGGAGTGGTGTTGATCTATTGGCTTTAGCGGAGGGTAACCAGCCTTTTGATGCAGATCTGGATATCTGTGTCCGCTCAGGCTGTTCGGGGCTCACGGTTCGCTCAGATCTTAAGAAAACTCACCTCGATATGATACCCCCTTTTAGTAAGAAGGCAGGGGAAAAGATGCCGTTGTTGCTACGTACTGACTTTGAGTCGCCGCGGACTGTTAATATTAAACTGGGTGATCAATTGAGTGCCTGGCTGCAAGTGGATAACAATAAGCTCAATAAAGGGCATTTAACCCTGGGAGGGGGAGATGCCAGACCGACTGACTTTACTGGGTTGATGGTTGGCGGAAGCTTGCAACAGTTGGACTATGATCAGCTATTCAGCATGTTACAGGGAGCTAAAATCATCGGAGAAAAGGTAGCTGTAGGCAATCGTTCTCCGATAACTCCTGTGCAACTTGATGTGGATATTACAGAATTGAGTTATGCAGACCTACGGGTGCTTAAAGCGAGGGTACTGCTGGAGCGATTGGCTGATAGCTGGCGCGCAGGGGTTACCAGCCCGGATTTAAAAGTGCTGGTGGATATGCCTGATAATAGTGCAAAAGCGCCTACACTATTATTCGAGCAGCTGAATCTGGATTCGTTATTGCCGACGCCTGATGGACCGTTGCCGCAGTCAGCAGAAGTGGGTGGTGAGAATGTAGCGGTTGAAACCACAAAAGGGCTGCTGGCGATGGAAACTGCTCAGCTTGATGAGCTGTTACAACCGGGATCTATCTCTGATCTGGATTTCGAAGTGCGAGATCTTATTTTGAAAGGGAAGCGCTGGGGTCAGTGGCAATTTAACGTTCGTAATCGTGAAGGGCGGACGTATATAGAGAATATTGTTGGCCAGTTGCCTGGGCTCGATGCAAAAGGTGGTATTGTTTGGCAGCCTGGAGAGCCGAGTCAGAGTCAATTAAAGCTGGTTATATCGGCCAAAAACTTAGGCGAAAGCCTGACGAGTGCAGGTTATGAAAAAGTGCTGGAAACGGAAAAGTTCGGTGCAGATTTACAACTGACCTGGCCGGGCGCGCCCTGGGAATATGAATTGGCTGCGATTAATGGGGCCGCAAAATTTAGTGCCAGTGAAGGGCGGTTGATTGAATCCGGAGGCGCGGCAGGTTTTTTGCGGGTCTTCGGGATTCTGAATATGAATGCGCTGGGGCGACGGCTAAAGCTAGATTTTGCCGACCTCTTTTCGAAAGGCGTTAGTTTTGACCGGATGGAAGGAGACTACCGAATCAGTGAAGGGGTGGCGATAGCCAATACGCCCTTTGTGATGCGCGGGCCATCATTGGATATGGCGATGAGTGGAGAGATCGATCTGGTCAATGAAACAGTAGATCAGCAGATGGCCGTAACGTTGCCCGTGACGGATAATCTTCCGTTCGCCGCAGTATTGTTGGGCGCTCCGCAGATTGCTGGTTTAGCCTTTCTTCTGGACAAGCTAGTGGGCGATAAAGTGAAAAAGGAATTTGCGACGGTGACTTATACGATGGTGGGTGACTGGAGTGACCCGAAAGTCGAGTTACTCCAGCAAAAGCCAAAAACAGGAAGTGATTCTGCGGTCAATCCGAATTAAGCTTTACTGGCCGCATTGACTAAGTTTTTCTGTTTACAGGCGATCTTCCGCGCGCTCCCGCAGATATTTGAATAGCTTTCTGGCTGCGACAGGTGGCTTGTTAAGGCTGGCCTCTTTCTTGGCGTTTCGTAGCAGCTGACGCAGATGTTGGATATCTGCCTCCGGATCGTCATTCAGATACGCTTGAAGGTCACTGTTGTCACCCAGAATAAGCCGGTCACGCCAGAGCTCCAGTTTGTGGAATATTTGCAGGTGCGCTTGTTTTCCCGCCTCAAAGCGTTCAATAGCCGTCTGTATGGCGTCAGCATCTTCCGCTTGCATCAAGCGGCCGATATACTGCATTTGGCGTCGGGTTGCTTCTGAGCGGGGCTTAAGACGTTGAGCTTCCTCTACGGCTTGGCGTAGCATATCGCCTAAAGGTACCTTAGCCAGCTGCTCTTTGTTCAATTCTGGCAGTCGGGCACCCAGGGTCTGTAGGTGGTCCATCTCCCGCTTACGCTGGCTTTTTGATACCCTGTCTTCGTCGAACTCGTTATCGTCTTGGTGAAAATTGTCATTCTGACTCATATAAATCTCTTTTGTAGTCTGGGTAAACGCTAACTATAGAAAGCGGTTGCCAGGCCGAGGAATGCAAAAAAACCAACTACATCAGTAATTGTAGTCAACAAAACACTACCAGCCAGTGCCGGGTCGATGCCCCAGGATTTGAGGATGATTGGCAGCAAAGTACCCGCCAGCGCAGCGGCAAACAGGTTGATAATAATAGCACAGCCGATGATGATGCCGATGGTTATCTCTTGAAACCAGAGCATAGCGATAGCCGCGACGACGAGGGCCCAGAGTAGTCCGTTGAGTGTCCCTACTATTATTTCACGGTTGAGCAGCCAGCCGGCATTAGAGCGCTCAACATGCCCCAGTGCCTGACCGCGAATCATCAGCGTTAATACCTGGCTACCCGCAATTCCGCCCATGCTGGCAACAATAGGCATCAGTACTGCCAGCGCGACAACTTTTCCTATTGTTTCTTCGAAAATGCCGATAACAGCGGAAGCTAGGAATGCTGTAATCAGGTTGATCCCTAACCATACAGCACGTCGCCGGGTTGTTTTCATGATCGGAGCGAACGTGTCTTCATCTTCGTCCAGACCCGCCATGCTCATCAGAGAGTGATCGGCATCTTCACGGATGACGTCTACTACGTCATCGATGGTAATTCGTCCAAGCAGTTGATTTTTTTCATCGACAACGGGGGCTGATACCAAGTCTTCTTGCTCAAATAGCTGAGCGACTTTGGTATCTTCCATTTTTGCAGCAATTGGTGGCTTGTCTGTCACCATCATTTCCCGGACCGTACTGGTCGGATCACTAACGAGCATACGAGTCAGGGGAAGGCTGCCGATATAGGAACCTTTTCGACTGACAACAAAGAGGCTGTCGGTCATCTCAGGCAATTCATCGTGCCTGCGTAGATAACGCAGAGCGGCTTCTACGGTGATATCCGGACGGATAGTGATGGTGTCTGTATTCATCAGACCACCGGCGGTGTCTTCCGGATAGGAAAGTACTTTCTCGACCCGCTCCCGGTTTTGATGGTCCATTGAGCGCAGCAGTTCGTGCATCACCGTTTCCGGTAATTGCTGCATCATATCCGCAAGATCGTCTGTTTCCAGAGCTTCGGAGATCGCCAAAACCTCGGCAGTCTCCATTTGGCTCAGTATTTCTGCCTGAACGTCGTCGCCAAGATCCTGTAGTACCTCTGCCTCGATATCTTTATGAATCATGCTCCAGAGCAGTTTTCGCTCTTTTGGCGGTGATTTCTCTATCAGGTGGGCGACTTCAGAAGGGCGGAGTGTTTTATTCAGGGTATAGCGGATCTGCCTGAAAGCGCCCTCTTCGAGAGCTGTATTCAGCTTATCCAGTTCGCTCTCGTTTGTGTTGGCGTTCATGGCCGGACCCCGGTCAGACGTGTAGCATAAAAATTATTGCCGGATTATCAAATAAGGCCGGCGAGTACTTTCTGTGGGGTAGTATAGCGGATTGTTTTTAAAGGAATAAGACGTACAGGTTATTCTTCTTCATCAAAACGGTTATTTATTAACTGTTCGATAGCATCCAGTGCTTGTTGTTCATCATCGCCACAGGTAGATATAGTGAGTTCGGTTCCTTTGCTGGCAGCGAGCATCATTACTGACATAATACTTTTGCCATCAACCTGGCGGCCATCTTTATTGAGTTGTATATCAGAGGAGAAGGAGCTGGTGACATTGATCAGTTTAGCGGCGGCACGGGCGTGCAGGCCAAGCTTGTTAATAATAGTGATCTGTTTTTCCTGCATCTGTAAATACCCTTAATCAGTTCAATTCACGATGGCGTATCTGGACATTATCCATAGTTGTCCGAAAATGGCCAGCCAGACGTTCGCTGATAAAGACTGAGCGATGCTGACCACCGGTACAGCCGATACCTACTGTGATGTAGCTGCGGTTATTCTGTTCAAAGCGAGGTAGCCATTTTTCCAGATAACGGGTGATATCTTCTAGCATTTCCCTGACATCAGACTGTTGTTCAAGAAAAGTGATGACTGGTTTTTCCTGCCCGGTTAGTCCTCGTAATTCGGGTAGCCAATAGGGATTTGGCAGGCACCGGACGTCAAAGGTGAAATCGACATCCAAAGGTACGCCGTGTTTATAGCCGAATGATTCGAATTGCAGAGAAAGCTCTTGCTCCTGCCGCTTGGCAACTCTGAGTTTGATACTGTCCCGCAGCTCATAGAGAGACAGGCGGGTAGTGTCAATACGGATGGTCGCCAGATCGGCAACCGGTGCCAGTAGGACCTTCTCATAGTTAATTGCTTCTTGCAGCCCCTGATTATCATTTGATAGTGGATGCTTTCGACGGGTAGCACTGTAGCGTTTCAACAGAGTGGTTTCTGAACTATCAAGATAGAGAACTTCGCACTCAAGCTGACCGGTTTCACGCAGCTGCGCGAAGATCTCCGGAAACAGTTTTAGATTGCTGTGCTGGTTGCGTGCATCAATACTGACAGCAAGCTGGCCCGGGTGATCAGGGTCGCTGAGGATCTGTTTAACAAGCCCTGGAAGCAGAGGGGCGGGCAAGTTATCGATACAATAGAAGCCAACATCTTCAAGGGCCTGCAAGGCGGTAGACTTTCCAGAGCCAGAACGCCCGCTGATGATGATTAGCTTCATTGGTGTCAGCCCTGTTTGAATTCCGTCACTGCGGTATAAAGACTTTCAGCTGAGTTAGCGCTGCGAAGTTGATTGCGGAACTCGGGCTGGCTGAAGAGCTCAGCCAGATTTCCCAGCGTTTGCAGATGCTGATCGCAAGCTTCTGAAGGAACCAGAAGGATGAATAACAGGTCGACAGGTTTGCTATCAATTGAGTCAAAATCGATAGGCTCTTTAAGCTGAATAAGCAGAGCGGTAGCGTGCTCGCATGCATCGAGTCGACTGTGGGGGATAGCGATGCCATCACCAATGCCGGTGCTACCTAGTCTTTCCCGGCAAATGAGACCGGCAAAAACTGTTTCAGCGTCAAGTTCAGGGTGTAGCTCAGCGATATGCTCGCTGGCAATTTCCAGTATACGTTTTTTACTACCCCCCTCCAGAGCACAAAGTACTCCGGAGGGCGCTAATAATTCTGAGATTAGCATGGCGTTATATTTACTTGTGAGTTCGTGTCTTTTCTTTATGTTTGATGATCTGACGGTCCAGTTTGTCAATCAAACCATCAATCGCAGCATACATATCTTCTTGCACATCGGAGGCAAATAGCTGGCCGCCGGCAACATGCACATCGCCTTCTGCTTTCTGACGAGTCTTCTCAACGCTTAAAGTTACCTGTGCATTAGTAATATTGTCGAAGTGGCGCTCGAGCTTTTCAAATTTACTCTGAACATATTCATTCAGGGAATCAGTCAGTTCAACGTGGTGGCCGGTGATATTGATCTGCATGGTAATCTCCTAGTGTTTTAATGCCGGGATAATGGCCCGGTTCCTATGGATATTAAGCTATTAAACCAGACGCTTGCGTTCATTAGAAGGCGGAATATTAAGCGACTCTCGGTATTTTGCAATGGTTCTGCGCGCAACATTGATACCTTGCTCTTCTAAGAGCAGCGCTATCTTGTTATCGCTTAAAGGTTTGGTTGGGTTTTCAGCAGCAACCAGTTTCTTAATGAGTGCGCGGATTGCCGTTGAAGAACAGGTGCCTCCATTGGCCGTTGTTACGTGACTTGAGAAAAAATACTTTAGCTCAAATATTCCGTTTGGCGTATGCATGAACTTCTGGGTGGTAACCCGCGAGATAGTTGATTCGTGCATTTCGACCGCTTCTGCAATGTCATGTAGAACCATTGGTCGCATCGCTTCGTCACCATGCTCCAGAAATGCTTCCTGCCGTTTTATGATTTCACGGGTGACTTTCATTAGCGTGTCGTTTCGGCTTAAGAGGCTTTTTATAAACCAGCGAGCCTCCTGGAGGTGGTTCTTTAAATAGGTGTTGTCGGGGCTGTTGTCCGCTCTGCGAATCAGACCCGCATAGCTATCATTGACCCGTAATTTTGGAGCAACTTCCGGGTTTAGTTGTACCTGCCAAACGTCGTTCTCTTTATAGACCAGTACATCCGGAATAACATATTCAGATTGGGAGCTGGTAATTGAGGAGCCCGGCTTAGGATTAAGTGTTTGAATCAGGCTGATTGCTTGTAACAACTGAGGTTCACGTATGCGTGCTTTTCGCATCAACTGCTTATAGTCGTGATTGCCCAGCAGGTGGATATACTGAGAGACAATTTTCAGAGCCTCTGCCCGGTACTCTGTTTCTCCCGGTAACTGTCGTAGCTGGATTGCCAGGCATTCACTCAGGTTACGTGCGGCTACGCCAGGTGGGTCAAACTGTTGTATGCGATGCAGTACCGCTTCAACTTCATCTAACTCGATGCTGTTGAGTAGCTCTTCGTTCTGGGCCTGAAAGTGTTCGAGAATTGAGTCCAGCTCAATTGTTAAATATCCATCGACATCAATACCGTCGATAATATTAGTGGCGATCAGCTGATCGACGTCACTCATCGGTGTGAGATTGAGCTGCCAGGAAAGGTGGTCCTGAAGGGTTTCATCCGCAGTATCGTTTGACTCCATCTCCATGTCAGAAAAGTCATGGGAAGATGATGATGAAGAAGATACGGTTTGGTAAGTATCTTCCCAGCTACTGTCAGTTGATAGTTCCTCAGGGATGTTCTCGCTCCAGTCACCATCTGCTACCTGGATCTCTTCTGACTCAGTTGTCGCACTTGTCGTGTTTTCGGTGATGGGTTGTTCACTTTGAGAAGACTCTTGAGTCGGAGCTATTTCAACGTTGAGTTCATCTTCATTTACCTCAAGCATTGGATTGGACTCAAGTGCTTCCTGGATCTCCTGTTGCAGGTCAAGCGTCGATAATTGCAACAAGCGAATCGCTTGCTGCAATTGAGGGGTCATGGTCAGGTGCTGACCAATTTTAAGCTGTAACGCCTGTTTCATAGAGTGTCGCTTATATGCCTGTTACAAACGGAACTGATCGCCTAAATAGGCTTCTCTGACTTGTTGGTTCGCAAGTATATCTTCTGGTGACCCTTCGGCAAGAATATAGCCTTCGCTGACAATGTAAGCCTGTTCGCAGATGTCCAGAGTCTCACGAACGTTGTGATCGGTTATCAGTACACCGATCCCTTTGTTTTGCAGATGCTTAACGGTTTGTTTTATATCACTTACCGAGATCGGATCTACGCCGGCAAAAGGCTCATCCAGCAAAATAAATGTCGGTTCAGTCGCCAGAGCCCTGGCTATTTCGACCCGACGCCTCTCGCCCCCGGATAAACTCATTCCCAGGCTGTTGCTCAGGTGAGTAATGTGAAACTCTTCCAAGAGCTCGTTTAGCTTCTGTTTTCTTTCACTACGGCTTAACTCTTTACGGGTTTCCAGGATTGCCATCAGGTTATCATGGACGCTTAGTTTACGAAAAATTGATGCTTCCTGGGGTAGGTAGCCTATGCCTTTTCGTGCTCTGCCGTGCATGGGTTCCAGGGTTAAATTCTGGTGATCAATCCTGATTCGTCCCTGGTCGGCATCGACCAGCCCGACAATCATATAGAAACAGGTAGTCTTACCTGCACCGTTTGGTCCCAGTAAACCGACAATTTGCCCACTTTCTATCGAAATTGAGACATCTTTTACAACAGCGCGACCTTTGTAGCTCTTTGCCAGATTGCTTGCTTCAAGTCGACTCATTGGCTGTTTGATTCTCCGATGGGTGGTTCGCTGGTATCTTTAGTTTCTTGTGCTGCTTTGGGTTGAATAATCATCTGTACCCGTTCGCCTTTCGAACTGCTGTCACCAAATGCATTAACGGTGCTCTTCTTCATATCATATACAATTCTATTACCGCTGAAACTGTCGGTGCCTTGCGATACTTTTGCCTGACCCGTTATTTCCAGCTCTTTCGTGTGGATATTGTAATCAAGAACCTTACCGTATGCATGGGTTATCTCTTTGTTAGCTGCCGGGCGCTGTTGAAACTGTGCCAGGTTGCCTTTTGCAATGATTGAGGACACTGCTTTTCCGGTTTGTCTTAGTTCAAGGGACTTGCCGGTTATTTTCATACTACCCTGAGTCAATATAACATCGCCACTGTATATGGTAATACCTGTCTTATCATTCCGGGTCGCGCTGTCGGCGGTGATGTGAATCGCCTGGCGGGCATCTTCAGGGAGGGCCTGAACCAGACAGGATAGGCATAGCAGAGATGCGCATAGGCTTTTCTTTACAACGTTAATTAGCATTATGCACTCCGGTTACTTCAGATAGCAGCTTAAGAATGCCACTGTCGGTATCTATTGTCATGCCAACACTGGTGGTTGTGCTGGTAGTGTTGGTTATGGTGACTTTTTTATCTGTTTGTGCAAGATTTTTCTGTGGATAAAATATCAATGATTCAGTCTGCAATATATTGGCCTGTTGTGGGTCAGGGCTGTCTTGTAATAACACTGTACCGTCTAAGGTGATTGAATCATTGTTGTCACGAATGATGCCGCTTGCGCTGCTCGCTTTGTGGCTGGGAAGGCTCGCGCTGTATAGCTGCAACTCTGGATTGGTAACAAGAATAAGCTGTTGCACTGGCTGATGCTCCAGCTGGCTTGAGCTGAGTTGTTGTTTCAGGTGACCGTGGTTATCGTAGTCTCTGATTCGACCGTTGATAATATAATAGTCTGATTGTTGATAAGCGGGATTGGGTTCCTGCTTGATTTTGTTAGGCCGGCGCTCTTCATCCATGCCAAGGTAGATGACAGCAGGGATCAGAATGGCTGCTGCCGCAGCAAGCCGGGCGCGACCGGTCAGCATTTACAGATACTCTCCGTACAGGGCTTCCAATTTACCCTGAGCGGCAAGAATGGTTTCGCAAAATTCACGTCCTGCACCATTACCTGCGGTCCTGTGAGTGCACCAGTCTGCATGCTGGGCGACAAATTGATGTCCTCCGTTCACCGTTGCGCCAAATGCCACCGCGCGAATAGCCGCAAGGTCGGGCAGGTCATCACCGATATAAGCGGTTTCGTTTGCCTGGAAACCGGTATCGAGCCATAGTTCCTTCAAGGCGGTGAGCTTATCTTCACGCCCCTGGTATAGATAATCAAAGCCTAGTGATTCCGCTCTTCGTTCTACCTGAGGTGAGCGGCGACCGGTAATGATCGCAGTTTTTATACCGCTTTGAGCTAAGAGCTTAATGCCCAGGCCATCCAGAGTATTGAAGTTTTTTACTTCAGTTCCGTCAGCCAGAAAGTTTAGTTTGCCATCCGTGAGGACACCGTCTACATCGAAGACTGCGAGTTTTACCGGTAACAGTTTGTGGATCAATTGTTCGCTGAGTATGGCGTGCATCAGATGACTCCTGCTTTAAGCATGTCATGCATGTTAAGTGCTCCAACGGGCCGTTGCATCTCATCCAGTACGATCAGTGCATTGATCTGTTTTTCCTGCATGATTTGTAGCGCTTCTGCCGCGAGTATTTCGCTGTTAACTGTCGTGCAGCTGGTGGTCATTACTTCGGTAATCAGGGTGTTCTTCATATCAATTTCATGATCGAGGGTTCGACGCAGGTCACCGTCAGTGAATATTCCCTGCAGAATACCTGCAGCGTCGATAACCGTTGTCATGCCCAGGCGTTTGCGGGTGACTTCCATAAGTGCTTCATTGAGCATCGTGGTATCGCTGACTTTGGGAATGTCATTTCCGCTGTGCATGATATCCGAGACTTTAAGTAATAAGCGTCGACCCAGACTACCGCCGGGATGCGAAAAGGCAAAGTCTTCAGCACTAAAACCGCGGGCTTCCAATAACGCAATAGCCAGGGCATCACCAATGACCAGCGTCGCAGTAGTGCTGGACGTGGGGGCAAGGCCTAATGGGCAGGCTTCTTCGCTAATAGTCACGTTCAGATTAGCGTCAGCGCTACGGGACAGAGTTGAGCCCGGGTTTCCTGTAATGCTGATTAGTGGGGCTTTCATACGCTTAATCAGTGGCAGTATGGACAGTACTTCGCTGGTCTCACCTGAGTTGGATAGAGCGATGACGACATCATCAGAGGTGAACATGCCTAAGTCGCCATGACTGGCTTCGCCAGGGTGAACAAAAAAAGAAGGGGTGCCGGTAGAGGCCAGAGTTGCCGCTATTTTGTTGCCAATATGACCGCTTTTCCCCATGCCAGTGACGATTACCCGGCCTTTACATTCCAGCGCCAGCTTGCAGGCTGTTTCAAAATTGGAGTCCAGATGAGTGATCAGGTCGTTGACAGCGTCTCGCTCCATCAAAATAGTGCGTTTGGCCGATGCTAAAAAATCCAGTTCTTTGTTCATAGCTCTATATTCACAGCTCGTTATTCAGGAAGAGAGTCGCCGTCTGAAAAGTCAGATACTCATATTGTATAGCAGTGCCAGATAGCCTGCATAGGCTGTCACCAGTAATCCCCCTTCAACACGAGAGATTTTGGGTGGCTTTTGAACAAGGGCAAGTAGTGCTAATAACAACGTTAGCCCCAGCGTCATTCCATAATCCCGTAATAGTACAATCGACTCCAGTTCAATGGGCGCTATAAGCCCGGGAACCGCCATTACTGCGGCAATGTTGAATATGTTTGAGCCGACAATATTTCCAAGTGCTATATCAGTATGGCCTTTTAGGGCGCTGGCAACCGATGCTGCCAGCTCTGGCAGGCTGGTACCTATAGCTACGATAGTCAGACCGATAATAAGTTCACTTACTCCGAGGGTGGTGGCTATCTCTGTCGCGCCCCAGACCAGTAACCGGGAGCTGCCAGCCAATAGCAAAAGGCCGATAATAAGCCAGAAAATAGCCCATGAAGTGGGTAGTTCAGGTAGTTCCTCTTCTTCATCAGTCAAATCTTCATCACTGGCGTTACGCTGAAATCGAGTGAACAAGAATAAGCAGGCTATCAGTGAAAGAATAAGAATGACGGAATCGATTCGTCCTAGGTAAAGATCGTAGAGGACACCGCCGGCCAGGAAAGTTATCGCCAGTAACAGGGGGATCTCTTGTTTCAATACTTTCGACTTTACAGGCAGGGGGGCCACAAGAGCGGTTATCCCGAGGACTAAGCCAATATTTGCTATGTTAGAGCCCAGTGCGTTACCAACGGCCAGGCTTCCTGCTCCGGTAGTCGAGGCCATAACAGAAACCAGTATTTCCGGAGCCGAGGTACCAAAAGAGACCACGGTTAGTCCGATCAGCATGGGAGACATGCCAAAGTTCTTAGCGGTACCTGCTGCACCGATGACAAAACGGTCTGCACTCCAGACCAGTATAATAAAACCAACTAACAGAGCGATAATAGGGTATAGCATCAGGTTATTTGTTCAGCTGTGATTAAAACGGAGGCCTATTTAATGAATTATATGAGACATGTGCAAGAGGTTGCTGCAGTGGATGCTGAATTTATTCAAGTTTAATGGCAAGAGTGTTATAGTCGTCGGGCATTTTTTAATGGCAATGCGGCGGTTTTGGGTCGATTAAAGTTTACCTCTCCTGCATCATTTATATTTTTAAAGCAGTCTTTGTGAGACTGCTTCGTAGCCCTTATATGGTCTAGTTTGAGTCATCGTTATTATGGATCTTTTTGACGATATCATTATTGATATTAAGCAACTTACCTTTAGCCGGGGGGAACGCTACATCTATAAAGATGTGGATCTACGTATTCCCAGGGGTAAAGTGACGGCTATCATGGGCCCAAGTGGTACAGGTAAAACCACTCTGCTCAGGTTGATTGGTGGTCAATTGAAGCCTGATTCCGGTTCAATTTTGCTGGATGGTGATGATATTCCGCGCCTGGGGCGCTCCGAGCTATTCGATGTTCGTGAAAAAATGGGGATGTTATTTCAGAGTGGTGCTCTGTTTACTGATATGACCGTTTTTGAAAACGTGGCTTTTCCTATCAGAGTCCATACTAAGCTGCCTGAAGATATGGTCAGGGATGTTGTTCTGATGAAGTTGCAGGCGGTCGGTTTACGCGGAGCCGCGCAGCTAATGCCAAGTGAATTGTCAGGTGGTATGTCCCGACGAGTTGCTTTGGCTCGGGCTATAGCGCTCGCTCCGGCTCTGGTTATGTATGATGAGCCGTTTGCGGGTCAGGATCCTATCGCTATGGGAGTACTGGTTAATTTGATTAAGAAGCTTAATCAGGCGTTGGGGCATACTAGTATTATTGTCTCTCATGATATTAAGGAAGCCCTGAGTATTGCTGATTATGTCTATATAATAGCTGATGCCGGAGTGATCGCTCAGGGCACACCTGAGCAGTTAGCACAGGTGGATTCGGAGCAAGTCCGGCAGTTTATGTTGGGGCTGCCCGATGGCCCCGTTCCATTTCATTTTCCGGCTGCTGATATTACTGCAGAGCTGATGGAGGGGTGATGCGACCAGTATTAGATAATATCGCTCTGTTTGGCCGGGCTGGACTGGATAAGATTGAAGCGATTGGGCGTTCTGGCATGGTATTGGTTAATGCCATTGTTGCCCGTCCTGACCCAGTTCAGTCGTTTCCAATGCTGATCCGACAGCTTTATTCTGTCGGCGTGCTATCGATGATTATTATTATTGTCTCCGGGCTTTTTATCGGCATGGTTCTGGCACTTCAGGGTTATACCATTCTGGTGGATTACGGCTCTGAACAGGCGGTTGGCCAAATGGTGGCGCTAAGCCTGGTTCGGGAATTAGCGCCTGTTGTTGCCGCATTATTGTTTGCTGGCAGGGCTGGTTCTGCGTTAACTGCAGAAATTGGGCTTATGAAGGCGACCGAACAGTTGTCCAGTATGGAGATGATCGGTGTAGACCCTCTGCGCAGGATTATAGCTCCCCGTTTCTGGGCAGGTTTTATTAGTTTACCCATTCTGACGATGATCTTCAGTGCTGTAGGTGTTTGGGGGGCTATGCTGGTCGGTGTGGAGTGGCTGGGTGTGTATGAAGGGTCGTTCTGGGCGAACATGCAAAACTCCGTTGATTTCTTTGATGATGTGGTAAATGGCCTGATTAAAGCGCAGGTCTTTGGTTTGGTTGTGACTTGGGTAGCAGTGTTTCAGGGGTATGATTCATTACCCACTTCTGAAGGGATAAGTCAGGCAACGACTAAGACGGTAGTCTACTCATCTCTGGCTATACTTGGACTTGATTTTATTATGACAGCATTGATGTTTGGAGATTTTTGAAACATGCGTATTCGTGGAGTTGAGCTGGCTGTTGGTATCTTTATGTTGGTGGGTGCTCTCTCGCTGGCGGTATTGGCTATCAATGTCAGCGGGCTGGGGTTATCGAAGCAGGAGGGCTCATATAAAGTCTATGCTTTGTTTGAAAATGTGGGTGGACTGACAGCGCGCTCTAAAGTATCTATGTCGGGTGTAACCATTGGGCAGGTGAGTGCTATTCGTATCGATCCAGAAAGGTTGATGGCTGTTGTTGAAATTGAGATGAATGGTGATGTGGATTACCTGACAGTTGATAGTTCAGCGTCTATCCTGACAGCAGGTTTGTTGGGTGAGAAATATATCGGCATTACCACAGGCGCTGATGATGAAGTGCTAACAGAGGGGGGGTATATTGAAGATACTCAATCCTCTCTGGTGCTGGAAGAGTTGATCGGTAAATTTCTCTTCAATAAAGCGTCAGAATGATTTTTGTAGAACCGGTTTGTTAGGAAATGGAATTGATTAAAATGAGTTATTTGAATCGCTGTCTGGCAGCACTATTAATGCTGCTTGTTAGCTTTACCGCCAACGCCTCCTGGGATGAGGCGCGTGATGCTGTTGAGCAAGCTTCTGCTAGCATGATGACTGTGCTTGAAAATGAAGTATTGAAACAGCCAGAGCAGCCAGAGTTGTTGATAAATGAGATCGAAACTATTCTTAACCCTGTCGTAGATTTTGATTATGTATCTAAGCGAGTGATGGGTAAGTATTTTCGTCGTGTAAACGCGCAACAGCAGCAGGAATTCTCAGGCGTTTTTAAAGATACGATGGTGCGTACCTTTGCTAAGTCTTTGGTTGGTTTTGATATAGTTCGCTACGAAATGGCTCCGCAAGGAAAACCAAGCCCGAAAGTAGAGAAACAGATTGTGAGTGTTTACATCTACTCATCTTTGGGTCAGCAGTATACATTGGTGTATTACATGTTGAAGCAGGCTGACGGCTGGAAACTGGTGAATGTGCTGGTTGATGGGATTAATCTGCGCTTGAATTTTAAAAACCAGTTTTCTGATATGGTTTCCCGCAGTGGCGGAGATGTAAAGCAGGTCATCGCAGACTGGAAAATGGCGATGGCCAATAATAGCAGTAAGGATAGCTGATGACCGCTCGAGTTGAGTTTAATGGCAGCTCTGCAGTGTTATCTGGTGATCTGTTGTTCGGTACGGTTTTATCGGTTCGGACAGAGCTTGAGGGTTTTATCGACAGGGCTGAAAAGCCCCTTGTAATCGATTTTACGCAGGTCTCCCGAGTAGATAGTTCTGCGGTATCGCTTTGGTTGTGTCTGCAGCGTCGCTCGAAACGCAATGAAGTAGTATTGGTGGCACAAAATGTCCCAGCAGAGCTTAGTTCTATTGCCCGATTGGCCGGGTTGGATTCTTTAGGTCTGAGCTAGTCGTCCGGGTACTTACAAGACTGGCTGATTCGCTACAGACATCGCCTTTTGTCTTATTTTCGGCTATCATGGCCGACCTAATATTTTCCCCAAATTTTCATCGGTATCGTGCATGCAAATCGAAGACGTAAAACGGATTCTGGAAGAGAAGCTGGAAGGTTGTGAAGTATTCCCTGAAGG
Organism: Amphritea japonica ATCC BAA-1530; assembly: GCF_016592435.1. Lineage (NCBI taxonomy): Bacteria > Pseudomonadati > Pseudomonadota > Gammaproteobacteria > Oceanospirillales > Oceanospirillaceae > Amphritea > Amphritea japonica. Next base: position 3,026,281 of record NZ_AP014545.1, on the reverse strand, counting down.
TGAGGGCTGTAATTTTCAGGTGACGGTAGTCGGCGATCTTTTTGAAGGTCAGCGCCCGGTTAAGAAACAACAGATGGTATATGCCTGCCTGGCAGATCAGATTGCTGATGGCAGTATTCATGCTCTAACCATCAAAACCTACACTCGTGCCCAGTGGGCAGAACTGAACTGAAGCGCATAGAGATCTTATTTCATGGATAAACTGATTATTACAGGTGGAACTCGCCTGGACGGTGACGTACGTATCTCCGGTGCGAAGAACTCTGCACTGCCGATTCTGGCTGCGACCTTACTGGCCGATGAGCCGGTAACTATCAGTAATCTACCGCATCTGCATGATATTACTACGATGCTCGAGCTGCTCCGGCAGATGGGTGTGGATCTCACCATTGATGAGAAACTCAATGTTGAGATTGATACCCGTACCCTGACATCGACCGTTGCGCCGTACGAGCTGGTTAAGACCATGCGTGCCTCTATTCTGGTATTGGGGCCTTTGCTGGCACATTTTGGTCATGCGGAAGTCTCCCTGCCAGGAGGCTGTGCTATTGGTAGTCGTCCGGTTGATCTGCACCTTAAAGGTCTGGAAGCACTGGGTGCTGAAATAACAGTAGAAGAAGGTTTTATTCGTGCGACCTCGGATGGGCGTCTTAAAGGCGGACGGGTGTTCTTCGATATCGTTACGGTGACCGGCACCGAGAATATCCTGATGGCTGCCGCTCTTGCAGAAGGGCAATCTATTATCGAGAATGCGGCAAGAGAACCTGAAATTGTCGATCTGGCTGAATTCCTGATTGCGATGGGCGCAGATATTACGGGTCATGGCACCGACACAATCACCGTAAACGGCGTAGCCTCTTTGAAGAGTTGCAGTTTCCCGGTGATGGCCGATCGCATTGAATCAGGTACTTACCTGGTGGCCGCTGCCGCGACACGGGGTAGAGTTAAAGTTAAAGATACACGCCCTGATACTCTTGATGCGGTGCTGCAAAAGCTGGAAGAAGCGGGTGCTGAAATTGAGACTGGAGAAGACTGGATCAGTCTGGATATGAAAGGTAAGCAACCTAAGGCGGTTAGTATTACAACCGCACCATATCCTGCGTTCCCGACCGATATGCAGGCTCAGTTTGCTGCGCTGAATATTATTGCTGAAGGCATGGGCGTGATTAAAGAGACCGTCTTCGAAAATCGGTTTATGCATATGCAAGAGATGCTACGGATGGGGGCTAAGATCACCATAGATGGCAATACTGCTATTACTGAAGGGCGTGAAGAGCTCCATGGTGCGCCAGTGATGGCTACCGATTTGCGTGCGTCTGCGAGCCTGGTTATCGCGGCAATGGTAGCCACTGGTGATACTGTTATCGATCGTATCTACCATATTGACCGTGGCTATGAGTGTATCGAAGAGAAACTCCAGTTACTTGGAGCAAAGATAAGGCGGGTTCCGGGATAACCGGAGTAGATGTATATAGAGTTTGAACGTATACCGGCATAGACAGAGAGTCTAACCTGATTTTTTAAGTGGCAACGAAACAGCAAATATGAAACAGAACCTGACCATTGCGCTATCTAAAGGGCGTATTCTGAAAGATACGCTACCTCTCTTGGAAGCGGCAAATATTATTCCTGCTGAAGATATTTTCAGTAGTCGAAAGCTGATTTTCGATACTAATCACGACAATATTAAGTTAGTGGTTATCCGTGCGACCGATGTGCCAACCTATGTTGAGAATGGTGGCGCAGATATGGGTGTTGCCGGTAAAGATGTGTTGCTTGAGTATGGTGCAAAAGGGCTTTACGAACCTTTAGATCTTGATATCGCTAAGTGCAGATTGATGGTAGCAGGGATGAAAGGTGCTGCTGATGTTCAGGGGCGGATGAAAGTTGCGACGAAATTTGTCAATGTCACCAAGGCGTACTTTGCTCGTCAGGGGCGTCAGGTTGATATTATCAAACTCTATGGTGCGATGGAGCTAGCCCCGATTATGGGTCTGGCTGACCGCATTGTGGATATTGTCGATACCGGAAATACATTACGGGCTAATGGTTTAGAGCCTCTGGAAGATATCTGCTACGTTAGTTCTCGTATGGTGGTAGGTAAAGCGGCGATGAAGATGAAGCATCGGCAGATACAGCCTATCCTTGAGTTATTGGCGGCAGCTGTTGAGGCCCGTAAAGAAGGCGTGGAAGTAGAGAAGGCTGACTTATAATGGCCAATGTAAATGTTCAAAGATTAGATAGTCAGCAGGCGGATTTCAGCGAACAACTGGATAAGTTGTTGGCCTGGGAATCGGTTTCCAATAAAGAGATCAACCGAACCGTTGATGAGATTCTGGAACGGGTTAAAGTTGAAGGTGATCAGGCGGTGGTCGAATTCACCAACCGTTTTGATCGGCTGAATGCGAGCTCAATGGCAGAGCTTGAGTTTTCCCAGAAGGATATGCAGGAGGCGCTTGAAAACCTGCCTGAGGATCAGCGTCATGCGTTAACCGTAGCTGCTCAGCGGGTGCGTGATTACCATGAGCGACAAAAAGGTGAGTCCTGGCAGTATCAGGAAGCTGATGGTACTTTGTTAGGTCAGAAAGTTACACCAATGGACAGAGCGGGCCTCTATGTGCCCGGCGGTAAAGCGTCTTATCCGTCATCGGTACTGATGAATGCTATACCTGCTCATGTGGCGGGCGTAGAAGAGTTGATTATGGTTGTGCCGACCCCTGACGGAGAGGTTAATCAGCTGGTTCTGGCAGCGGCCGCTCTGGCGGGCGTTAGCCGCGCTTTTGCGGTTGGCGGCGCTCAGGCTGTTGCAGCGCTGGCCTACGGCACCGAAACTATCCCTAAGGTCGATAAGATTGTCGGCCCGGGTAATATTTTTGTCGCTACGGCTAAGCGAGCTGTGTACGGTACGGTTGGCATTGACATGATTGCGGGCCCATCTGAGATCCTGGTGATCTGTGATGGTAATACCGATCCAGACTGGATAGCGATGGATCTGTTCTCACAGGCAGAGCATGATGAGGATGCACAACCCATTTTGATCAGCCCGGATGCGGCATTTCTTGATAAGGTCAGCGCCAGTATTGATAAACTCCTGCCTACCATGGAGCGAGAAGCTATTATTTCTCGATCACTGATAGACCGTGCTGCGTTGATTAAAGTTGCAGATCTTGACGAAGCGGCATTGGTGAACAATCGGATTGCGCCTGAGCATCTGGAGCTTTCTGTTGAGGACCCTCAGGCGTTGCTACCGCAGATTAAGCATGCAGGAGCGATCTTTATGGGGCGATATACCGCAGAAGCGTTGGGTGATTACTGTGCCGGGCCGAACCATGTTCTGCCGACATCCGGCACGGCCAGATTCTCTTCACCTCTGGGAGTGTATGACTTCCAGAAACGTTCTTCTTTAATTATGTTTTCTGAAGACGGTGCGTCAGAAATGGGTAAAGTCGCTTCTGTACTAGCGCGGGGTGAAAGTCTGACCGCCCATGCTCGTTCTGCTGAATATCGCATAAAGGATTGAGCAATCCAGCGTTTAAATAAGCCTCGCTAGTGCGGGGCTTTTTTTTCACTATTCAGCCTGAGATCCAGGCTGGTTAGTTTTCACTTCCGTTGGGGCTGTTTTCAGGGGCGTCGTCAGGAGTGTTGTTCTGGTTACTCACACCTTTAATCGGGCGTTCAGCAACGGTTATCATGAGCTCCAGTACTTTACCGTTACGCCATACCTTCAAAGGAAGGCTTGTTTCTGGCAACATGCGGGCCACACTGTACATTGAGTTGTAGCTGTTGATGATTTTTTTACCGTTGATCTCTAACAGAATATCGCCGGGTAGCAGGCCGCCTTTATGGGCTGGGCCGTCTCGGAATACGCCAGCGATGATCAGGCCTTTGGTATCTTTCAGGCCGAACGATTCGGCTAGCTCGGCTGTAATTTCTTGTGCTTCAACGCCAACCCAGCCCCGTATCACTCGTCCGTGTTCAATTAAATCCTGCATTACCTGCTTGGCTTGATTCGAGGGGATAGCAAACCCAATGCCCTGAGACCCTCCTGAGCGTGAAAATATCGCCGTGTTTATGCCGATCAGATGGCCAGCAGCATTGATCAGTGCGCCTCCGGAATTGCCTGGATTAATCGCTGCATCGGTTTGAATAAAATCTTCATAGGTATTGAGTCCCAGCTGGTTGCGGCCGGTTGCGCTAATAATTCCCATCGTCACGGTCTGTCCAACTCCGAAAGGATTGCCGATTGCCAGGGTGACATCGCCGACTCTGAGATTTGCAGAGGAGCTAATGGTAATACCGGGGAGGTCGGGAAGGTTTATTTTTAAGACAGCAAGGTCTGTATCCGGATCACTACCGATGACAGATGCTGTAGCCTCCCTACCATCTTTCAGTGCAACAACGATACTATCAGCGCCGGAGATGACATGATTGTTGGTGGCGATATAGCCTTCCGGGCTTAGAATTACGCCGGATCCCAGGCTAGACTGAGTTCGTTCTTTATTTTGATTCTTATCGTAGTGCTGTTGAATGTCGGGGTCGTTGTAGAGAGCTTTGTTATTATTCGGTAACGCTGTGCGCGTATAGATGTTTACCACGCTTGGGGCAGCATGTTCTACGGCATCAGCATAGGAAAACGGCCCTTGGCGACTACTCTGAGAGTCGTCCGCCTGGTTGACCTGTAGCGTGTTTGCCTGCGGTGCAAACATATCTGGCAGATAGATCAGTAGCGCTATCGCTGCCAATATACCCGACAGGATAGGCCAGACCAGAAAAGCAAAGCGTTGAATCACGTAATAAGCCTTTATAAACAGTGGTAAAGTTATACAGCTGTCATAGAATTATACGGATTATCCGGTAACTTTGGGAATTTAAAGAAAAGATTATGGCTATATCGCTAAAACAACTGATTGATTACTGTGACACTCTGTTAACGCCTGATAAATATCGGGATTATTGTCCTAATGGATTACAGGTGGAAGGCGGGAATGAAGTCAGCAGGATTATATCAGGGGTTACTGCCAGTCAGGCCTTACTGGATAGAGCGGTAGAGCTGGAGGCTGATCTTATTCTGGTGCATCACGGTTATTTCTGGAAGGGTGAGGCGGAGCCTGTTACTGGGATGAAAAAGCGTCGCCTGCAAACGCTTCTGAATCATGATATCAGCCTGGTGGCATACCATTTGCCTTTAGATGGCCATCCTCTCTTGGGGAATAATGCACAGCTTGCTGAAAAGCTTGGGTTGAAGGTACAGGGGGGGCTGGAGCCTGATAATCCATTGAGTATTGGTTTGACGGGGTGCTTGGACAGGCCCTTAAGTGGGAGTGAGTTTAGTCAGCGTATTAAAACAGCACTGGATCGTGAAGTCCTGCATATTGAAGGGGGACCGGAGCAGATAGCCACTGTTGGCTGGTGTACCGGTGCTGCTCAGGGGTATATTGAAAAAGCAGCTGCCTTAGGGGTAGATGCATTTATATCAGGGGAGATTTCCGAACCTACAGTCCATTTTGCAAGAGAGCTGGGAATTCATTACTTTGCCGCTGGCCATCATGCGACAGAGCGTTACGGGGTGCAGGCATTGGGCGAGCACTTGGCCGGGACGTTTAATCTTGAGCATGAGTTCATTGATATAAAAAATCCGGTCTGAGTCCAGTAATGACTTAGCGGGCAGAAAAAAACCGACAGAAGTCGGTTTTTTTAATGAGTGTTTATTATCAGACTGACGCCTTGGTATCACTATCCTTCGGGCTATTATCGGGGACATGGTCCTTTAAAATCGGTGGGATATCTTCTCCCTCGTCTGCTTCCTGTTCCTTCTTGAGCCCAAATTTTTCAGACAGAGTACCCTCTTCATCCGGGCTTTTAGGCGCGTAGTCTCGAGGAGGCTCAACAGCTTCAGGCTCTTCAGGTTCAGGAGCCATTTCTTCGGTGACCGTTGGTATTTGCTCATCTTGCTCGTTGTCAGTCAGTTCAGTAAGTTTGGACTGAGTATCACTGTTCAGCTGAGCTGGTGAATGTTCCCCTTTGCATAGGCTTTCTGAACCCTGTGCCAAGTGCTGGTGCACTTCTCGGTAACTTTCTGTCAGGTTGTTGACCAGCTCTGCGGTTTTTTCGAAGTGACCGTTGACCTGTCCTTTATACTCATTTAGCTCCTGCTGAGCTTCATTCAATTGATCGACTAACTTCTGTTGGCCAGAGTTGTCACCGGAACGGCCCATCAGATAACCGATCAATGTGCCGGCTGCCAGGGTAACGATACCAATAATCCAGACGCTATTCTCTTCCACTGTAATTCCTCAAATCCTGCTGATCTACAGCAAAAGAATACCGCAATTGAAGACTGAATCCTACGTTAATTTAGGTGTATTGTTATTCATGATTCAGCGGGCTTTTCAGCTTTCCATTGTTGTGCCTGATCTGTTTTTTCGGCCAGATAACAGACTTGCTCTGTAAAGATCGAGCAGGCTAGTTCCGGGTTGCGTTGCTGCAATGCGGCAAGTAAGCGCTGGTGTTGGTCAATAATGACGGAACGTTCCCTAAAGCGAAAAGTCACCATGTTGCTGACCGGTTGCAGGGCCTCAATGACACTGTGCATGATGAAACTGAGTAGCGGATTGCCAGAGGTTTCTGCAATGAGTCGGTGAAAACGAACATCTGATGCGCAGAATTGTTCAGGTGAAAGGCTATCATCTTGTTGCTGAACAAGCTCCCGCTCTAACTGATGCAGTTGTTCGTCATTTATATGCTGCGCGGCTAACTGCAGACAGCTTGTTCCCAATAGTAACCGGGTTTGATTAATATCTTCCATTGAGAACGCGTTCATACCTACCAGCAGGGTGGTAGCGCTTGCCAGTGCATCGCTCAGGTCTGCAGCGGAAGGGCGGTTAATAAAAGTCCCGCCGGTTGGGCCTCTGCGAGAACGAATCAGGTTTTGTGCTGCCAGCCGTTTGAGCGCTTCGCGGATAGTCGGTCGGGAAACTTGATAACGCTGTGCCAGCTCTTCCTCTGTTGGCAGGCGATCATCTGCCTTAAGGGAACCATCCATAATCGCCTGACGGATTTGATGGGCGATCTGACTTGAAAGGCTACGCTGGGCAACGGGCGCTATTTCTAAACTCACGGAATATCTCCTACAGTGGTAGAGAGATTATTTCATATAATCGACTTATTGTTAATTTGTAAGACAAATAAAATTGGTGTAAATTTGGCTAATGTTAATTTGTAAGACAAATAGATTTAAGTTTGTAGTTTAAGCTTGCAGAGAAAGTGTGAATAGAAAACTTCATAAAGAAAAGAAGAGGTGAATTATGTTTAATGCCCTGGTACTGGAGCAGGAAGAAGGCAAAACGTTAGCCGCAATCAAGCAACTGGAATTGAGTGATCTGCCTGATGAAGATGTATTGATTGAGGTGACCTACTCCTCACTAAATTATAAAGATGGACTGGCAGTCACCGGGACAGGCAAAATCGTTCATAGCTTTCCAATGGTACCGGGTATCGATCTGGCAGGGGTTGTAAAAGAATCACGTGATCCGGGTTTTCAGCCGGGTGATGAGGTTATTATGACCGGCTGGAGTGTGGGTGAGCGTTATTGGGGTGGTTACAGTCAGTATGCCCGTATGAAGCCAGAATGGCTGGTTAAGATGCCGCAGGGGATGGATGCTGCTAAAGCGATGAGCATCGGTACCGCAGGTCTGACAGCAATGCTTTGTGTGATGGCACTGGAGGAGGGAGGTATTACTCCAGATAAAGGTACTGTTGTTGTTACCGGTGCGGCTGGTGGTGTTGGTAGTGTTGCCGTGGCGATTCTGAGTAAACTGGGTTACAACGTCGCTGCTGTTACTGGACGCGAGTCGACGCATGAATATTTGCGAGGTCTGGGTGCAACTGAGCTGTTGTCCCGTGAAGAGATGGCTGAAAAAGCGCGGCCCTTGGAAAAACAGCGTTGGGCTGGTGCAATTGATACGGTAGGTGACACTATTTTGGCTCGGCTATTGGCTGAGACCGATTATCGGGGTGTCGTTGCTGCGTGTGGCCTGGCAGGTGGATATAAACTCCCCTCTACTGTTATGCCATTTATTTTGCGTAACGTTCGTCTACAGGGTGTTGATTCAGTGCTTTGTCCGGCAGATATTCGTTCTGCTGCCTGGAGTCGATTGTTGACGGACTTGCCTGCCAATGCATTGGGTGAAATTTCGAATGTTATTGGTTTGTCAGAGCTGCCTCAGGCCGCCGCAGATATTGTTGCGGGCAAGGTTCAGGGTCGGACGTTGGTAGATCCCAACAAATAATTACCGCGCAGCGGTAATTATTTGTCAGACCGCCCGCTTCGCAGGCTAGCTAGATGCGGCTACGCCGCTTGCTAGTGGTTAGACGTCGCTCCGCGACTTGCTAGGAAAAACAAAAAAAGAGACCTATATAGTCTCTTTTTTTGTTTTAGCTGTCCGGCCTATGGCGGGGGAAGTTTTATTCCTTCTGCTTGAAACAGTTCTTCCAATTCCCGGTAGCCTTCTAATTCGGATAGTAGGCGACTTTTTTCATGTTTAGCAATTTTTAGCCAGCTTTCACCTTCAAGGGCGCCGACCATGGCATAAAGAAGGTTAAGGCTGGGCTTGGTGTCAGACTCTTTACTAAGCCTGAAAAATGCGCGGACTGCTCCGATATCCCGTAACTCTTCGGGTGTATTAATTCTTACCTGTATCAGCGAGTCCTCAGACTTAGGCCCTAATCCCGGCATATCTCTTAAGCGTTGCATCAATCGAACCTGAATAAGGTTGAGAAAGAGTCTTTAGCAGGCTTTTTGGTAGCGTTTTTTTTCATAGTGAGAATGTCATCAGTGATGTCTGGCCAGCGGCATAGCCGGGTCGGGATGACTTAGATTATCCAAACTGTCCATCCATTCTGGGTTTTAACAGAATCGAGGTATAAGGAATCAGAAACAGTAGCCAGGATACAGCCCAGAGAGCGCCGGATATATGAATAGCGATCGAACTGAGTTCGGGTATCAGTGGCAGGGCTACCCGGATCACCCCTGCGGTGACCATCACGATAAAGGCGGCAACGGTTACTTTTGCCAGCTTGAGTGGTCTGGCTGTGTGACCCAGAGAAACTCTGGCCATCATGCCGATAGTCATAGACCCAATCGCGCCAGCGGCAAAAGCGTGGATAGCAAGATAGGGCGATAGCAGTGATAGCCCGCTTAAAGCGTCAAGCAAAAAGCCCAGTGGAATAAACAGGTAGGCGGCATGCAAGATCCAGATAAGGGGGTTACGGAACATGCGAGGTTTAAACCAGCCCGCTAGTCGAATAAAGTGTACAAGAGCGTTTGTAGCTGCAAGCAGGCTGGTGGCGATATGTAATTGAAACAGATCTGCTATCAGCCAGCCCGCCGCCAGTGGGATGATCGATTTTTCAATCCAGTTGAATCGCTTTGCATCAAATGCCAGCGCGCGTTCGGTGAAAAATGGGATTACACGACCTCCCATGACGCACATGACGACAACAATCAGTCCTAGTTCTAACTGCATCCCTTTTGCCAGAGTTGATTCAGTTAGCCCTAATAGTTGCAGGTGGGTTAACAGGTTTGCCAGTGTCATGGCGATCAGAATTACAGTGAAGATCAGGTTGCGGTAATTACCTGAGCGGATAATCGGTATGCTGATAGACAGGACGACTAATGGCAGAAAGATCAGATCGATAGCGGCAATCACCACAGGAGGTATGGGTACAAAGAACTCGCTGATAACCGGTAACAGGCGTGCACTCAACCAGAGCAGGAAAAGCCCGGCGAGGGTTTTACCGTAAGGTGTTTGGATGGAGGTCCAATTGCGTACTGCGGTCAGCAGAAAGCCAACGATGACTGCGACAGCATAGCCAAAAAGCATTTCATGACCATGCCAAAACTGACTAAGTTGATAATAGCTATAAGTTAAATGACCTTTCCCCAGCAACATCAGCCAGTGGACCATCAATAGTAAACTGGACAGGGCGGCGAAAAGGAAAAAGGGTCTAAAGCCCAGATTAAAGAGGGCAAAGCCTCTGCTTTGGTTGGGTTCTTGAATCTGCATTGGGTGTCTATGCCTTAGAAAATCAATGATAAAAACTACAGCCGTGCGCTTTTATCCTGTTGAATAGAGTAAAATTGTTGCTTTCCTAACTCTATCACATAGGTTCGGCTGTTCGTTATGCGGTTGACGTTACTCTGTTTTAAGTTGTTTGTATGTACCTTGCTGATCGCTGCTTCAGTGGTTGAGGCAGGCATTAGTGTGTCAGATAACCAGGGTCGGGTGATTGATATTGCTCAACCTGCCCGTCGGGTTATTGCTTTGGCGCCCCATATTACTGAAAACTTGTTTGCTATTGGTGCCGGTCCTTATTTGGTGGGTGTGGCAAGCCATAGTGATTATCCGGTAGCTGCGACAGAGCTTCCTGTTGTGGGGGGCTCTCAGAGCTTTAATTTAGAAGCCATTATTAAGTTACAGCCAGATCTGATTATCGCCTGGCCAGGGGGGAACCCTCAGCTACCGCTGCAGCGATTAGAGCAGATGGGTATTCCGGTTTATTATTCGGATCCACATGAATTCAGTGATATCCCTTTTAATTTGCGTGCGCTGGGTGAATTGTTTCAGCTCCCGGGGGCGGAACAACAGGCCATCTTATTTGAAGAGCGATTGCAGGCGTTACAGCAACGCTTTAACCGGAGCGAAAAATTACGGGTGTTTTATCAACTTTGGAATCAGCCATTAATGACGATAAACCATACCCAGTTGGTTGATCGGGTGATCGGCCTGTGTGGCGGGACGAATGTGTTTTCGGAACATAAGGAAGTGATTCCCAGATTAGGGGTTGAGTCTGTGTTGTTAACCGATCCACAAATAATTCTGACTGGTGAAAATGTGCCTGAAGGCTGGGAGCGACAATGGCAGCGCTGGCCAACGCTGTCGGCCAGTCGGTATGCGCAATTCTATCGGCTCAACGAAGATCTGCTTTATCGCCCGACGATGCGTATTCTGGATGGTGCCGAGCAAATGTGTACTTTGATGCAGCAGGCCAGAGAGGTTGTTACTCAATAGCCTGACGGATACTTAACTGACAGTTGGAATAGAAACAGCGAGTAAAGCTTATTCGGTCAGCCCTTTAAAAAATGATTTAGTTTTTTGGGCGGCATCTTTAGTTGCGTCCCAAGCGGTCTCTGCGCCAGACTGGGTACTGCAGGCAGCGCGGGCTGCAACGCATTTGGATTTACAGCCGGTAGCTGCAGCGTTGTCTGTAATATGTTTCACTTCGCACTTAGTCTCACACCAGTTTTGTTCATCGGCACAATCAGCCTGGGCCAGAGGCGCTAACAGAGTTAGTGTCAGAGTGATGGTCAGTGGGGTGATGAAACGCAACATATTAATCTCTCTTTTAAGTTAAACACTCGCAACGGTAACCGGTGTTTTGCCTTTTATGGGTAATATTTATTAATACGGAATCAGGTTGGCTTACGGGGGCTCCATAATACTTCCTCGCCATCATCCTGACGGGCCAGTATCCGTGCTGCGACAAACAGCAGGTCGGATAGCCTGTTAAGATAAGTAGCAGCTTCCTGATTGACCGTTTCTTGTCGTGCAAGTTCAACAATTCGACGTTCAGCCCGCCGGCATACGCTACGTGCCTGGTGGCAAAGTGCGGCTACACGATTGCCGCCCGGAAGAATAAACTCTTTCAGGGGCGGTAAATGGCTATTTAAGCGGTCGATCTGTTGTTCCATCTCAGTAATGACTGCTGCGGTAATGACTTGGTAATCGGGATCAGCTACTGCCAATTCACCCCCCAGATCAAACAGGTCATTCTGACACTGTATCAACAGCTTCCTTAACGGTTCCTGAGCGGTTAGCTCAGCAATCAATACGCCGAGCAGACAGTTTAGCTCGTCGGCGTCTCCCAGAGTTTCTATGCGAGGGTGGTCTTTATTGACTTTACTGCCGTTGGCTAGCGAAGTAGTCCCTTTGTCACCGGTACGGGTGTAGATCTTGGTGAGGCGATTGGCCATATTGATCTCCTCCAGAGAATAGGTTGTGAAACGTTAGTATATTCAGCAAACCGTTTTATCAGTATAAAAAAGGGGAGCGTATTTCGCTCCCCTTTTATCACTAAAATAATTAGACTCTGGATCGCTTAAAAGCGGTAGCCCAGGGTCAGTTTCAGGTTGCGCTCAGGGGCGGGGTAGTGATTGGCACCAGAGAAGGCTGAATAGATAGCATAACCGTCGTATTTCTCGTTACTCAGGTTATTTACCTTGAAGCTTGCAAACCAGTTATCGCGCTTATAATTAACAGCAGTGTTCAGAATAAACTGCTCCGGGATTTGACGTTGTACATTTAAATTATCGTCATCCTGATAACGAGAACCGGTGTACTGGCCATCGACAAACAGACTCCATTGGCTGCTGAACTGATAATCGGTAAACAGGTTCAGTGTGTGTTCTGCCACGAATGGTACTGCGTTTCCTTTGAAGCTTCCTGAAGTCAGCTCTGCATCGGTATAGGTGTAGGTCGCACCTGCAAGTAAGGCCGGTGTCAGCGTCTGGCTAAATTCTATGATTACTCCCTGTCGTCGAGAGTCATCAAGGTTAATATTTGCCCCTTTACCCCCGAAACCAAATGGATTAGCTATTTCCGCATCGTAAAGGATTTCATTCTTTAATGTCAGGTGGTAAAGGCTGGTTGTTATGCTGGAGTCGTCTAGCTGACGCTGCCACCCCATCTCCCAGGATGTGCCTTCCTGCGGTTTGAGGAATTCGACAGAGGGTAAAGTAAAGCCATGCTCGTCCAGGTTGGCAAAACGGAAGCTTTCATCACGTCTTACAAATAGGCGCTGTTGCGGATTCAACTGCCAGGATAGTCCGATCTCTTTGACTGTTGCACTTTCCTTGTTGTTCCGACTTTTTGATGTGAAGCTGCTTAAGTTTTTATCTTCTACCCGGCTGTGACGTGCGCCTAAGGTCAGATCCAGGCTGCTGTTTAGCGGGATAATGGTCTGTAAGTAGAAAGCGCGAAGGTCTTGTCTATATTTACTGCCCCATGAGTTCTCATAGTTACTCTGGATCTGGTCAAAACCACCTGTTAAATATAGCGTGCCCTGATTCAGATCCCATTCACCACTGAGTCGCGGTGTGAGGCTTTCGACTGTGGAACCATTATTAAAGTTAGCGCCAAGGTAACCGTAGTTATTAGATTCCCTTTTGCTATATTCACCTAGCAGGCTGAGATTGTCTGTCAGAACTTGATCAATACCAAATATGAGGATGTCAGTTGTACCGTTGCTGAAATCATCCTTAGAACTCTGGCGCCGATCTTCTGCTAAGTCGGTGTCATTCAGAGCACCTGGCAGGCGCAGATCATCATTGATTTTCTGCTTTTCGATAAACAGCTCTCCGCTGTTGTGCTGATAGCTTAGTTCGCCGGTGTAGGTATCAAATTCGGAATCATTATTATCACGATAACCGTCACTGACAGCGTGTTTGCCACTGAGGCGGATACCGATACCGTTGTCATAGCTGTGGCTAATATTGGCCTGTAGGCTATTAGTATCATCACTGCCGCTACTGATCTGGATGCTGCCGCGGGTTTCTGTCGATGTCTTGGTAATGATATTGATAACACCGCCAACAGCCTGATCGCCATAGAGAGCTCCGGCACTGCCATGAGTAATCTCTATTCGCGCGATGTCGTGAACCGCAACGCTACTGAGTCTGGGAGCTTCCAGTGTAGGGTTGTTTAAGCGTCGTCCGTCGACAAGAATCAGGACGTTATTGCTGGTGTTCTGACCAAAGCCGCGCATCGAAACCGATACTCGGCTACCGTCGCCCAATGTGTCACGTACTTGTACCATTCCACTGCTGCGAAGCAGGTCTGCCAGAGTGTTTGCGTTACTACGAGCGATCTGTTGAGAATCAATAACAGAGATCATAGCAGGCGCCAGATTTTCACTCTGTTCTGAGCGGGTAGCGGATACGACGACGGTGCTTAAGGTGTTTTCTTGTGCTACGGCAGCAGCAGAAATCAGTGAAGTGCCTAGCAGCACAGCCTGATAAAGACGGGAATGTTTCATTGTATTTCCTGTTTAGCGCACCCACCGTGCACCTAAATAGTGAACTAACTACTGGCCGGTCTCCGGGCTTGTAACCTGATCAGCAGTTGGCTGATCGATACATCAACTGACGCCTTCCCATGACAGTGGCGTGTGTCAGTTTTGCAGTTACTTACCGTTGCGGGGGCAGCGCTGGATTTACTCTCTTATAAAAGTGCACCAGTCTTCCCGATTAACCCTGGCTGTGGAATCAGCTTTGGGCACCAGTAGAACGAGGCGCTACTCTATGTTGCAGTAGCGCCGAGGTCAAATGAAAATGTGTCAGGCTTTAATGAATTCGGGTCATCTGGGAAAATGTCCGCAGGGGTCATTCTTAGTCTAGCTTGGGGATGTGCTTTTTCCCAAACTGAGGAAGCCGGTCCATAGCATCGGCAACGATTGAGCTGTCGGGATTAAGGTCGAGTTTTTTGTCTTTGTCCTCATAAGGTAAGGCGTTGAGGACTATCTTCATCGTTTCCAACCGGGCTCGTTTTTTGTCATCGGACATGATTGTGGTCCAGGGGGCGAACTCAGTATGGGTGTAATGGTACATCGCTTCTTTAGCTTTGGTGTATTCCTTCCATTTTTCGACTGAAGCCAGGTCCATAGGGCTGAGCTTCCAGTGTTTCAACGGATCTTTACTGCGTTTCTTAAAACGGCGGAACTGCTCGCGCTGATTTACTGAGAACCAGAATTTGAAAAGTTTGACGCCACTTTCTACCAGAATCTGTTCCAGCATTGGGGTATGTTTCAGGAAGAGTTTATATTCCTCTTCTGTACAGAACTCCATTACCTGCTCTACGCCGCCCCGGTTATACCAGGAACGGTCAAACAGAACCATTTCACCAGCATTGGGGAGCTGTTCCATATAGCGCTGGTAGTACCATTGTCCCTGCTCAACAACGGAGGGCTTATCCAGAGCGACAATGCGAGCTCCCCGAGGGCTCAAGTGTTCGGTAAAACGTTGTATAGCACCGCCTTTACCTGCGGCATCTCTCCCTTCGAAAATGATAACAACTTTCTGGCCAGTCGCTTTGATCCAGTTCTGCATTTTCAAGAGTTCGATCTGTAGCTGCTGCTTCTCTTTCTCGTAAGCTTTTCGGGACAGTTTCTCATCATAGGGATAATCCTCCCCTAGCCCTAATGATCTGCGTCTTTCCGAGGGGCTCATCTCCGATTTTTTTTGGTCATCGTTACGTCCTTTTATGAGTTTAGTAATTAATAATTAGCTGTGATCAGGGGTTAATTGTCGTCTGGTTCATTAATCGTACGTATCGCTTCCAGAACGAGTTGGTTTGCGGGTACGGCTATGCCAACCTGTTCTGCGATCTTGCAAAAGAAACCGGTAATGGTCTCAATTTCAGTGGCACGACTATGACTAACATCCTGTTGCATCGATGAGTGATTGTTTCCGGTCAGCTCTGCTACATCCCAGGCTTGTTCCATTAACTTTCGCTCAAAAAGAAAGATGCCTGACGCTTCGGCTACGTTGTCTATTTCTTTGCAGATTTGGGCCATTGCAGCCCGCCGATCGGTATACTTAATCAGATCGCCATTACGGCAATTGTACAGTGCCGTTAGGGGGTTGATGGCGCAGTTGATAGCCAGCTTTCGCCATAAAACAGAGTTGATATCAGTTGTCAGTTTCAACCTGTTATCGACAGCAGCTATCTCTTCAAACAGCTGATCGTTACCCTGTTTTGAGAGCCTGCCGATCTGGGTGTCGCCGATACCTGCTCGAATAAGATTAAAGGGGGCGTTGAAGTATGCGCCATCGGTTGTGCTGCCGGCCCATATTTCTAATGCCGGATTGTCATCGACGAGTTGCTGTTGTGGCCCCATACCGTTATGTAATAAAAGAATACGGACATCATCGGCTAGTCGGTGGCGGATTGAGTTAAAGGCATCTACTGCAGCAAAAGATTTTGTGGTGATCAGTAGCTGGTGGATAGGTGTCGTATTATCGGCCAGCTCTACCGCTGTTTCGAAGTGTTCTGTCTGTTCGTTTGTCGTGACAGAAAAGTGTCCGTTATTGCGGTATTGATCCAGCTTTTCCTGATTTCTAAGAATCAGACTGACATGATGGCCTGCCTTATGTAATTTGCTGGCCCAGAGCAGACCAATCGCTCCTGCGCCTATAATATGCCACTGCATTATCGATTCCAAAACTCTTGCTGAATGGGGTAGGTGTCTGTCCATCATAACGGTATGATAGGCAGGATCAAACGAATTAGGCCGCAGGTGCGCGGTGATTGTTTTAAGGAGTAATTTCGATGCCATCATTTGATATCGTGTCAGAGCTGGATCTGCATGAAGTAAACAACGCGGTAGACCAGGCAAACCGTGAGCTGGGTACCCGTTATGACTTTAATAAAGTTGATGCGACCTTTGAATTGGCGGGTGAAGTGATCACGCTGCAGGCTGAGGTGGATTTTCAGTTGCAGCAGATGATGGATATTCTGCGTAATAAGCTGGTGGGCCGAAAGATTGATACTAAGAGTCTTGAGATCGGTGAGGCGCAGACCGTGCATATGCGTGCGCGTCAGATCGTGACGCTGAAGCAAGGGTTGGATCAGCCGTTCAGTAAGAAAGTTGTTAAAATGATCAAAGATGCCAAGCTGAAAGTTCAATCCCAGGTTCAGGGCGAACAGGTGCGAGTGACGGGGAAAAAACGTGATGACCTTCAGCAGGTTATGGCGCTGTTACGTGAAGCTGATCTTGAGCTGCCCCTTCAATACACGAATTTCCGCGATTAATAACGCTTGCTTGTTCAGGTATCGGTAACCGATTCCTGAGCATTCTTTTCTGTACGGCTCTTTTGCTGTGCCCGGGAAGCCATCCAGACCAGTATCAGTACGGGTAATCCCAATAATGCAGCCCCGCTAAAGAACCAGATATATCCGAAACTATCGACAAACCCACCTGAAAATCCGCCTAGAAACTTAGGGAATAGCAGCATCACTGAGCTGAATAGCGCGTATTGTGTGGCCGAATACTGGATGTTAGTCAGGCTGGAAAGGTAAGCAACAAAGGCGGCGGTTGCAATACCTCCACTGAGGTTGTCCAGGGAGATCACGACAGTCAGAACAAGCGTGTCGTTGCCTACGCTGGCCAACCAGGCAAACAACAGGTTAGTCAGTGCAACCAGTAATGCCCCGCTGAACAGGATCTTCATGACTCCAAAACGATTGACCAGAATCCCACCAACACCAGCGCCAATAATGGTCATTATGACACCATAGACTTTGATAATTTTGCTGATCTCTTCTTTAGTAAACCCCATATCGACATAGAAAACATTGGCAATAATGCCAAGGATTACGTCGGAAATGCGGTACGTGCTGATCAGTGCCAGGATAATAATGGCCTGCATTCCGTAACGCTGAATAAAGTCGCGGAAAGGACAGAAAAGAGCGATATAAAGCCACCCCAGACAACGTGAGAGCCAGTGTGGAAGATGGGCAAGACCTTCGCTGAAGGCGACAACTTTTTGTTGTTGCTCTAAGGTTTCCTGATCCATATCCACCGCTTTTGGCTCTGTGATGATGAAGCTGGTTAGCAGGCCGATACCCATCAGGGCTGCCATAAATAGATATGCGGTGCGCCAGGCCTCCATTGAATAAGCATCACTAGCCGGTGATGCCCAGGCGGCCAGAGATAATGCTCCGGCGCCAGCAACAATCATGGCGATACGATAGCCAGCCATATAGGTAGCGGCCATAGCGGCCTGAAGTCTTTCTCCTGCCGATTCAATGCGGTAAGCGTCGATGACTATGTCTTGAGTTGCAGAGCTAAAGGCTACGACGAGCGCCAGGATAGCCATCGCTTCGAGGTTTACCAACGGATTTGAAAATGCCAGTCCAGATAAGCTAAAGATCAGCATCAGTTGTGCCAACACCAGCCAGCTTCGCCTTCTACCAAGTAGCGTTGAAAGCAAAGGAATCGGTAGACGATCTATGAGAGGAGCCCAGATCCATTTAAAGCCATAAGCCAGCCCCACCCACGAGAAATAGGTAATTACACTGCGCTCTATGCCTGCCTCGCGGAGCCAGAAAGACAAGGTGCCAAACACCAGCAATATAGGTAGTCCGGATGAAAAACCCAGGAAAAAAAGAGTGATCGCTCGTGGATGCAGATAGATTTTACTGGATTGAATCCAGGATTCAGATCCGGATGGCGCAGACGACATTGTCAGTTCCTTGCTTGAATGGAGCATCATTGTCTCTTTCATCAGCGATGGAGGCAACAATTGAGAAGGGCTCTTTTTGTTCTGGCCTCTTTATACCTGAGGTTGTTTTTTTAACGTATAGACAGCTGTCAGGAAGGTTAGGTGCTGTGGTTAAGTTCGATTAAACGAGGGGGTGCTAATAAGATACAAATTATTATAGGACGGCACAAATATAAAACAAAAAAAGCCAGCATTTCTGCTGGCTTTTTTATTGAGTAGCTTGAGTTAGAAATTAAACTCGAAGCGCACCATCAACCTCGATGCAACGACCATTAACATAGTCATTTTCCATGATGAAGGCTACAGTGTTAGCGATCTCCTGTGGCTTGCCCAGACGCTTAGCAGGGATGCCAGCAGCGATCTTTTCCAGTGCTTCTGGCTTCATGCTCATAACCATTTCAGTCGCGATATAACCTGGAGCGATTGATGCTGCACGGATACCGTAACGAGCCAGTTCTTTAGCCCAGGTAACAGCCATTGCCTGTACGCCTGCTTTAGTCGCAGTGTAGTTAGTCTGGCCCATGTTGCCGTGACGTGAAATTGAAGAGATGTTGACGATACAGCCTTCACAGCCCAGCTCGATCATCTTGATAGCTGCTTCACGGCCGCACAGGAAAGTACCGGTCAGGTTTACGTCCATAACCAGATTCCAGTTGTCCAGGCTCATCTTGCCAACAACTTTACCTTCTTTAACTTTAATAAACAGGCCGTCACGCGTAACGCCAGCGTTGTTTACCAGGCCATTCAGTGCGCCAAAGTCGGATGCCACGTCGGCGAACAGCTTTTCAACAGAAGCTTCGTCAGCAACGTTTGCGATGTAACCACGGGCTTCTACGCCGAACTCCATACACATACCAATGGTCTCATCCAGACCTTCCTGATCCAGATCAGCCAGTGCCAGCTTCGCGCCTTTTTGCGCCAGTTCCAACGCCATAGCACGACCCAGACCACGACCACCGCCGGTTACAACGATTACTTTATCTTTCAATTCCATCAGTTCTACTACCTTATCTTCTATATTTTAATTTTTAATATAGCAGTTATTGTGCATTGCAAAATATGCTGAGTAAGAACTTATAACGCTTCTGCACAAAAGTCTACTGCCTAAAAGTGTTAGATTGCTTATTTCTTAATAAACAACGGGTTACCATGTTGAAAATTAAGGAGTTGTTTATTAAGTGACTGATTGGTAAGAGATAATATTGCATGACGGTACTTGTGTTTTTTGAGGTTTTTTAATGTAAATGCTGCGATTGCTCGTTATTGGAGAAGGGTTGAAAAATGAGAAAATGCCCCTAACTATGTTGATTAACAGGCGTTTTTTCTATTCGCAATTCTTTAGTGCTTATTTAGATCTAAAGAAAAAATATTTTCGATAGCCCGGTATGATTCCGGCGCAGAAGGTTGGAGTACTATGCGTTTTCTGTTTTTACTTTTTATTATCGTTCCGGTAATTGAGATTACTCTGTTGATTAACGTGGGGCAGGCTATTGGTGCCTGGTACACCGTGGGTCTGGTACTTCTGTCGGCGTTCATTGGCGTTAATATGTTGCGTTATCAGGGGATTTCTACGTTGGCGCGGGCTCAGCAGCGTATGAATGAGGGGCAGATACCCGGAAATGAGATGGTCGAAGGGATTGTGCTTGCCGTAGGTGGTGCGCTGTTGCTGACACCTGGATTTGTCACCGATGTCGTGGGTTTTCTCTGCCTTATTCCTTTTACGCGTAAACGTTTTGCCCGGCTGGTGATGAGTCGCTTTACGGTTGTGGCTATGTCGCAGCAACAGCAGGATGGTAATGCTGAAACGCCTTTCGTTCACCGAGCTCATCCTCTGCATCCTCAGGGTAAAGACCGGGATGGCGATGTGATTGATGGCGATTTTCGTCGCGAAGATTAAATTTTTTTCTACTGGGCGTTGAAATGATTTTTACCGCCCCCATTTATTCAGTCATCTAATGGTACGTAGTGGCTTCGGCTACTGCGCTTTAAAACAAAAATCACTTTTTTGATCAAGAGATCAGGAGATAGATTCAATGAAAATTCGTCCGCTTCACGACCGTGTTGTTGTTCGCCGCAAAGAAGAAGAAGCAACTACCGCAAGTGGTATCGTGCTACCAGGTTCTGCTGCAGAAAAGCCTAATCAGGGTGAAGTTCTGGCTATTGGTACTGGTCGTATTACCAGCACTGGTGAAGTTCAGGCTTTAGATGTCCAGGTCGGTGACACTGTACTGTTCGGTCAGTACGCAGGATCAAATACCGTTAAAGTTGACGGCGAAGAGCTGCTGATCATGAATGAAAGCGATATCTACGGTGTACTGGAAAGCTGAGTTCAGCTGACTGGCAAACGTTTTTGATTGAATTTTAGACACAGGATTTTTCAAAATGGCTAAAGAAGTACTATTTGGTAACGATGCTCGCGTTCGCATGATGGCGGGTGTAAATATTCTGGCTGACGCTGTTAAGACTACACTGGGGCCTAAAGGTCGTAATGTTGTTCTGGATAAGGCATTTGGCTCTCCTACCGTCACTAAAGACGGTGTATCTGTAGCGAAAGAGATCGAGCTGAGCGATAAGTTCGAGAACATGGGCGCGCAGATGGTTAAAGAAGTTGCTTCCCAGGCGAATGATGTTGCGGGTGATGGTACAACGACGGCAACCGTTCTGGCTCAGGCGATTGTTAATGAAGGCCTGAAGTCTGTTGCTGCGGGCATGAATCCAATGGATCTTAAGCGCGGTATCGATAAAGCGGCTGCCGCTGTTGTAGAGCAGTTGAAAGTGATGGCGGTTCCTTGTGCTGATGGTAAAGCGATCGCTCAGGTAGGTACTATCTCTGCTAACTCTGACACCCAGGTGGGTGACATCATCGCTGAAGCGATGGACAAAGTTGGTAAAGAGGGTGTTATCACTGTTGAAGAAGGTTCAGGTCTGGAAAACGAACTGGACGTTGTAGAAGGTATGCAGTTCGATCGTGGCTACCTGTCTCCTTACTTCATCAACAACCAGGATAGCATGAGCGTTGAGCTGGAAAGCCCGCTGATGCTGATCGTTGATAAGAAAATTTCTAACATCCGTGATTTACTGCCTATTCTGGAGCAGGTTGCTAAAACCTCTCGTCCACTGTTGATCATTGCAGAAGATGTTGAAGGTGAAGCGCTGGCAACTCTGGTTGTTAACAACATGCGCGGTATTGTTAAGGTAGCAGCAGTTAAGGCGCCTGGTTTTGGCGATCGTCGTAAGGCGATGCTGGAAGATCTGGCGATTCTGACTGCCGGTACTGTTATCTCTGAGGAAGTGGGTCTGAGTCTGGAAACAGCTACCCTGGAACAGCTGGGTCAGGCGAAGCGTGTGACTATCACTAAAGAGAACACAACTGTTGTCGATGGTGTAGGTGAGGCGGTTGCTATTGAGGCGCGTGTTTCTCAGATTCGTGCGCAGATGGAAGAGACTACCTCCGATTACGATCGTGAGAAGTTGCAGGAACGAGTTGCTAAGCTGGCCGGCGGTGTTGCGGTTATCAAGGTAGGCGCTGCGACTGAAGTTGAGATGAAAGAGAAGAAGGCCCGTGTTGAAGACGCACTGCACGCTACCCGTGCTGCTGTTGAAGAGGGTGTTGTTCCTGGCGGTGGTGTTGCACTGATCCGTGCACTGGATAATGTGGGCGTGCTGAAAGGCGACAACCATGATCAGAGTGTTGGTGTTGAACTGGCATTCCGTGCGCTTGAAGCGCCACTGCGTCAGATCGTTGGTAACGCAGGTGAAGAAGGTTCTGTCATCGTTTCTAACATCCGTGAGAAGGGTGAAGGTAACTTTGGTTACAATGCTGCCACTGGCGAGTACGGCGACATGATCGAAATGGGTATTCTTGATCCTGCGAAAGTGACACGTTCTGCTCTGCAGGCGGCTGCTTCTGTAGCTGGCTTGATGATTACCACTGAAGCGATGGTTGCTGATGTACCTTCTGAAGGTGGTGCTCCAGGCATGCCTGATATGGGTGGTATGGGTGGTATGGGCGGTATGGGCGGTATGATGTAATACCGGCTTACTACGCCTTAGCCATTTGAAAAGCCCCGTGTTCTGCACGGGGCTTTTCTTTTGGCCAAAAAAAGACTGAATAGTGTAAAATCGACTGTTCTGAATCAAACCCACAATTTGAGTGAGTGATATGCGTGATCAGGATAAAGATCTGGACCTGCCCAGTTTTGGACCGGCTGAACGGGAGCCTGAAATAAAAACTTCTGTTAATGCGTCTGAATCTAAGTCTGAACCCCCGAAGGGTGGGCAGTCTCAGAGTGATGGTAATCATCAGCAGCCAGATTCTATCCAGAAGAGTGGTTCCGGTGGTAACGGCCTGAGTTTTTTTATTATTTTGTTACTGGCGGCCTCTGTGGGCGGTTTAGCGTATTGGAACTTTCTGCAACATCAGCAACTGTTGACTCTTGAATCAGAGCGTCAGGGCATAGATGAAAAAGTGCTTGAGTTACAGCAATTGTTACAGGTTGCTGAGAGCAGTGCAGCCCAGTCTGGTGAGACTCTGCAGAGTCAGGTGCAAAAACAGGCATCAACGACACAGCAGAAATTCAGTAAGCTGGACTCAGAAACGGCCAAACTGAATTCTGAAATTGCCAAGTTATGGGTAGTGGCGCATCAGCGTAATGCCCCTAAAATTGCCGAGTTAGAGAAACAGCTGGCAGCAAGCACCGCCCTGGTGAGCGCGCAGGCAAAAACACTCAAAAGTCTGAAAGCTGATCTGGCTATGTTAGGTAAGCAGATTAAAACAGCTGAAGCGAAAGGGCAGGGTGCCGTTAAACAGGTGGCTGCGGTTAAGCAGAGTATTGCGGCATTGGGTACTGAGTTCCAGGTGTTGTCAGAATCGATTGAATCCGCACAAAGTGATTTGAGTAAAAAGCTGGCTTTCCTGGCGGAAGAGATGAAGTCGATGAAAACCAATCAGGGTTCAGCTGCCGGTCTTGAGCGTCGGGTGAGGGTGAATGAACAGGCGGTTAAAGCGATCGATGGCTCCCGGTTACTGCTGAATAAAGAGCTGCTGCAAATCAGACAGAAACTGAATAACCTGCAATTAAAAATAGAGCAGATCTAACGTTGATGGTACGTCAGTGGAAAAGGATAGTTCAATGATTAAAGTTTATGGTGGTGTTTATTCCAGAGCCAGCATGGTGATGTGCGTTCTTGAAACGTTGGGGCTGGAGTATGAAAATATCCCGATGCAGCCGCGCAGTGAAGCGACGCAAAGTGATGAATACCGGGCTATAAACCCCACGGGAAAACTCCCTTCGCTGGTTGATGGTGATTTGGTGTTATGGGAGAGTCAGGCGATCTTGTTCTATCTGGCCCGTAAATACGGGAATGGTGAGCTTTGGGTCGATACTCTTGAGAAAGAAGCAGATCTGTATCGCTGGAGTCTGTTTATCAGTAATCAGATCGAGGTGCCGGCACTGGAGATGTTGCTGGCAATTAAATATGCTCAGGGAGAACCTGATCAGGCGGTTATCGATCATCAGGCTCAAATACTGGCGCGCTTTTTACCAGTGCTTGAGAGCCATCTGCAGGGCAAAGAGTATCTGGTTGCAGATAAGCTTACTGTAGCGGATTTCCATGGTGCAGCCGTTCTCTCCTGGCCAAAAGTGGCAGGATTTGATTTGAAGGCATACCCGGCGATCAACAGTTGGTTGAGCCGAATTTTAACCTTGCCGGTGCAGAAAAAAGTTCGCTCGCAGGCTTCTGTCTGATAGTGAGTGTTTTTTATACAGTTTAGTGATTGCGATCCACTCCCGGGACGGGCAAAATAGTGGGTCTTTTTGATTAGGAAGACGATGCTTTAATGGAAATACGTGCATTCTTTGCGCTGGCTCTGCCGGATGCTGTTGCTCGCTGGCTGGCAGACCATGCTGATAACTTGTGTCAGTATGATAAGCATGTGGAAGTCAATTGGGTTGATTCTGAGTCCTACCACCTGACACTCTGCTTCCTTGGTGATGTCTCTTTGGGGCAGATTGATCGACTGGAAGCGATCGCCCGGGCTAAGTTGGCGGATGTTAACTCGTTTCAGGTTCATGTGAATACGGCCGATTATTATCCGATCAGTAAACAGCTGGCGGTGGTTGCTGCGCTGAGTCCGCAAGATGAAGCGCTGAGTCGCCTCAATCGTTTGATGATGGAGATCGCCTTAGAAGCGGGTATTGAGTTTGAAGAGGAACACTTTAAACCGCATATCACACTGGGGCGTTTGCCTGCTAAAAATCGATTTATACCGCCACAGGACTGGCCGGAACTTGATCTCTTCAGCCTGGCTGATTCGGTTATTTTGTTCCAGAGTAAACCTGGCGAACGCGGTTCAATTTATACACCGTTGTTCGAAATATCCCTACAGGATATGGCTTGAGCCAGTCCTTAACTTTTCTACGTTGTGAATAATGTTTAAACCAGAACTACTTTCGCCAGCGGGTACGCTGCGCAATATGAAATACGCTTTTGCTTATGGGGCTGATGCCGTATATGCCGGTCAGCCACGTTACAGCCTGCGGGTACGTAATAACGACTTCAACCTGGATAACCTGCAAGAGGGGATTAATATCGCCCACGCACAGGGCAAAAAGTTCTATGTGGCCAGTAATATCATGCCGCATAACAATAAACTGAAGACCTATATTGATGATTTGCGTCCTGTCGTTGAAATGGGGCCTGATGCGCTGATTATGTCAGACCCTGGTTTGATTCTGATGGTGAAAGAAAACTGGCCGGATATTCCTATCCATCTGTCAGTGCAGAGTAATACCATGAACTGGGCCAGTGTTAAGTTTTGGCATCAGGCGGGTATTGAACGCATAATTATGTCGCGAGAGCTGTCTCTGGATGAGATCGCAGAGATGCGTGAAAAGTGCCCGGAGATGGAGCTGGAAGTATTTGTCCATGGCTCTCTTTGTATCGCTTATTCAGGTCGTTGCCTGCTGTCCGGTTATATTAATCACCGAGACCCTAATCAAGGCACTTGTACTAATTCATGTCGCTGGAAGTATGACGCTCATGAGGCAAAGCAGGATGATAATGGTGATCTGATTCCGGTGCAGAACTTTGATCCGAATGAAGCGTCGGTTCAGCCTGCACTGGGTGAGGGTGAGCCTACTGATAAGACCTATCTGCTTCAGGAAGAGACCCGTCCGGGTGAGTATATGCCTGCGTTTGAGGATGAGCACGGCACCTATATTATGAACTCTAAAGACCTGCGCGCGATTCAGCATGTGCAGCGTTTGACCGATATGGGCATTCATTCGTTAAAGATTGAAGGACGTACTAAGTCTCATTATTACGTTGCCCGGGCGACTCAGGCGTATCGTAAGGCGATTGACGATGCTGCAGCGGGGCGTCCCTTCGATATGAGTCTGATGGATAATCTGGAGAATCTCGCTAACCGGGGGTATACCGAAGGCTTTTATCGTCGTCATGTTCATGATGAATATCAGAACTACGAAACGGGTAATTCTGTGGGCGTTCACCAGCAGTTTGTCGGTGAAGTGATCGGCCGTGATCAACAGAAGGGGACTATCGATTTCGAAGTGAAGAACCGCTTTATGGTGGGTGATACTCTGGAATTAATGACGCCAACAGGTAATCAGAAGTTTAAGCTTGAACAGATGGAAAACTTGCAGGGTGAGGCAAGAGATTGCGCGCCGGGTTCGGGTCATAAAGTACGTATAGCACTGGATGTCGATGCTGATCTGGAGTTTGCGTTGTTGATGCGTGACTTGCCCAATGCGCCGGCCTATGAAAGCGAAAGTTAAGGATTGTTAAGTGTAAAAAGGTATCTGCTGATACCTTTTTTTATGTCTGCTCATGTAAGGGATATCACGGGAATTGATGAAACAGGATAAGTATTCGCTGGGGCGGGCCTTGCGCCCATTCTCTTTTTCAGTGGCACTGATCACCTGTCTGGTCGGTATCGTTAGTGCTGCTGGATTGCCTGCGTTTAATTACTCGGTGGCTTTCCTGATTCTGTTGGGTGCTTTGGTGCTTCAAGCGGGAGTGAACCTGATTAATGACCACGCTGATTTGAAACAATTGAAAAATCACAATGCCCGTCAGCAGGTCATTCGTAATTTCAGACTAGGGTTAGTGTGCTTTCTGTTGGCGTCGGCGATAGGCGTTAGTCTTCTGAGTGTTACCGGGCTCGAGTTACTTATACTGTTGTCGATCGGGCTGCTTGGTGGATTGGGCTATACCGTTGAGCCGGTCAACTTTAAGCGGCGAGGCTTAGCCGTGGTGTTAGTGTTCTGGCTGATGGGCGTGCTGATGGTCTGTGGTAGTTATTTTATACTGGCAGGAGAACTTAGCTGGTCAGTCTTCTATCGGTCGATCCCGGTGAGTCTGGTTAGTTCGTTATTACTTCTGGCCAATGAGATCAGGGATGTAAGGAGTGATTCTGCCGCGGGTATTCGAACCCTGACGGTGCGGATAGGACTGAATGCGGCGAAAGGTTTGTATGTCACGCTGTTGCTGCTGGTCGCGGGTATATCGTTGATACTTTGGGTTACAGAGGTTATTCCCGGATTATGGTGGCTGGGAAGTTTACCGCTTATCTACTGGCTTTATAAACAACAGTTAACCGAAGCAGGAAGGATATCTTTGCCTCCGGCCAGTGGTCGGTTCTTTATGGTGTTTGGCCTGTTGTATTGTTTGAGTTTATAAAAAGCATCCTATTGATAACCTGCTGAATAGGCTCTGTTTAATACTAAGGCCGGGCAACGTCCGATGATTAAATTAGTGTATAATATTGCGCAGAACTTAAGGACTACATCGATAGTCCTCTTTTGACCGGTCTTACTTACATTCTAGCCTGATACCGCGGAGCCAATCATGAGCGTAATTCGCCAAGACGATTTCATCAGCAGCATTGCCGACTCGCTGCAGTTCATCTCCTATTACCACCCGATCGACTTTATCCAGGGTGTGCACGAAGCCTATCAGAAGGAGGAGAACCCAGCGGCTAAAGACGCTATGGCGCAAATCCTGATTAATTCCCGTATGTGTGCCGAAGGTAAACGTCCTATCTGTCAGGATACGGGTATCGTTACCGTTTTCCTGAAAGTCGGTATGAATGTTGTCTGGGATGCCAAAATGAGCGTGACCGATATGGTCAACGAAGGTGTGCGTCAGGCTTACACTCATCCCGACAATGTGTTGCGTGCTTCTATATTGGCTGATCCTGCCGGTAAGCGTCAGAACACTAAAGATAATACTCCAGCGGTGATTCACTACGAGATCGTTGAAGGTGATGAAGTAGAAGTACATGTTGCGGCGAAAGGCGGCGGCTCAGAAAACAAATCTAAGATGGCGATGTTGAACCCATCTGACAGTATTGTTGATTGGATAGTGAAGACTGTTCCTACAATGGGTGCAGGCTGGTGTCCACCGGGTATGTTGGGCATAGGTATTGGTGGTACCGCTGAAAAAGCTGCTGTCATGGCGAAAGAGTCCCTGATGGACCCGATTGATATCCATGAGCTGCGTGAGCGTGGACCACAGAATCGCGTTGAAGAACTGCGTATCGAAATCATGGATGCAGTCAACGCTCTGGGTATAGGTGCGCAGGGTCTGGGTGGTCTGACGACTGTACTGGATATCAAAATTATGGATTATCCTACCCACGCAGCTTCACTGCCGGTATGTATGATCCCTAACTGTGCGGCAACCCGCCATACTCACTTCAAGCTGAACGGTAACGGTCCGGCTGTATTGACCCCGCCGAGCCTGGATGAGTGGCCGGAAGTGACATTCGAAGTGGGTTCTAATACCCGTCGTGTCGATTTGAATACCGTGACGCCTGAAGATGTGTTGAGCTGGGAGCCAGGTGAAACTGTCTTGCTGAACGGTAAGATGCTCACCGGTCGTGATGCTGCGCATAAGCGCATGGTCGAGATGCTTAACAACGGTGAAGATCTGCCGGTTGATCTGAAAGGGCGCTTTATCTATTACGTGGGTCCGGTTGACCCGGTACGTGAGGAAGTTGTTGGGCCTGCTGGTCCAACGACGGCTACCCGGATGGATAAATTCACTCGTCAGGTAATCGAAAGCACTGGTTTGCTGGGAATGATCGGTAAATCTGAACGTGGACCGGTTGCGATTGATGCTATTCGTGATAATAAAGCGGTGTATCTGATGGCGGTGGGTGGTGCTGCATACCTGGTATCTAAGGCAATTACGAATGCTGAAGTACTGGCCTTTCCTGAAATGGGGATGGAAGCGATCTACGAGTTTGAAGTGAAGGATATGCCGGTTACTGTTGCCGTAGACACGAACGGTGTTTCCGTTCATAACACCGGCCCTGCTCAGTGGAAGAAGATTATCGCCGAACAGGTGTAATCACAGCATAGAGTCAGGCTTTTAAAACGCGGCGTATGCCGCGTTTTTGCGTATATGTCCTACTGATGTAGGTCATCGGTTGCTGTAAAAGGGTACTCAAGTAGTAAGTTCTCGGAGTCTGTCAGAAAGTATACTTCTCAGACCCGTATAAATTACGATGAGAGTATCTGAAAATGAATAAAGTAATGGTTAAGTTGCTGTCTGTGGCCGCACTGGCCGGAGTGATGGCTTCGCCTGTACAGGCGGAAGAAGCTGCAATGGTTGCGGCTGGAGCAGAAGTGTTTAAACGCTGCCAGGCCTGTCATACAGCGGATAGCAGTAAAAATGCCTTTGGCCCAAGTCTGACGGGCGTAGTCGGTCGTGAAGCTGCAGCCCTGCCGCGTTTTGCCTATTCTGAAGCGCTGCAAAAATCAGGTATTACCTGGACGGAAGACAATCTGCGCCAATGGGTTGCTGACAATGCCAAACTGGTTCCCGGCACGCGGATGCGCCACGTAGCAATTTCTGACGTTGCTGAGCAGGATTATCTGATTGCTTACCTGAAGACACTTTAAGTTTCAGGCTGGGTACTATTCAGTAAGGGGGTGTAAGCCCCCATGCTGTTTAAACAGCAGAGTATTTGGCTTTGCTGTTTTTTTAAGCGCATTTAGTCGATTTATTCAGACGGTTCTTGATTGCCATATAGCGCGGCATTGGACCGACATCTTCGTAGATCGGATCCCCTTCTTCAACGCGGATGACGTTGGAGCCTGCCCGATAAGGCATTTTCTCTTCCATTTCCAGCAGGACGGTATGGAGCAGGTCGGCAACCAGCTTGTCGGCGGGCAGCTGAAACAGCTCTGCCATTGCCTCTACTTTGATCTGGTCCTCTTTGCTGATAGAAAAGTTACAGTCGACAAGTTGGGTTTGCTCGGTGGAGTGCTCCTCTAACTTGTTCAGAAGGTGGCTGACATGGTTGTTAGGCATTGTCTTATTCCCCTTGTTTTCTTTCTGAATGGTCATATATAAGATAGTTGACAAAAACAGTCGGGTAAATGATGAATAGATAAAAATGACGTTCAACTGGCTGGGTATTTTCTTTATTATATGGCTTGCTTCAAGGGGAGGCTGGTTTTAAAGCAACAGAAGGTGGATTGATGGCGGATATACAAGTATTAGTGGGCTCAACCTATGGCAATGCCGGTCAGATAGCAGATGACTGCACCGAACAGTTAAATAACTTAGGTCATAAGGCAGTGCTGTTGAGTGAGCCAGCCTATGAGCAAGTGATCGCTCAGCCTGATGTGTTGTTAATCTGCACTGCAACAATCGGGCAGGGTGAAATCCCCGCCAATCTGATGCCGCTGTACTGTCAGTTGAAAGATCGTTCTCCCGATTTTACAAAGGTTAGATTTGGCCTTATTGCACTAGGTGATAGCTCATATGAATCTTTTGCCGAAGGCGGCAAACAGATGAATGAGCTGATGTATGATCTTGGCGCTAAGCCGGTGGGGCAGGCGCTGTTTATCGATAGTTGTGAAACACCAGATCCGGACGAAGCTGCAGCGGAATGGATTGATGAATGGTCCACTAAACTCTGAAGTCGTTTTTGCTCAGTTATCAATTCTGGCCTCTCAATCGTGGCTGTGAGGCTTGTTAAATGTAGTGGAGCAATTTACTTAAAGATGAAGACAAAGCGCTATTAGGCGCTTTTTGTGTGTCTGAAAGGTGGTGAATCCGGGTTTTAGCGTTTTTGTGTGACTCACCAAATTGGTAAATAAGTACCACGCAGGTCTTTCAATGATGCACTAGAGTGGTATCAATCTTAGTGTAGAAGAAAGGGATCTTCGCTTGGCAATGAAATATATTGAAAGCACTCGCGGAAAGCTGATAAGTATTTTTGTCCTCATAAAGGTAATTCCATTAATCTGTCTGGCTTTTTTTGCCTGGAATGCGGCGACCGAACTGGGGAAAAAAGTTACTGATCGTTCTGCTGAAATGACTGATGGAATGTTCGAAACAATCCAGAATGTTGGCAATATTGTCATTGATGACAGCACAAAAGCGCTGGATAGTCGTTCAAGAGAAGCGATCGAGCGACTCACCACGGATACGGCGCAAGCGGTTGCCAAGTTCCTCTATGAAAGGGATCAGGACATCCGTCTGGTCGCGTTGCTTGAACCCACAGAGCAAAACTTCAGACACTTTTTCAATAATAGAACGCGAGATTTATATCAGCATGGTGAGTGGGCATTATCCCCAGATCAAAGCCACTGGCTTGCGGTCGAAGATAAACGCTTTTCAGAGTCGCCAAACGTAAAAGCAGAACTTAAAGACAATGCTAAGCAGTTTCATCAGCGAGAGGAAGAGTTTTTTGGGCAAAAACAATCGGTTCGTTTGTATCAGGAAATAACGCTGATCGGCCTGGATGGCGTGGAGATACTCAAAGTTTCTAGTGATGATGGCGATAAAAAATCCTTGATTGATACTTCTCAACGCTTGCAGACTTTCGCGAAAGCAGAAACTTACTGGTCAGAGTTGCAATCACTGCAAGCGGGTGAAATCTATGTTTCTGAAGTTATTGGAGAATATGTTAAAAGCTCAGTCATAGGGCCCTATATTCCCGAAAGCGTATCCAAAGCTGGTCTTGATTTTAAGCCGGAAGAATCTGCATATGCAGGTACAGAAAATCCAATGGGGAAACGCTTTCAGGGTATTGTTCGATGGGCTACACCATTGCTGAAAGATGGAAAAATAGTTGGTTATGTTACTCTGGCTTTGAATCACGATCATATACGTCAGTTTACTGACCGAATCACGCCTACAGAACAACGTTACACTCAGATAGCGGACTCGATAGAGGGTAATTACGCTTTCATGTGGGATCACAAGAATCGTTCTATTTCCCACCCCAGAGATTATTTTATTCATGGTTATCATCATGAAACAGGATTGCCTGAAACGCCCTGGATGGACAGTGAACTGTATCAGGCGTGGCAGCAGTCGAAGTTGCCCTCTCATGAATTCCTCGCTGGGATCCCTTATTTTGACCAGCCTTCTTTGAATAAAAAGCCAGCGAAAGAACTGATTCGTCAGGGCACTATAGCCCTGGATTGTCGTTATTTGAACTTCTCCCCTCAATGTCAGGGCTGGGATCAACTGACTCGAGATGGTGGTTCTGGGTCGTTTGTTATCTATTTCAGTGGGCTTTGGAAACTTACCACTGCAGCCACTATTCCCTATTATACCGGCCGTTATGGTCAGAGCAGAAAAGGATTTGGTTTTGTTACTATTGGTGCCAATGTGGATGAGTTTCATCTTGCGGCGGTTGAATCAGGTAGCCGTATTTCAAATATTATTACCTCTAAGATAATTGATTATCAGAAACAGCGTGACGCGCTCATCTCTTCGATTCAACACCGGCTTAGCGTTTCAACACTTGAGCTGGCTATCTCAACGGTAATACTCATTATTATTGTTATCGCTATAGCGATCTGGATGGCTAACTCATTGACCCGTCGGATCACCGCTATAAATGACGGCATCCAAAGATTTCATAATGGAGATATGAATCATCGATTGCCAATTCATAGCCGGGATGAGATGGGGCGCCTTACCGCTTCGTTTAATGCAATGGCAGACACCATTGAAAGTAACATTGAGCAGATGAGCAATGAGATCGTTATCAGACGTCAAAATGAAGATCAACTCAGGGTTGCTGGTGTGGCTTTTGAAACCCAGGAAGGGATGTGTATTACTAATGCTGATAACGTAATTCTCAGCGTAAACCAGGCATTTACGGATATTACCGGCTACAACCCGGTAGACGTAATTGGTAAAACACCTAAGATTCTTCGTTCAGGCGAGCACCCTCAAGCGTTTTATGATCAGATCAGGCAAGAAGTACGCAATCGGGGTCAGTGGCAGGGAGAGATCTGTTGTAAACGTAAAAACGGTGAAATTTTCCCTGAGTGGTTAATGATTACAACCGTTACAGATGATCATGGGACTATCACTCACTATGTTAGGGCGCTCACCGATATCAGCGAACGTAAAGCATCAGAAAAGCATATTCGGCAGCTGGCTTATTACGACTCTTTAACGAAGCTACCAAACCGGAGAATGCTCACAGAACGTCTTGAACAGGCAGTAATGGCTTCACAGCGCTATGGCAGAGAAGGTGCTCTGTTATTTATTGATCTAGATAATTTTAAGACGCTGAACGACACCGTAGGCCATCATCAGGGTGATATTCTGTTACAGAAAGTTGCCGAACAGTTAACCTGCCTTGTTCGAAAAACCGATACAGTCGCCCGGTTCGGCGGCGATGAGTTTATTATCATGCTGACAGATCTGGACGTTAATTCAGAGGTTGCGATGAGCCAGATTAGTAATCTGAGTGAAAAAATACTTGAAGCGCAAAATCAATATTACACTTTTTCAGGTTTCAATCACCACAGTACTCTGAGTATTGGCGTTACAGTGTTTTCTGATAATAATAAGGTTGGCATTGATCAGCTTTTACAGCAGGCTGACCTGGCTATGTATCAGGCAAAGGCCGCAGGTAGAAATACGATTCGTTTCTTTAATCCGAAAATGCAGGAAGCGGCGAGCCGGCGAGCTCAACTTGAGACTGATCTGCATCTGGCGATTGAGAATAAGCAATTTCAGCTTTACTACCAACCGCAGGTGGATTCTGATGGTGCTGTGATTGGATCTGAAGCGTTGATACGCTGGAATCATCCGGAGCGCGGTATGGTCTCACCACTGGATTTTATATCTGTGGCTGAAGAGACGGGGCAGATTCTATCTATCGGTCTATGGGTTCTGGAAGAAGCTTGCCAACAGCTGAAACGATGGGAAGATGCTGGTTTTGGCGCTTTAACCGTTGCTGTGAATGTCAGTGCCCGCCAATATCAGCATCCAGACTTTGTAGCGGCTGTAATAGAGATCCTTGAGAAAACCGGTGTCAAGCCTGGCAGTTTGAATCTAGAGCTGACGGAGAGCGTTTTATCTAACAATATTGATGATGTTGCTAATAAGATGTGGCAGCTGGGTGCACAAGGCATAGGCTTCGCACTCGACGACTTTGGTACCGGATACTCCTCTCTGAGTTATCTAAAGAAATTGCCACTTAACTATCTGAAAATTGATCAGACCTTTGTCCGTGACCTACTCACTGACCCAAACGATACGGCTATCGCACAGACAATTATTGCTTTGGCCCAAAGCATGAGTCTTAAGGTCATCGCAGAAGGTGTCGAAACTGAAGCGCAAAGACAACGGCTTCATGAGTTTGGGTGTCATATCTATCAGGGTTACCTGTTTGGTAAGCCTGTACCTGCTGAAGAGTTAAAGTTAGAAGAGTTTATGATTCAGGATTAACCTTTATGTCAGATAATTTTCTCTTGGACGGGAACTCTGATGAGGGGGTTGGTTTGTAGAGTGATGAATGACCAGAGCGCAATGCTGTCAGGTATGCCGTTCTGGCACTTTGTCGGGGTTTGTAACTATCAGATCAGTTGTGCTCAGACTGTCGCTGTTAAACAGTGACAGTCTGTTAACTCTGCATTACAGACGTAATATTGCCGCGACGAAACCGATCAGTCCGCCGAAAACACCGCCCCAGACGACCAGCCAGCCAAGGTGTTCACGTATCATTCGTTGTACGATCTCTTTCACCAGCTGAGGTGTTAGTTCACTAATACGCTGCTCTACAATAGTTTCCACTTTGGCTTGCATCTCTTCCATGACGTCTGGGCTTTCCAGTTCATCGCGAAGCATAGCGATGAAGTGCTCATCCCGGGTCATCTCTTCAATGGAGGATTTGATCTTATCCACAAAGGGTTCACGCATCGGTTCCAGAGCCTGAGTGCCACCGACCATAGCTAACATACCACCGAATGAGGAGTCTTGAATGACTTCTATCAGTGAGTCAAAGGTAGGTGAGAAGTCTACTTTTTCAATGACGGGCGCCAGATGCAAATCTGGTTGTGTCCCATTTTCTGCACTCAGGAAGCGTTCGATATTATCCTTAGTAAAGAACTGCTCCATCATTAACGCTTTAATGCCGAGTTTGAAATCCTCAAATCGGGCCGGAATAACACCTGAGCCGTAAAGTCCCGGTACTTTCTCAAATAACATATACACCGCTAACCAGTTGGTCAGAGCACCAGACAGTGCAAATAAACCGATGGTGAGTACTATGTCATTATTAACAACGATACCGGCGATCACTGCGATAAGCGCCGCCAGGTTAGTCAGTAGACTTTTGTTCATGAAAAAGGGTCTCAATATATGCTTTGCCGCATCATATAAGGAGAGGATGTCGTTTTAAAGTTATTAGGCAAAAACAGTATAACAGTGGTGCTGTTCTTGTTATTCAGAGGCTGTCAAGTTCAGATAGTATGATGAGGAAAATGAGATTGCGTTAGTTGCTTTGTTGACGCAATGATAGAAGACTGTCGCTCGTAGAGCGGGAAGGGTTAAATAGGAAAATTAGTAATTAATAAATATGAATTGTTGCACTGCAGCATAAAGCGCTATACCATCACCCTATCAATTAAATTCTTACATTCCTATATGGGTATAAATCATGTTTAACAACATTCCTGCTGCTGACTTCTCTGCTTTTGGTGCTCCAGTTCAAAAACTGATCGAGCTAAACACAGCAACCTTTACTAAGGCATTAGAGCTTCAGAAAGCTGCTGCTGAGAAGCAGATTGCTCAGGCACAGGCTGATTTTCAAGCCCTGTCAGCAATCAAAGACGTTGAAGCGCTAACTTCTTTTGTTTCCCTGAAGTCTGAAGAGGCTAAGGCGAACCTTGAAGCGCTTAAAGCTGAAGCTCAGGCATCTGCAGAAAGCACCAAGGCTTACTTTGCTGAAGTTCAGGCTATCCTGACTGAAAGCACTGCTTCTGTAGTACCTGCTGCTAAAGCGCCTGCAAAAACAGCTGCTTAATTTACGCTGCTTTTAAAAAGCTCCTATCAGAAATGATAGGAGCTTTTTTGTGTCTGGATTATAGTGATAAATCAATGGGGTGGCGTGATTGGTTTGATTGCAGGAATGGTTAGTCTACAGCTACAAGCGGACATCAGATGCCCTGATTTTTCTAAACTGCGTAGCTGTGCGTTAGCCTCTGGCCGCTTCAGAATTAAGATTTTCCAGAAAACCTTACTTCAATAAAAAACCTTTATCTTTCAAAAACGGCAACATATGTGGTCGCGCTTCTTTTACCAGCATGCCGGACATCTGTTCGCTCCAGGTCATCTCTTTATTGCCGCCAGTGCGGGTGCGATAGTAGTCACTGACTAACTTGTCATATTCGGTGATGGTTGCCTGATCGCTGCTGTCGTTATAGCTGTCTTGTTTAAGAACAACGTCGACCGGCAGGCGGGGTTTAACTTCCGGATTCTGGTCTGGATAGCCCAGGCAAAGCCCAAACACAGGATAAACCAGTTCAGGCAGGTCGAGTAGTTCTGATACCCGGGCGATCTGGTTACGGATGCCGCCAATATAGACCGCGCCTAATCCGAGGGACTCTGCGGCGACGGTAAGGTTCTGAGCAAACAGGCCGACATCAACGGTGGCGGTAATGAACTGTTCCGTAAAGCCTGAATTAATCGCAGCATCATTCATTTCGCAGGCTAGTTTGTTACGCTGCATATCAGCACAAAGTACAAGAAATACAGGGGCTTCGCCAACGTAGGCTTGTCCACCGGAGCATTCAACCAGTTGTTCACGTTTGCTCTGATCATTCACCTGAACAACGGTACATGCCTGAATAAAGCTAGAAGTCGCGGCTGACTGACCGGCTTGAACCAGAGTGTTGATAATCTCCTGAGTGATCGGCTGGTCAGTAAATTTACGGATTGAACG
The DNA here is from genome assembly GCF_016592435.1 of Amphritea japonica ATCC BAA-1530. Lineage (NCBI taxonomy): Bacteria > Pseudomonadati > Pseudomonadota > Gammaproteobacteria > Oceanospirillales > Oceanospirillaceae > Amphritea > Amphritea japonica. The sequence goes on along the minus strand of NZ_AP014545.1, from coordinate 2,989,712 downwards.
GTGGCTGTTCAACAGGTCTATAACGGCGTTCATCGATTATTCCATCTCTGTATCGGTGGTGTAGGTCCATCGGAAGGTCAGATTGATTCGTCCCTCTGATGGCCGGCGGGTTTTGGGCACGCTGTGTTGCCAGTTATGTTGTAATTGCCCCGCCATTATCAGCAGGGAGCCACTGTTGAGCAAGTATTCCTGTGGGGAAATCGTTTTATCAAACCGGTGACGGAAGAGAAAACGGCGTTGCTGCCCCAGGCTCAATGAGGCGATGACTGGATTTTTACCGAGTTCGGGCTCATCGTCACTGTGCCAGCCCATGCTGTCCTGACCATTTCGATAGTAGTTGATCAGGACCGAGTTGAAACGATGTCCGCTGAGCACTTCTATGCGCTGTTTTATCGTTTTAATTAAAGGGTGCCAGGGCGCACTTTTCAGGCTTAGCCCCGAATAATGGTACTTAATGCCTGGATCACCCTGAAAGCACTGGAGGCGGGGAATGTTGACGCACTTGCCAAACATTTTTATCTGATCTTGCCGCCAGTTAAGCTGCTGTACCAATGTCAGGAAGAGGCGGTCTGCCTCTTCCTGATTGATGAAGAGTGGGTAGAGCTGTAGTTCTCTCTGGGAGATCGTTGTGTGACTCATTCCTTCAGAAGTTTTTGGGTCGCTACCGCGATTGCAGGGGCTATCTCAATCACACTGCTTGGGTGCACAATACAGCGGCTGGTGGCCACATTCGCAATCGATTCAAGTTGTTGATAAGCATCACCTGCAAAGATGCCATGTACCGCAATACAGGTGGCTTTAGGCATGCCCGCTTCTTTAAGGTGGATGACCGTCTCCATCATGGTGCGTCCGCTGGAAATAATATCATCGACTAAGACCGGCGTATGGTTGAGCCAGCGTTCGACCTCAGGCAGTGTGACCTCAACGTCATAGTCACCGAGTCGCGTTTTGTTGAGTACCTGGAAGGGAGCGTCGGCTAGCTTAGCTACCTCAGAAACCCACTGTTCGCTTTCACTATCGGGGCCAATTAATAACGGATTCTGTATATGATCTTTGATCCAGTCGGCAATTAATGGTGCGGCATGCACAACTTTGGAAGGAATATTATAGATTTCATCCAGAGTTTTGTAGCGGTGTAGATGTGGGTCTACGGTAACTAAAAAATCAAGGTGTTCAGAAATGAGTTTGGCAAATGGGCGTGAACTCACAGACTCGCCATCATGAAACTGCTTATCCTGGCGCATATAAGCCAGGTAGGGGGTGATCAGGCCGATTTTTTGTGCCCCCATCTCTCTGAGGGTTGTGGCCAGCAGTAGCAGTCTGAGTATTTTGTTGTCTGGTTGATAAAGGTTACACAGAATGACGACATTGTGGTCTTTACATTCGGTTATAACCCGAAGGTAAGTCTCCTGGTCTGGAAAACGACGCAGCTCCAGTTCGCCCCGGCGGGCGTCGAGCTCATCGCACAGCTGAGCTTCCAGTACAGGATCAGATTCCAGGTTGATCAGGATGGTTTTCATGTGTCAGTTACCTCGGAGGTCAGGCAGATAATGTCCGGATGACTTTCGAGAAAGTCGACCGCATAGTTGAGTTCGCCAGAGCTTTCAGCGTGGATAGTCAGTAACGGGTCTTGAGGGTGAACCTGTTGGCCGAGCTTGGCGTGTATCTCGACGCCTGCGGTAAGGTCGATCGGTGCGCCCGCTAGTTTTGCCACCTGAGCCAGAAGACGATTGTCGATCGATTCAACACGGCCGGCTTTTTCGGTCATGAGTTTGTATAGATAAGATGCTTCACCGGGCTGCTTCATACCGCCCTGGGCGTTACAGATCGACGCAAATTTTTCCCAGGCCAGTCCTGTCTCCAGGATGCTAGTGGCTTTATCTGAGCCGGTTCCCGGAGTTGCGGTGCCGGACATTTCCAACATCGCCCCAGCCATGGTGAGCGCTCTCTGTTTCAAGTCTTGGGGAGCATCGGTGTCATTTTGTAATACGGCCATCACATCTTTCGCTTCAAGGGTAGGCCCGATGCCGTTACCGACGGGCTGGCTGCCGTCGGTATAGAGAATCTGAATTTTAATGCCAAGCCGTTCGCCAACGGTCATGAAGGAATTGGCCAGTTTATCGGCGGCTTCCTGAGAGCGAACTTTAGCTGTGGGGCCAACTGGAATATCGATCAATACATGGGTAGCACCGGCGGCGATCTTTTTTGATAGTACAGAGGCGATCAGCTGGCCTTCGCTATCAATATCTAATGCCCGTTCAACCTGGATAAGAATGTCGTCTGAGGGGCTGAGACGAACAGAGCCGCCCCAGGCAAGGCACGCACCTTCCTGTTTGACGACTTGCTTCATCTGTTCCAGTGTCAGACTAACATCGGTCATGGTTTCCATGGTGTCAGCCGTGCCAGCGGGTGAGGTGATCGCCCGTGATGATGTTTTTGGCATCGTCAGACCGCTGGCGGCCAGAATGGAGACAACGATGGGGGTGGTTCGGTTGCCGGGGAGTCCGCCGACACAATGTTTGTCAATGACCAGAGGTTCCTCCCAGTCAATACGACTGCCGGAGTCGATCATCGCCTGGGTCAGTGCCGTAATCTCGGTATCATTGAGTTTGTCATCACCGCAGGCCGTAATAAACGCTGCAATATGAACGTCAGCGTAACGTCCATCGACGATGTCGTTGATGATCTCCTGAAATTGCGATTTATTCAGTGAATGACCGTAAACTTTAGCGCGCACATGAGAGAGTGACTGGACGGGCCGTGGGTGGGAAAGCCAGACGTTATCATCGGTGTTTAAGTGAAGTCTGAGCCAGGCTGATTCAGAGAATCCGATCTGGCCGCGGCGTAGCATTTCGCCGGTGATAATATTCAGGGTGGCGATAATTTTATTGTGTTCCGTGTGAACCAGTACTCTTGATAGTGCCGAGAATCCTTCTGAACGGCAGACCGGGCTGTCGGCTCTAAGGTAGATGATAGGTTCCTGACGGGTGTCTATACCCAGTCTGCGTGCCTGCAACGTTGTTGCTCGTTCAGGGGTGGATATCATATCAGCTGTGCTCCCTCTTCAGGCGGTTGCCTGGCTGCCATCGCTAATGAGAGTTGTTCTTATATGTTAGCGCTACCATTGGTTATAGCAGAGATTGTTGGGGCCTGTACATGATCTGGGTACTTATTCTGGGTCTTCAGAATAAGCAGGTGGCGTGAACCCTGAGAGCTGATAGAATGTTGCCTCTCAGTTTACAGACAGATAAAGAAGGACATCATGGAACGCAGATTCAGACTGGTACTGGCTTGCCCGGATCGCTTGGGTATCGTCGCAATGGTAAGTAATTTTATCTCCAGTCACGGTGGCTCTATTGCTGATGCCAATCAGCACTCCGATAGCTCCAACGGTTGGTTCTTTATGCGGGTTGAGATTGTTTCTGCATCGGTAAATTTTAGCCGTGAGCAGCTGATCGAGCAATTCACGCCGATCGCCCAGTCATTTAATATGCAGTGGGAACTGTCTGATTCATCTCAACCTAAAAAAGTCATACTGATGGCGAGCAAAGACTCCCATTGTCTGGCTGATTTACTCTATCGTTATCACGAAGGTGAGCTGGATTGTGAGATCCCTTGTGTGATCTCTAATCATGATGATCTGCGCAGCATGGTCGAATGGCATGGTATTCCCTATCACCATGTGCCGGTGGATAAAGAAGATAAACAACCACACTTTGATAAAGTGCATCAGCTGATTGTTGAACATCAGGCCGATACAGTGGTGCTGGCGCGTTATATGCAGATTTTGCCGAGTAGCGTGTGTGATCTTTATCGTCATAAGATTATCAATATTCACCATAGTTTTTTGCCCTCGTTTGCGGGTGCAAAGCCATACCATCAGGCGCATGAGCGAGGGGTTAAGCTGATCGGAGCCACCTGCCATTATGTGACTGAAGAGCTGGATGCCGGACCGATCATTGATCAGGATGTAGTGCGTGTTAGCCACAGAGACCAGCCTGAAGAGATGGTTCGTCTGGGTAAGGATGTGGAAAAAACAGTTTTGTCCCGTGGATTACGCTGGCATCTGGAAGATCGGGTATTGGTACATGGAAATAAAACGGTGGTATTTAACTAATATCCCTTTGTACGCCTAATTGATAGATCCTGGACAGTGTTTTGTATCGCTCTCCTGGGCTAAGATAATACAAAACAGGGCCGACAGGCCTGCAATCACCCTGATATCCGGTTGGAGGATACTCAATGCTGCGATCTGTAAAAGCCAGCGATTATATGGCTGAAAAGCTGATAACCTTTACCCCTGAAACCGATCTGTTTGAAGCGATTAACTTATTGCTGCAATACCGTATTACCGGTGCGCCGGTGATTAGTCAGGAAGGTGAATTGGTGGGGTTGTTATCTGAGGCGGACTGTCTTAAAGCAATTCTGACACTGACTTATCATGAGGAAGAGATGGGTGGTCGGGTTGGCGATTATATGTCTCCTGAGGTTTACACTATTGCTTATGATGCCGATATTATTTCTGTGGCAGAGGAGTTTATAAACAATGGCAGACGTCGCTTACCGGTAGTAAAAAATGGTAAACTAATCGGCCAGATCAGTCGCCGGGATGTATTGCGTGCGGTAGAGCAGTTCGCACAAGACGGCTGATTAGCTAGCTTAATAAATGTGAGATGAGGGCCACCTCGTAGATCCATCGCCGCATCTTTTGAGATGTTTTGATGGTTCCACTGGGTGGCTTTGTTCTCTTTAGCCTTTACGTTTTATATTATGGAATCACTATGAGCTTCCGCTTTCCGGAAAAACCCGTACTGTTTTATCCTTCGCTGGCACGTACGGCAGGCTCCGATGAAGCGATTCTTCTGGCCTTGTATCAGGAGTATATCCAACTGCACGGCCTGCCAGATCCGTCAGGTCATCTGGCCGCTGTGCTTAGCCGGGAAGAGTGGGTGTCGCTGGCAAACTTCTGGGATGAAGATCAGCTGGCAATTGTGACCAATAGTCTTGTTTCACAAAGTTATATACAGGCATCTTTTGGGCATGGCGGTGCAATAAAAATCACCCTGATCAGCGAGCAGACAGCGGCTGAGTATAAGGGGGCTTCGCAAGGTTATACTCAGGATGGAACTCATGTGCCTGAGCATATTGAACCTGTTGTTGTTCAGGAGCTGCCCGTTGTGGAACAGCCTCCGGAGCGGAGCGAGATTAGTCGCCGGGTACATCAGGCTCAACCCAGAAAGTTAGGCCCGGCACCAACGTTTGGCGGCAGTATTGGCTGGTCAAAAAGCCGTCAGATAACGCCTAGTTGCGAAACAACCTCAGAAAATGATTTCGCAACCCGCTTGAATGAAATTGAGCAGAAAAATCAGAAACTGCATACGATGTTTCTGGGTTGGCGGCCGTCTCAAACGTTGTTGGATATGTTGCCCCGGCATAGTATTCCTGCTGATTTTGCCGATAATTTACTGGATGAATTCGTGCTTTACTGGCTGGATAAAGACCGTAAAGAGTCGAACTGGGATCAGAAATTCCTTGCTTGGGTCAAGCGGGAATGGGTTAATAAACAGACACGTGACGCGCGCAAAAAGCGGGCGGACCAAGGTACTAATAAAGGTGTAAACCATGAAAACGCCCGCCCAGATAATAGGGAAAAGCGCCAGCGGGTTACCGCAGCCATCATGGACATCAAGGACACCGACTGGTAATCCTGATGCCACAGCCGAAGCTGCGGCAATTACAACCGAAACTAAAACACTGGTGAATATGATTTTTGCCCGCTTTATGGCGATATACGGGCATAAATTTAAGAGTTGTTTTGAAACTCAGGATGAGATCCGTATCGCTAAACGAGAATGGGCGCTGAGTATTCAGGGTTATGGTGAAGCGGAAATGGTGTCAGCGATTAACCGTTGCAAAGAAACCCTGGCGTGGATGCCAACCATCTCTGAATTTCTGACCATCCTTAATGAGCAAAGTGGAGATTTTGGACTTCCTCCTGCGAGAATTGCTTATGAGGAAGTATGTCGCTATGCCGATCATCCGACAGCACATGACTGGACTCATCAGGCGCTTTATCATGCTGGCAAAGCCACCGGCTGGTTTCGTCTGCGCAGTGAAAGTGAAGATAGGATTTTTCCGGATTTTCGTTATAACTATCAGGTTATCTGTCGCCGGGTGCGGGCTGGAGAAGATCTCTCAGTAGAAGTCCCCGTAGCGTTAGAAGATAAGAGTGATAATACGCTGGTGGAATTTATTCAGCGCTGGGGAGATGAGCAGAACCTGAGTTCTGAAAAGGCCAGTACACTACTGTTTTATCTGACCAAACCTGCCGGAACGGAGGTTCGCGAGCGATTTCGTCAGGCCAGCCAGCAACGGGCTGAAAGCTGGGGCTTGAGTATTAAACTGCCGGATGATTATCAGGCATAAAAAAGCCCCGGATTCGGGGCTTTTTTATGCCTTGAAGAGTAGTACTGGTTATAGAAACCCATCCCCAAACATCCCTCCAATCGCTTGGCTGAGTTCTTCGCTACGTTCAGGAGACCTGAACTGCTGCAATGTCAGCGCTCTTAGCGTCGGGATAAACATCAGGTCTGCCATGACCCGGTTAAAGCATTCCTGACCTGTTTGATTGATGGCCAGCTTTTCTAAGAACAGCTTAAGCAGCTCAGGATATTGCAAACTTGCCCAGCAGCGGCTGGCTAGAGCAGCAATTACTTCCGCTTCGGTGCCATAACCACTGTTAAGTACGGCGGTCAGGGCTGCGATTTTCTCATCAGTCTCAGGGCATTGGGAGACCGCTCTGAGTAATGCGCCGATTTGATTCGCTGAAACTTGTTCCTCAGACACGACGGTATTTAACTTAAGCAGTATTGATTGTGTGAGTGCTGTGGCGGGCTGGATATGCTCAATAAAAGTGGCAGCCGCTTCAAGGGGTGTGTCCGGTAGCTGATTGAATATTGAAGCTAGCTTTTCTTCATTGCTCACTTTCCCTGATTCACCCTGGCAGCGAATGACATAATCAGCAATTCCCTGGTATCCCAGTGTATTCCAATCGCTTAGATCAGATTTACCATGAAAATATGACCGGGCGGTGTCGTAGAAGCTCGAAGCCGGTTGTCGTGTAGTCAGTGTTGCTGTCGCGTGAAACGCGGCCATTTTTTCCTGATCAGGGGTGAAAGAGAAGGGGTTGTCCTTCAGTGCATCACGGTATTCAGTTGCGTCAGCGGGCTGGTCTAACGGAGCTTTACCCATGCTATTGCTCAGGTTTTGTAGTAAGCGGTTAAGGAAATCGTCCCGTGCGGCCTGTACCAGAAAGCCCTGTTCATCCAGCGGCAGTTTAAGAAACCATACGACGTTCTCTTCTGCCCGTTTAGGATTCCACATAAGCACAGCCACCCAGGCCTGATGAAGAAAGGGCTTTGGATAGGGAACATGGCCCATCTCCATCTGACGAAAACTGTCAGGCGATAGCTTGCTGATGCAGCGGCCCATATCAAAGATGCGGAATTGTGCATCAGTTTGTCGAATAAAATCGGTCAGTGTTTCAAAGTGTGCCATGGGGGTGCCTGATAGAAAAAAACTGCGGCTATTTTAACAGTGCAGGCACTGCAGATACAGTGCCTGCTTTCGCTATTCATGATGCGAAATGTCATTTGCAAACTGAGGCAGCAGGTTTGTGATGTCAGTCCATTGGACTTGCAGAGGGGCTTCGGTGTAGAAATAGCTTTTTGCACCCAAATTGGTACTGAAATTGCTGTAGATTTTGGGCTGTTTTTTATATCATTATCCTATCAGTAAAAATTAATATTCTGCTGTTTCTTGTTCATGCGCATATACGCTGTAAAAGAGCGTTATGTAGTGACAGTGGAAACGATTTATCGGTTAAAGGGAGCTCTTTTGAGTAACGTTTTTGTCGCCCTGGGGCGTTCAATGGCAGGGAGTTTGAGAGACCTTTTGCCAATAGTGGTTGTGATTGGTTTCTTTCAAGTGGTGGTACTGCAGCAGTCGGTTCCCGATCTGTTTGGGTTATTAACCGGTTTACTCTGCGTGGTGGCGGGTCTTACCTTCTTTATTTATGGTCTCGAGATGGGGCTCTTCCCTATCGGCGAAGTGCTGGCTCATTCATTTGCTCGTAAGGGTAGTTTGTTCTGGCTACTCATCTTCTCCTTCTCTTTGGGTTTTGGTACGACGGTGGCTGAACCGGCGTTGATTGCCGTGGCGGCTGAGGCCGCGAGTGTTGCCGCTGAAGGTGGAATGATTGATGCAACGGAGGAGGCGATGAAAAGTTATGCCTCAGGCCTGCGATACACCGTCGCGGTTTCGGTCGGTCTGGCTATTGTGATCGGTGTGATTCGAATCCTTAAAGGCTGGCCGATCCATTATATGATCGCTATCGGATATGTTCTGGTCGTTGTTATGACTGGCTTTGCCCCGCAAGAAATTATCGGTATTGCTTACGACTCCGGAGGAGTGACTACCTCAACGATTACTGTGCCGTTGGTTACGGCTTTGGGGGTTGGGCTGGCGTCTTCCATTGAGGGACGTAACCCGATGATCGATGGCTTCGGTTTGATCGCTTTTGCCTCTTTGACGCCGATGATCTTTGTAATGGCCTATGGGATGGTGATCTGATGGAAACATTGTCACAGTTGTTCACTATTTTGTTGTCCACGATCAAAGATGTAATCCCAATAGTCGTTATTATCTTTGGTTTTCAGCTCTTGGTGATTCGGCGGCCGATTCCGCATCTTAAAAAAGTGTTGTTTGGTTTCGCTTATGTCATTGTTGGGCTCGCGTTATTTTTACTGGGGCTGGAAAAAGCATTGTTCCCGGTAGGCCGCTTGATGGCACAACAGCTAACGGACCCAGAATTTATCCGAGGCAGTATGTCGGCGGTTGGAGAGGTCTTGCACTGGTCTGACTATTATTGGGTTTATATTTTTGCGTTTGCTATTGGTGCCAGCACCACTATTGCAGAACCCTCTTTGATCGCTGTAGCGATAAAGGCCAATGAAGTATCTGGCGGTGCTATCGGTGTTTGGGGGTTGCGTCTTGCGGTAGCGCTGGGTGTTGCTGTGGGTATTAGTCTGGGGACATTTCGGATCGTCACCGGTTATCCTATTCACTGGTTTATTATCACCGGCTATATTTTTGTGGTGATACAGACCTTTTTTGCTCCCAAACTTATCGTGCCCCTGGCTTATGACTCGGGTGGTGTAACCACCTCGACGGTAACGGTCCCGTTGGTAGCAGCATTAGGTCTGGGGTTAGCGAGTACGGTACCCGGGCGTAGTGCATTGATCGACGGCTTTGGTTTGATCGCTTTCGCCAGCCTTTTCCCGATGATTACGGTAATGGGTTACGCACAGATTACTGAAATGGTTGCTGCTCGTGCTAAACGCAAGCAGCAACATGAAGAGATGGTTAATGAGGAATAGGACAGGAATATGCACTTCAAGCTATTAGTAGTGTTTGTTGAAGATTCCAAAACCGATAAGGTGATGAAGGCAGCTCGGGAAGCGGGTGCTACTGGCGCTACCGTCATCAACAATGCCCGGGGTGAAGGGGTTACTAAGAACAAAACGTTCTTTGGTTTATCGTTGGAAAGTCAGCGGGATGTATTGTTATTCATTGTTGAAGAGCACTTGAGCCGAAAAATCCTGGAAACAATTTCTATTGTGGCTGATTTTGATGAGAAGCCAGGACAGGGTATCGCTATTCAGCTTGATGTCGAAGATGCTGTCGGGGTTGCCCATCAGATAGAAACCCTGACAAACTTAGTCGAGGAAGAGTTATGAGTGACCGTAAAGTGATTCGGGTCAAAGATGTGATGGCGCAGGATTACGCAATGGTGGATGGCTTGATCACCATTAAAGACGCAATCCGTATCTATAAAGAACAGAAAGTGTCGGCGTTACTGGTTAATAAACGCCATGATAATGACGAGTACGGAATCTTGTTGCTGTCGGATATTGCTAAAAAAGTACTGGCACAAGATAAGGCGCCTGAGCGTATGAACGTCTACGAGATCATGACCAAGCCGGTTATCGGTGTCGATCCTGAAATGGATGTGCGTTACTGTGCGCGTCTGTTTGATAACTTCGGTTTGGCAACAGTGCCGGTGTTTGATAAGGGTGAGGTGCTGGGTGTCGTTGGTTATAACCAGATCGTTCTGGACGGCTTGCTTACCGAGTAAGGTTGTTGCTGTATGGCGATCTTAGTGTGACTTGCTGAGAAGCTGGTCGAGTGCTGAAAAGTAGTCGATCAGTTTGTCACTTTTAATCTTGGCATTCAGAATGACTTCTTCTGCCATTGGGGTGATGTTACTCCCCTGTGGTAATCTCTGCTTTAACTCAATCATCTGCTTGAAACGTGGCAGCATCAACCATTGTACCCATTCCCAGAAGCTCAGAGTATCGATACAAAAAGGCTGAGTACTTTGCAGAGCTGAAGCCGAAGGTGGCGTTGCGGACCAGAGTGACCAGGCCCGCATCTCGGCTTCCAGCTTTACTAATAGCTGATTCAGCTCTGCATGCTGGTTCATTACGGTTTACGGGCCTGCTTTAGAGTATCCGCAATCAGAAATGCCAGTTCCAGAGCTTGATCGCCATTTAGACGAGGGTCGCAGTGGGTGTGGTAGCGATCCCCTAATCCCTCTTCAGTGATCTGGTATGCACCGCCCACGCATTCGGTAACGTTCTGGCCAGTCATTTCGAAATGTACGCCGCCTGCGTATGTACCTTCCGCGCGATGAACTTCAAAGAATCCTTTCATCTCTTTCAGTATGCTGTCGACGCTTCGGGTTTTATAACCGCTGCTGGCTTTGATCGTATTGCCATGCATCGGGTCAGAACTCCAAACTACGTTACGGCCTTCCTCTTTTACCCGGCGGGCAAGGGGAGGTAGCATCTCAGTGATAGAGTCTGCCCCCATCCGGCTGATCAGCGTTAGCCGACCAGGCATGTTTGTAGGATTCAGGGTATCGATGAGTTGAATCAGTTCATCCGGCTTCATGCTCGGACCCACTTTAACTCCAATTGGGTTTTCAACACCGCGCAGGAATTCGATATGCGCACCATCTAACTGACGAGTGCGGTCACCGATCCAGAGCATATGCGCAGAGCAATCGTACCAGCGACTTGTCAGGCTATCCTGGCGGGTAAGTGCTTGCTCATAGTTCAGGAGAAGCGCTTCGTGAGAGGTATAAACCGAGGTTTCTTTCAGCTGGGGTACATTGCTGCTGCGGATGCCGCAGGCTTCCATAAACGCCAGAGTGTCATCGATCTGATCGGCCAGGTGCTGATACTTTTCACCCTGAGGGCTTTTCTTAATAAAGCCCTGGTTCCATTGATGGACTTTGTGTAGATCAGCAAAACCACCCTGTGCAAACGCGCGCATCAGGTTTAGTGTTGATGTGGATTGGTTGTAAGCCTTAATCAGGCGGTATGGATCAGGCTGACGGGCAGATGCGTCAAAAGCGATATCGTTGATGATATCACCGCGATAACTTGGTAGCTCTATTCCATTAACGGTTTCTGTGCCGGCAGAGCGTGGTTTGGCGTACTGGCCAGCGATACGGGCAACTTTTACGACCGGGCAGCTTCCGGCAAACGTCATTACGACGGCCATCTGTAGCATGACCTGGAAAGTATCCCGAATATTAGTCGCACTGAACTCAGCAAAGCTTTCAGCACAGTCTCCACCCTGAAGCAGGAAGGCATCTCCGGCTGCTACATCGGCTAATTGCTTGTGCAGCGAACGCACTTCACCCGCAAAAACCAGTGGGGGGAGTTGGGATAGTTCGTTCTCTACCTGTTGAACTGCAGCTGAGTCCTGATATTCAGGTTGTTGCAGAATAGGTTTGCTTTTCCAGCTGTCGGGTGACCAAGTGTCCATCAGTAAAGTACCGCTATAAAAGTAAAAATTCAGAGGCAGTAGTGTAGCTCTGATCCTCTTTTCAGGTAAGGGTTGATGGATAAAAAAAGCACACTTTTCACGGGGTGAAGGGTGATGAGTGTGGATTATTGGACTGTTGCTGAGAGATCAGTAGTATGTCATCCCAATAGTTGCAGTTGTTTCTAATCAGTAGTTTTGAAAGTGTTGAGGGATTTTATGTCTGAGCAAGATAAGCAGAATGGTTTAAAGGTTCGCACTGAGGTGATGGGTGAAGCCTTTGTTCAAAAAGCGATTGAAAATACAACGGAGCTGACTCAGCCGGTTCAGGACTGGATTAATGAGCACGCCTGGGGAAGTACCTGGCAGCGAGAAGGCTTGCCGCGAAGTACCCGATCACTGGTGACTATTGCGATGCTTGCTGCGCTCAAAGCACCGGCTGAGCTTAAAGGTCATGTTCGGGGGGCGCTGAATAATGGCTGTACAGTAGAAGAGATCCAGGAAGTGCTGCTGCACTCCATTGTCTATTGTGGTGCTCCTGCGGCACAGGAAGCGTTTCGTGCCGCTAAAGAGGTGCTGGATGAGTGGGAAGGCTAGTCTTTATTTGATGCGTGGATGATCGGTCTGAGCTGGTCTATCAGGTGATTGGGGAATTGCCGGTAATCTGGATAAGGTGTCAAAATAATGTTGCCTTGCCGTAACAGTCGATTGCTCTCTTCAAGGGGTGAAAATTGCTCCGGATTCAGCCCCAGGCGCCCCCAGCTGGCTTTGCCTGCCACAATCTGGAGTTGCTTTCCCGGAAGTAACTGGTCACTAAAAATGATCGCTTCATGCTGTTTCAGTAACAGCTGATCACGGTAGTTGCGCCAGTCTGTATCCGGGCATTGCAGCTTTGCCAGAATGATCAGAATTTTACGCCAGTGGTTTCCATTCAGCTCGCACAGAGCGCCATAGTCCAGCGGGTTGTTTGTATTAACCAGCGGCGGGGTCGGCAGGTAAAGCAGGGTAGTTGCCTGTGCGGAATTGCCCAGTTGTTGCATCAGGCGGATTTGATACCGCTGAGGTTGCGGAAGGTGATCTCTTTTGCGGTATTCAGGAAGTCGACCATAAAATCAGCATCTTTTTGATCTTCTCGAATCGCCGCGTAGAGGGTGCACCATACTCCTTTATCGCCCAGTGGACGTGAAGTGATGTAATCCTGCTCAATATACTGGTGGATCGCCCAGTTAGGCATGGCGGATACGCCTCGGCCGCTGGCAACTAACTGCATAATCATGACAGTTAGCTCAGATGTCCGTAGCTCACCTGGATCAATACCGGCAGGATCGAGGAAGTGCTTAAAGACATCCAGACGTTGCGGATCGACGGGGTAGGTGATCAGGGTTTGCTGCTCGAGATCTTGTGGTTGAATTACTTTTCGGGCTACCAGTTGATGTTGCTTACTTAACGCCAGTACTGACTCGTAAGAGAACAATGGAATATAGGTGATGCCGTTACGAGGCTCCGGATCTGCAGTGATGACCAGATCAATATCGCCGCGTGCCAGTGCCGGCAGAGGCTGAAAACTGAAACCGGTGGTCAGGTCCATCTCTACTTCAGGCCAGTTTTGACGGAAATGGTCGATGGTGGGCATGAGCCAGTCGAAGCAGCTATGGCACTCGATACAGATATTTAACCGACCGGCTTCGCCACCGGCCAGGCGGGCGATATCCCGTTCAGCATTGCGAATCATCGGTAACACATCATCAGCCAGAGTCAGTATCCGCTGGCCAGCACTGGTAAAACAGATGGGCTTGGTTTTGCGAATAAACAGAGAGCAATCGAGGCGATCTTCAAGATCTTTAATCTGATGAGACAGTGCTGATTGGGTCAGATGAATGCGTTCGGCAGCTTCTACCAGACTGCCTGAGTCCCTCAGTGCAGAAAGTGTCTTGAGATGTCGAAGTTCGATCATGCCGTCATGCCTCAATAAATGTGCGTTTGAAACAGAGTATAGTATGAATTTCACTCATGCGGGATCTTTGAGTGATATAGAGCCTGCTGGGGTGCAGGCTCTATCGGCAATGAGCTCTACTTTATCAGTAGAAACTCCAGCAGCGCTTTTTGCGCGTGAAGGCGGTTTTCCGCTTCATCAAATACAACTGAGCGTGGATCGTCCATCATCTCTGCACTGACTTCTTCGCCGCGATGGGCTGGCAGACAGTGCATGAAAATAGCGCTTTCATCCGCCTGATCAAGCAGTTCGGTGGTCACCTGGTAGCCTGCAAATGCTTGCTCTCGCTCTTTTTGTTCCTCTTCCTGGCCCATTGAAGCCCAAACGTCGGTAACGATAAGGTGGCTGCCTTGTACGGCTTCTTCCGGTGTGCGGAAGATAGTTACCCGGTCACTGTTGGTCGCAACCAGCTCAGGATCAGGATCGAACCCTTCAGGGCAGGCTATCTGGAGTTTAAAATCGAACTGGCGGGCGGCATTAATGTAGGAGTGACACATATTATTGCCATCACCTATCCAGCTGACGGTTTTACCTTTGATATCACCCCGGTGCTCGAGAAACGTCTGCATATCGGCTAACAGCTGACAGGGATGATAGTCATCGGTGAGAGCGTTGATGACCGGTACTTTTGAGTTGGCGGCAAAGCTGGTAACAGTTTCGTGCTCAAAGGTACGAATCATAACTGCGTCGCACATGCTTGAAATCACTTTTGCACTGTCTTCGATAGGTTCGCCACGGCCAAGCTGGGTGTCTCGTGATGAGAGAAACAGAGCGTGTCCGCCAAATTGAGCCATGCCTGCCTCAAAAGAGACCCGTGTACGGGTGGATGATTTTTCAAAAATCATCGCCAGAACCTGGTTTTTTAAAGGTTCGTAAATTTCGCCGCTGTTGCGGATCTGTTTTAATTCAACCGCTCTGTGAATCAGCTTGTTAAGCTCGTCAGGGGTTAAATCCAGCAGTGTTAAGAAGTGTCGTGTTGTCATAGTTCAGTGGGCCTGAATAAACAGGCCTTGCTCAGATTCTGTTATTCGTCAGCCATGTAGACTTTGATAATGCGGGATACTGTATTGACCAGTAGCTCCGCTTCGGTGTCGCTCATAATAAGAGGCGGTAGCATACGTACCACTTTGCCACCACCGGTAACGTTGAGTAGTACGCCTTTAACCTTAGAAAGAACCGCTAGTTCGGAGCCCGCTTCGCTTAACTCAATCGCAATCATCAGGCCTTTGTTGCGAATCTCTTTAACGTAGGATGCATCACCTAGTTGAGCGCGGAAGCCATCAGCAATCATGTCGCCCAGTTTGCCAGCGCGCTGGTCTAACTTTTCATCTGTGATGGTATCGACGACTGCCAATGCAGCGGCGCAGCATAGTGGGTTGCCGCCATAAGTTGAACCATGGGTGCCAGGTACCAATACTTCGGTCGCTTTACCCCGGGCCAGACAAGCTCCGATTGGGACACCGTTACCCAGGCCTTTAGCGGTCGTAACGACATCGGGAAGGATGTTGTTCTGCTGGTATGCAAAGTAGCTTCCGGTCCGCCCATTACCTGTCTGCACTTCGTCGAGCATTAATAGCATGTCGTTTGCATCACAGAGTTCGCGTAGTTGATTCAGGTAGTCATCGGCTGGAATGATAACACCGCCTTCCCCCTGAATAGGCTCAACAAGAATGGCTACAACGCTGGCGTTGTTGGCAATAATATTCTTTACTGCGTCGACATCGTTATAGGGTGCACGTACAAATCCGCTGACCAGTGGTTCAAAACCGGCCTGAGCAGAACGGTTGCCTGTAGCGCTCAGGGTAGCCATAGTCCGGCCGTGAAAAGAGCCTTCCATGACGATAGTGGCAGGCTTGTCGATGCCTTTGGCATGTCCGTAACGACGCGCCAGTTTTATGGCTGCCTCGTTTGCTTCAGCGCCGGAGTTGCCGAAGAATACGTTGTCCATACCGGAGATCTTTGTCAGCCGTTCAGCCAGTAGCTCCTGATTGGGTATGGTATAGAGGTTGGATGTATGAATGAGCTGGCTAGCCTGCTCACTGATAGCTGTAGTGACGGCTGGATGTGCATGGCCCAGACCGCATACTGCGATACCGCTGAGTGCATCCAGATATTTGTTGCCGTCAGTATCAAACAGCCAGCAGCCTTCGCCGTGATCAAATGCTACTGAAAGACGCGAGTAAGTATTCATAACGGGCTGTATAGACATCATTGTCCCTCTATGTAACGCAAAACGGCAGCTTTTTGAGGCTGCCGAACGGAAAACCAGCCATTCTATGTACTTGCCAGACAATAAGCAAGATAGAGAATGTAACTTGAGATTTAGTATGCTTGCCCCCATATAGTTTCAGATACCGTTTTTCTAATCAGCGTATCTTTATAAGGCTGAGTATTAATGCTGAATTTTTTCAGTTATACCTGAGTAAATTAATCAGGTTTATGTTAGAATTTCGACACTAAAATTGATGTATGCCGGACTTCTGGCGACCAGTAAAAACATAGGTAGGTTTATGAGCGTTGTAGATACTATTAAAGAGCAGATTGAGTCCAACGATATCCTCTTGTATATGAAGGGGACTCCCCGTTTCCCTCAGTGTGGCTTCTCTTCCCGTGCGTCTGAAGCGATTATGTCTTGTGGGGCTCGCTTCGCATTTGTCAATATTCTGGAAAGTCCGGAAATCCGTGCGGAACTCCCTAAGTATGCAAACTGGCCAACCTTTCCGCAGCTGTGGGTTAAGGGAGAGTTGATTGGCGGTTGCGACATTATTGCTGAGATGGCGGCGAACGGAGAGCTCAAAGAGCTGATTGATACTGTTGTCGTTGAAGATGATGCCGCTGAGTGATAGTTGCGGGTCATAGGTATTGTTTATCAGTTGTATAGTTGTCTTTTATTAGTGTTATAAAGTCTCTGCAACTAAGATATCTGTAGAATTTTATGGCATGTTGATTGAGTAATATTTTGCTTATTCATTTAGCGTTTAACGTTTTACTTAAATGGAGATAGAAAATGGGCGTATTAGTAGGTAAGCAGGCTCCGGATTTTACCGCTGCAGCGGTACTGGGTAATGGCGATATTGTTGATGCATATACTTTGTCCGAAGCGACTAAAGGTAAGAAGGCTGTAGTATTCTTCTACCCATTGGATTTTACATTTGTATGTCCTTCTGAGCTGCTGGCTTTTGATCACCGCATTGAAGAGTTCAAAAAGCGTAATGTTGAAGTGATCGGTGTTTCTATCGATTCTCATTTCTCTCACAACGCTTGGCGTAACACCCCTATTGACCAGGGTGGTATCGGTCCGGTTAATTACACGCTGGTTGCTGATATGACTCACAGCATCTGTCAGGCTTATGATGTTGAATCTGAAGGCGGCATGGCTTTCCGTGGTTCATTCCTGATTGATGAAGATGGTCAGGTTCGTCACCAGGTAGTTAACGATCTGCCATTGGGTCGTAACGTTGACGAAATGTTGCGTATGGTTGATGCGCTTGCATTCCACCAGGCTAACGGCGAAGTTTGCCCGGCTGGCTGGACTGAAGGTGACAAAGGTATGGATGCGTCGCCTGCAGGCGTAGCTGCTTACCTGAGCGAGAACGCTGACTCTTTGTAATATTGAAGAGTAGCTGTTAGATAAAAAAACGCGCCTTTGGCGCGTTTTTTTGTGTCTGATGGATGTTACTCGTGGCCCGGAAGAGCTCGCTTTATGTCGGTAGGAGCGGCTTCCAGCCGCGAGCAGTACTAGACGAGTTGATTCGCGGCTGAAAGCCGCTCCTGCAATAAAAACTGTTTTGCTGGTTGTGTGTGGGCTAAAAATTTTGAGCAACGCGTATCGCTTATGCGTTTGGTCTGCTTTTTCTTTACTGGCAAGGACGCAGTCGCGTCTAACCCATAGTTAGTCGCGCAGCGAGGCTCGGATTTTACTATTCGTACCGGTCTTCCATCATCTGCCAGCCGCCCAGGTCTTTCCAGCGGTTCACGATCATGCAGAAAAGCTCAGCAGTTTTCATGGTGTCGTACAAGGCGGAGTGGGCTTGGTTTCCATCAAAGTCGATATCAGCCAGGTCGCAAGATTTTGCCAGTACGGTATGGCCTACGGCCAGGCCGGCCAGCGTGGCAGTATCAAACGTTGAAAAAGGATGAAACGGGTTGCGTTTGATATCGCAGCGTTCAGATGCAGCTGTTACGAAGCCGTGATCAAAAGAGGCGTTGTGACCTACTAAAATTGCGCGTTTGCAGCTGTGTGCTTTGACCGCTTTTCGAATAGGTTTGAATATTTTTTCCATCGCTTCTGCTTCAGGGATAGCGCCCCGTAACGGGTTGTACGGGTCAATTCCAGTAAAGTCCAAAGCGGCTTTTTCAAGGTTGGCGCCTTCGAAGGGCTCGACGTTGAATTCATAGCTTTCATCTATCAGGAGGTTGCCGTCGTCATCCATTGTCAGGGTGACAGCTGCAATTTCCAGCAGAGCGTCTGTCTGGGCATTAAATCCGGCAGTCTCTACATCGATGACAACGGGTAGGTAGCCCCGAAAACGGTTAGACATTGGGTGCTGGTACTGTGCGCTTCTGTTCAATGCAGGTCCTTAGTGGCCGTTTATATCGGCCAAGATATGTGATTTAGCTGTGCTCAAGTGTAAAGACTTGAGTGGGTTTTAACAATTACCTAAGCAAGAGTCAGTCAGCTTATTCATAAAGTGTTAAAGTTTGGGGGTGGGTCAGCACTAAAATAGCCATTTGTTTTGTCATAGTATTTGCAAAGGTCCGGATAATTTTCGAAGCTATCTTTCGTGCATATAGCTGTTTTATTGCTTGCAGGTACTCCACAGAGCGTATGCATCTTTCTAAAGCTTGTCGTCTCTGTGCCGATACAGTGCAGGCCTTTAGAGGAAGGCCGAAGTGCTTATTCTATTCTCTTAATTTCAGATGGATGTCGGTTGTATATGCGCGTTGCCATTTTAGTGTTGCTTTCAGTGATGTCCCTGCCTGTATTTGCGGTCGGTTATGCTGCGTCTATCGAGCAATCTAAGTGGGAACTGGAGGCCTCAAAATTCAGCTGTCGTTTATCTCAGGTAATTCCCTTGTTTGGTGAAGGAGAGTTTAATCATGAAGCCGGGGAGACCGTTCGCTTTATTTTGAAGCCGATGCAGGGGCATGGTTTGAAGGGCAGTGTGCAGTTGCTGGAGGAGGCGTCCCCCTGGCAACCAGGTATAGCGACCCGGCAGATTGGCAAGGTTACCTTTGCTGCTAATGGGTCGATTGCTGTGCCGACAGGATACTCTCAGCAGATGCTGGCTAGCCTGTATCGGGGGAGAAAGCCTACTTTTCTGGCTCAGAACTGGGCTGAAACCGGTGAGTCTGTTCGTATAGGGCTATCGGCAGCTAATTTTCCTCCAGCCTATGCAGCGTATTCAGACTGTATCACAGAGCTATTGCCGGTTAATTATCGCCAAATAGCGCGTACGGCGGTGCTGTTCCCCTCAGCGCAATGGCGGTTGTCTGATTCCACTAAGGCGCGGCTTGATCTGATTGCGATCTATGTTAACAATGATGAGACTGTGAACTCGGTTTATGTCGATGGTCACTCTGATGCTCAGGGGCGTCGACTGGCGAACCGGGATCTATCCAAAAAGCGCGCGGAAGTCGTGGCTGATTATCTGGAAAAGAAGGGCGTGAATCCGGATATGATCACCACCCGATATCACGGTGAACGCTACCCCGTGGCACAAAAGAATGATCGTGCCACCCGTGAGCGGAGTCGTCGTGTGACCATACGCTTAGACCGGGATTAATCGTCCCGTCTTTTATCCATAAAGCCTGTATATAACCCTCTGTAACTCTGGCGTAATCATGGTACAATTGCGCCCTTTCTGATTTTGTGTGTCCGCTAGAGGCTATGTCGCTCTCTACGGGGCTGATTTTGCGTTTGGAGCCTCTCTATATGTCTGATATCAAAAAGGTTGTGCTGGCCTATTCCGGCGGCCTTGATACTTCTGTGATCGTACGCTGGTTGCAGGATACTTATAACTGTGAAGTTGTTACTTTTACTGCTGACCTGGGTCAGGGTGAAGAAGTAGAACCAGCCCGTGCGAAAGCTGAAGCGCTGGGTGTTAAAGAGATCTATATCGAAGATTTGCGGGAAGAATTTGTCCGTGACTTCGTTTTCCCTATGTTCCGTGCGAACACTATCTATGAAGGCGAGTACCTGCTGGGTACCTCTATAGCGCGTCCACTGATTGCTAAGCGCCTGATTGAGATTGCTAATGAGACGGGTGCTGATGCGATCTCTCATGGTGCGACGGGCAAAGGAAATGATCAGATTCGTTTCGAGCTGGGTGCATACGCGCTTAAGCCGGGCGTGGCGGTTATTGCGCCATGGCGTGAATGGGACCTGACCTCCCGTGAAACGTTGATGAAGTATTGCGAAGAGCATGATATTCCGGTCGACTTCTCTAATAAAAAGAAGAAATCACCTTATTCTATGGATGCTAACC
This sequence comes from Amphritea japonica ATCC BAA-1530, assembly GCF_016592435.1. Classification (NCBI taxonomy): domain Bacteria; kingdom Pseudomonadati; phylum Pseudomonadota; class Gammaproteobacteria; order Oceanospirillales; family Oceanospirillaceae; genus Amphritea; species Amphritea japonica. Next base: position 2,969,339 of record NZ_AP014545.1, on the reverse strand, counting down.
TTCTGCATATCTCCTACGAGGGCGATATTCTGGAAGATCCATGGGCTGAAGCTGAAGATGATATGTGGCGCTGGTCTGTGTCACCTGAAGAAGCTCCTGATCAAGCGACCTACATGGATCTGACTTACGAGAAGGGTGATATTGTAGCGATCGACGGTAAGGCTATGAGCCCTGCGACGGTGCTTGAGTACCTGAATAAGGTCGGTGGCGAAAATGGCATTGGTCGTTTAGATATCGTTGAAAACCGTTTTGTAGGCATGAAGTCCCGGGGCTGCTATGAAACCCCAGGGGGCACCATCATGTTGCGCGCGCATCGTGCAATTGAGTCTATCACTCTGGATCGTGAAGCGGCGCATCTGAAAGACGAGCTGATGCCGCGTTATGCGAAAGTTATCTATAATGGTTTCTGGTGGTCCGAAGAGCGTAAGATGCTTCAGCAGATGATCGATGAATCCCAGCGGTATGTGAATGGCGATGTTCGTCTGAAGCTATACAAAGGCAACGTGATTGTTGTGGGTCGTCGTTCTGAAGATACGCTGTTTGATGAAAGCATTGCGACGTTTGAAGATGATGCGGGTTCGTATGATCAGAAAGATGCTGCGGGTTTCATTAAATTGAATGCGCTGCGCATGCGTATCGAAGCGGGCAAAGGTCGCGATCTTTCATAAGTCAGGCTTTGTTGGCTCTATCGATAAAAAAAACCCCGTTATGTCACCATAACGGGGTTTTTTTGTGGCCTAATCCCGTGGCTGTGGCTTTGATAATAGTCTGATTTATATGATACTTTGATATTCATTCCCAAATGTAGAGTTTATGGAAATCAACTACTCAGATAAGAAAGTACTGATTGTTGATAATCGCCTGGAAGATCTTGCTGAACTCAAGATGATCCTGGGGAATATGGGGGTGCCTGACATTCAGGTCGCTTCCTCCGTCAATATGGCTCTGGTGTTGTTGCGGGAGCTGTCGTTTGATCTCTGCTTTGTAGTGTTTGATCAGGGCAAGGACCATAAGAATGGGCTGCAACTGATACAAGAGGCAACAGCAGAAGGCGTCCGCAAGTTCTCTACCATCTTTACCCTTATTGTTGATCCGGAGCGGTCTAAACTTTTGTTTGGCTCATTGGATAGCTCCCCCGATACCTATATATCAAAGCCCTACGCTGAATCTAAGCTACGCTTTCGCATTGAAAAGATTATGCGGATTAGAGAGGTGCTGCTGCCGCTGGAAGAACTGATGGATCAGGGGGAACTACAAGCGGCGCTAGAGATGTGTGGCAAAATGGCTCAGGGATACCCAGGGCTGCATATGTATATCCAGCGACTGCGGGGGATTATTTTACTCGAGCTAGGCTTGTACTCCGAAGCTGTACACCTGTTCGAAACGATTGTTGCTCAGCGAGACCAGCCCTGGGCCAGAGTGGGTCTGGGAATGTCTTTGTGCCATCTGGGCCATTACCTGAGTGCCCGGGATGCGTTGCAACATGTCATAGATGAATCTCATTTTTGTGTTGAGGCTTATACCTGGTTAGCTCGAACATACAAAGCACTGGGAGAGCGGGGTGAAGCGATTGGGCTGCTGCGTAAAGCGATAATGCTGCAATCTACGGTGCCTGAGCTACAGGGTGTTCTTGGTAGTTTGGCGGGGCAGAATCAAGAATGGAATGTTGCAGTAGAAGCGTATAACAACGCTATTCGTTATGCCCGCAATAGCTGTTTTCAATCAGAAGATTATTACTTCAGCCTGGTGGCTGCTTTACTGGCGCGGGATAACTTTGATCGAGAGATTGAAGAACAAGCGATACGTGCTCTCGAAGATGTGGTGTTGGCGTTCCCTGGTGAGCCCATTGTGCAGTTTAAATCCCGTTTGTTGGCGGCGCAGGCTTACCGTCGGTCAGGGGCTTCTGACCGGGCTAATTTGGCCGCCCGTAATGCGTATGACCTTTTTTGCGGCTTAGAGCTGACCGAAAAAGCAGAATGGGTTGAACCATTTCTGGAAGGAATGGAAGGTACTTCTGTTGAGTCAGATGCGCAATCGATGAAGCAACAGGTTAATCGGGATAGCGCTGCCCTGGAGTGGGGGAAATTAAACCTTCAGGGGATGCTGGCTTACCGTAAGAAAGAGTATCGTAAAGCCTTGGGCTTTTTTGTGCGTGCCGATGGTATATTGCCAAATAATCCCAGCCTGACGCTGAATCTGGTGCAGACTGCGCTGGAGCAAGCCCGTCATCCAGGGCCTGAGCGCCATGAGTTGCTACTGCAGTGTGATAATGCGCTATACAGTATTAATTACGGTGCTTTGAGTCTGCGTCAGCAGAAGCGCTACCTTTCTCTATCCGATCGTTGTGCCGAGATGATCCGCTCGATGGCGCAGTTGAAGCATGAAACAGACGTCGGAGCCTGAGCGGTTATGCCGATGTCTGGAAAGTTCAGATTAGATAGTATCGTCGTCGGTTAAAATGAAATTTCCCATTGAGGGCTTAGCCGGCTCGTTATCGTATGCCGAACGCGCTAGTTTTCGCGTCAGCAGCTTCTGTTGAGCCGCTTCGGGAAGGTCGGTAAACAGGATTGTATTTTTTGAAATCAGCAGGTCGATAAGGTCTTCAATAATCCGGCTGACTTCAGAGTCTGATTTTTCCAGAAACTCTTGTGGGCTGCTGGCTTCGCTATTACTCGATAGGAAATGAGCGACTTCCGGGTCGGCTATATCTGCCACGGTTGAGTTTCCAACCGGATGCGTTGACAGAGAAGTAATTTGTCCCTGTTCATTCCTGATTGCGTAGAGCATATGCCTGATTTCCGCTGGTTCTGGTTTATCAAACCCTAAGTATCGCCGGGAAAAATCTGGATGGTCAAGTTTGCGTGGCCAGTTTGGGTACTAAAATCCGGGGGTGATCAGAATTTATAGCCTGACAGGCCTTTAATTGCATATTATCGAGCGGCTATATAAAATCCCCACCAATACGAGCTTCCTGAAGGGGTGCAGAGCGGATCATGCTTTTCTGATCGCGGCAGCCCTTTTTTATTGTGTCGAGAGATTATGAAATCCCATAAAATCCAGCAAGCCCCGATTCCTATGCGCACAGTCGGCCCTATTAAGATTAGCGGGCATGTCCTTAATGAAAAAATTGCTGTGCCATTGGCAACTTACGAAACGCCACTCTGGCCCTCTGTGGGGCGAGGAGCCCGGATCTCGGCTCTGACTGAAGAGGGGATAAAAACAACGGTCATCGACGAGCGGATGAGTCGCTCTATTCTACTGGAAGCGGATGATGCTCTGGAGGCGCTTAAAGCGCTTGAATCGATCAAATCCAGGCAGGAAGATTTGAACGAAGTAGTGGCGACGACCAGTCGCTTTGCTAAGCTGGTTGCCCTGAATAGTCAGATTGTAGCGAACCTAATTTACTTGCGACTAGAGTTCACCACCGGTGATGCGTCGGGTCATAATATGGTGACTAATGCTGCGGATAAGCTGATTCCCTGGTTATTAAAAGAGTACCCGCAACTTCGTTATTCATCTATATCGGCTAACTATTGCTCTGATAAAAAGGCGACAGCTGTTAATGGTATTCTGGGGCGGGGTAAATATGTTGTCAGCGAGATACTGATTCCGCGAGAGCTATGTGAACGTCGTTTAAAAACCACACCAGAAAAAGTGGTTGACCTGAACATTAAGAAAAACCTGATTGGTACAATGATTGCTGGTGGGTTGCGCAGTGCCAATGCGCATTATGCCAACATGCTGCTGGCTTTTTATCTGGCTACGGGTCAGGATGCGGCCAATATTATTGAAGGCTCTCAGGGTATTGTTCATGCAGAGGTACGTAATGGTGACCTGTATTTTTCCTGTACCTTACCTAATCTGATTGTCGGTAGTGTTGGTAATGGTAAAGGGATTGAATTCGTTGAGCAGAATTTGGCAGCGCTGGGATGTAAAGATGATCGTAAACCGGGTGAAAATGCCCGTCGCCTGGCGGCTATTTGTGCCGCGACAGTTCTTTGCGGAGAGCTATCGCTGATGGCTGCTCAGACTAATCCCGGTGAGTTGATGGAATCTCACCTTAAAATGGAACGCTGATGTCTGATCAGACCAACGATCGTAAAATTGAGCATATTCGGGCGATTGAAAATGATCCATTAACCGATCGTGATGGTCGTTACTTTGATCAGATTCGATTGAGTCACCGGGCGTTGCCGGATCTGGCGTTGGATGAAATTGATACATCGGTCGAGTTTCTCGGTAAAAAGCTCAGCTTCCCACTGCTGATTTCATCGATGACCGGTGGCGACCATACGCTGATTAAAACGATTAATCGCAATCTGGCAGAAGCGGCTGAGCGTACGGGTGTTGCGCTGGCAGTGGGGTCTCAGCGGGTTATGTTTACCCAGTCATCGGCCCGTGAGAGTTTTGAGTTGCGGCAATATGCGCCTAGCACAGTGTTGTTGGGGAATATTGGGGCGGTACAGCTGAATTATGGTTTCTCTCTGCAGCAATGTCAGGAGGCTGTCGATCTGTTAGGGGCTGATGGGCTCTATTTACACCTCAATCCTTTACAGGAAGCCGTCCAGCCGGAAGGTGATACTGATTTCTCGGGTCTTCAGGCAAAAATTAAAGCAATCTCAGCCGGGTTGAGCGTGCCAGTGTTATTAAAAGAGGTGGGGGCAGGGCTCTCTCCCCTGGATATTGAAAGCGGTATTTTAGCCGGTATTAAGTGGTTTGATCTGGCTGGCTGTGGCGGTACTTCCTGGAGTCGAATAGAGCATCATCGTGGTGTGAATAGCGGCGATGACCTGGGGCTTTGCTTCCAGGATTGGGGGATTCCAACCCCAGAGGCATTAAAACTGGCTCAACCCTATCAAAATAGTGCAGGTTTCATCGCCAGTGGTGGTCTCAGGGATGGGATTGATATGGTTAAATCTGTTATACTCGGCGCCTCGCTCTGCGGCATGGCCGCGCCTTTCCTCAAACCCGCGATGGATTCTGCGGATTCAGTGGTTCAGGTGATAGAGCAGCGCCGGCGTGAATTCACCACAGCGATGTTTTTGCTGGGCATGCCGGATGTGAATAGTTTATTTATGAATCGGGCTCTCATTCTGGGCGAGCGTTGAGGATTTTAAGTACGTATGTCCGTCGGTATTGATGAAATTAGCTTTTACACCTCTAACTACTTTTTGGATCTGAAGAACCTGGCTACTGTTCAGGAAATCGATGCTGAAAAGTATTATCAGGGTATAGGGCAAGAAAAAATGGGCATGCCTGCCCCGGATGAAGATGTAGTGACTATGGCTGCAAATGCTGCCCTGCCTTTGATAGAGCGGGTTGGCACTGATGCTATTAGCACGGTGATGTTTGCGACGGAGACGGGTATTGACCAGTCAAAGTCTGCAGGTGTCTACGTTCACCGTTTATTAGGGCTCACCCCGAATTGTCGGGTCGTTGAGCTTAAGCAGGCTTGTTATAGTGCAACCGCTGCGATTCAGATGGGCTGCGCCCTGGTCGCTCGCCAGCCGAATCAGAAAGTGCTGGTGATTGCGTCTGATGTTGCTCGTTACGATCTGGATACCTCAGGTGAGGCAACCCAGGGTTGTGGTGCGGTTGCAATGTTAATTACGGCGAACCCTCGCCTGGTCGAACTGGACCCTGAAGTCGGTAATCATACCGAAGACGTGATGGACTTCTGGCGGCCTAATTATCGTTCAACCGCATTGGTTGATGGTAAGTATTCGACTAAAATTTATCTAAAATCGTTGAAATATGCCTGGGAGCACTTCCGTGAAGTCAGTTCGCTGGCCTTTAGCGATATGCAGCATTTCTGTTATCACCTGCCTTTTACCCGAATGGCTCAGAAAGCCCATAAGCATCTGGCGCGTGTTAATAAGAGTAACCTGACACCAGAACTGCTGGATCGCCAGGTTGAAGATACGCTGTTATATAACCGAATTATTGGCAACAGCTATACGGCATCGATGTATATCGGGCTGGCATCATTGCTGGAGAATTGTAAGCACAATCTAGCCGGTAAGCGGGTAGGTTTTTTCAGTTACGGTTCCGGTTGTGTTGCGGAGTTTTTCTCCGGGAAAGTCGTTGCTGGGTATGAGAAGTACCTGCACGGGGATAAGCACCAGCTGATGCTGGCGGCGCGTAGCGAAGTCTCATATGATGAATATCTGAAGCTTTATAATGATATAGATCCGGTTGATGGCGGCGAGCATGTTAAGGCCGAAGGCACGACCGGGCGGTTCCGTCTGGTGGGCATCTCCCATCATAAGCGTGAATATATCTCCTGCTAAGGAGTTCCCTACATGAAGGCGTGTGCCCCGGGTAAGCTGATTCTCAGTGGTGAACACTCAGCAGTTTACGGGGCGCCGGCTATCGCTCTGGCGGTCAACCGATATATCCGATGTAACGCACAACAGACTCAAACCGATGGGCTCAGCTGGCACCTGCCAGAAGCTGGTTGGCAAGGGCACATAAACTGGGCTGATCTGCGCCAGTTAATAAACCGCCTTGACCACCGTTTTAACCTATTTGAATCAGGTGAATTAACGGCCGGTGATATCCTTGAAACACCCCAGCAGTTAGCACTTTATGCGCTGGGTCTGTGTTTGCCTGAAGACTCTCCTGACAGTGGTGTGACGTTAGAAATCTATTCTCAGTTGCCGCTTGGGTCCGGTATGGGTTCCTCTGCTGCTCTGGGTGCTGCTGTTACGTCTCTTGGTCAAAAACTCTTTTCTTCGCCGCTTGATACTCCGGAGCTTTTTCAGCGGGTACGATACTGTGAGCGATTGTGTCATGGGCGTGGTGGCCTTATTGATGCAGCGACAGTGAGTTACGGTGGGTTGGTGCAGGTGATGAAAGGGCAGGTAGAGTCATCATCGCTCCAGCTAGGAGATGGCTGGTATTATATCCACAGTGGCACACCCGAAGTAGGAACCGGTGACTGTGTTGATTCTGTACGCCGCCGTTTCGGAGAGTCCTCGATCTGGCAGGCGTTCAGTACGGTTACGGAACAGCTGACAGCAGCTATTGTACTGGGTGAAAGCCCCGGTGAGTCACTGAGAGAAAATCATCGATTGTTAACGCAGATTGGCGTAGTGCCTGAGCCGGTTCAGCGCTTCATCTATGAGTTGGAACAACTGGGTGGTGCGGCCAAAATCAGTGGAGCTGGCTCAATAAAAGGTGTCGGGGCCGGTGCGCTGATCGCCTATGCGCCGACAATCGATCTGGCTACTCTGTGTGCGCAGTACGGCTATTCATATTTCGCGATTGAAGAAGATAGTGAAGGAGCCCGTCTTGAGGATTAAGGTTACAGCCCCTGGCAGTCTGATGCTAATGGGTGAACATGCGGTTTTATTCGGTCAGCGAGCATTGGCCTGTGCTGTGGATAAGTATATTACGGTTATGCTGACCCCTCGTACCGATCGGGTTGTCACTATCGATTCGGCGCTGGCGCAGTATAGCTCTAATCTTGATAATTTAACTGAAGATCCTTCTCTTAGTTTTGTGCTGGCAGCCATTAAACGTCAGCTAGTTAAACTGCCAGCTGGTTTTGACTTGCAGATCGTATCGGAGTTTTCTCATACTGTGGGATTGGGTTCATCTGCTGCTGTTACCGCTGCGGTGGTTACCGCATTACAGGCTTATATCGGCAGGGAGGCTGTCGATGCCGATTTTCTATTTGATGAAGCACTGGCGGTTGTCCATGAGGTTCAGGATGGGCGGGGTTCCGGAACTGATCTTGTGGCTGCCGTGTATGGCGGAGTAGTTGGATATACTGCGGCGACTGATGATGCAGGCCCGATGATCAAAGCGTTACAGGGGCGGCCTGAGATCAGCTTGTTTTATGTTGGCTACAAGATGAAAACCCCGGATGTTTTGAAATTTGTTGAAGGCAAGGCTCAGCGTTATCCCTGGTTGTACAGTGGTATCTACCGTTTAATGGGGGAGACTACCGAGGAAGCTGAAACAGCGGTTGATAACAGTGACTGGCAGCGTTTTGGTGAACTGATGAATATCTATCAGGGGTTGATGGATGCATTGGGTGTCAATGATAAAAAGTTGGCAGAGATTATCTATACTCTGCGTCAGAACCCCTCGATCACAGGGGCTAAAATTTCTGGCTCCGGCCTGGGGGATTGTGTGATATCTCTGGGTAAACCTGTCGATCTGCCATTATCCTATGAAGAGATACCCGTTTCCGTATCAGCTGAAGGTGTAACCATTGAGCTCATCTAATTCTGTATTCACCAAGCAAAGCGTAATTTCTCAGTATCTTCCGGCATCCGTCAAGCCCATCACAGATACTATTGAGCCAGTCTTTGCCCCAAGCAATATAGCCCTTTGTAAGTACTGGGGTAAACGGGAAGCAGAACTGAATCTGCCTGTTAACAGCAGTCTCTCTATTTCGCTGGCTCATCTGGGAAGTAAAACGGCAATCTCTGTTGCCGAAGAGGATCAGGTATGGCTCAACGGAATACGTCTTTTAGCCGAGGATAAGTTTTCACGTAAAGTGATCGCGTTTATTGACCTGTTTCGTCGTGCTGATGAACACTGTGTCAAAGTCGAAACTGCGAATAATATTCCTACCGCTGCGGGGCTGGCATCTTCTGCCTCTGGTTTTGCGGCCCTGATGCTGGCGGTGGACCGATTCTATGGTCTGGATCTTGACCTGAAAGTGCTGTCAGCATTTGCCCGTATGGGTAGCGGCAGTGCCAGTCGTTCACTCTATGAAGGCTTTGTCGAATGGCAAATGGGGGTACGTGAAGATGGTATGGATAGTTTTGCACTGCCGTTAGACAGCCGTTGGGCTGACCTGCGAATCGGGCTGGTCAAAGTAAGTACCGGAGAGAAAGCGGTGGACTCCCGCTCCGGCATGAACCGCACGGTGGACACTGCTCATCTGTATCAGAGCTGGCCCTTGCAGGCAGCGGCGGATTTGCAACGCTTACATCAGGCGATCACCGATCAGAATTTTACCCTGTTGGGTGAAACAGCAGAGCAAAACGCACTGTCGATGCACGCGACTATGATCGCGTCCTGGCCGCCGTTACTCTATTGGCAACCGGACTCTGTGGCTGCCATGCAAAGTATCTGGCAGGCGCGGGCAGAGGGTATCGAACTATATTTCACCATGGATGCCGGACCGAATATTAAGCTGCTATTTACCGCCGATGCTGAAGCTGCTGTAAAGCAACGCTTCCCTGACCTGGAAATTGTTGCTCCCTTTGGCTGAGCCAGTGCTATCTAATATACCCTCTGAATCCAGCGGCTTTATTCTTACCCGGCAGCAGTTTGATACGCCCGGCGGGATTAGCTTCCAATTCTGGTTAAAAGGTAATCAGGGAGCGTTTCCTGTCACGGTACCTGGCCAGGAGGGGGTTTTCTTCGTGCTCGAAGAGGATCTCCCTCGAATCGAACCGTTGCTCGAACCGATTACAGACTGGCGACTATCACCGTTGCCCCTGAAAGATCTGCAACAACGACCTGTCTGCGGTCTCTACAGCCGCTCACTCAAAGGCTATCGACAACTCTCTGACCGATTGCAAACCTACGCTATTTCGATGATCGAGGAGGATATTCGCCCGGTTGATCGTTTTCTCATGGAGCGCTTTATTCAGGATAGCGCCCGGGTACGGTTTAGTGAAACGTCTGCACAACTTCAACCGACGAATTATGAGCCTCAGCTGACTATGCTGTCGGTGGATATTGAAACCACCATGCGGGCTGACCGGATCTTCTCTATTGGCCTGTACTCGGATCAGCTCAGAAAAGTGTTGATCGTAGGTGAGGGGAAAAATGAACCCTGGTTAGAATACGTTAACGATGAGCGTGCGCTGTTGCAGGCGTTTGTTCGGGAAGTTGAGCAGTATGATCCGGATGTTTTTATCGGCTGGAATGTGGTCGGTTTCGATTTTCGGGTATTGCATGAGCGGGCCAGGCGGCTGCAAGTGCCTTTGAATCTGGGCCGGGATCGAAGCCGTATACAGGTTATTCAATCGGCTAACGGTAAGTGGTTTTGCCGAATTGCCGGACGGGTTGTGCTGGATGGTATCGATACCCTGAAAGGTGCCACGTACCAATTTGAAAGCTTCTCTCTTGAAAATGTCTCTAATCAATTGCTGGACCGGGGTAAATTACTGGGGCATCAACAGGATGAAGGGCTTAATAAAGGGGAAGAGATTCAACAAGTCTACCGGACCGATCCAAGAAAGTTAGCTGAATATAATCTTGAAGATTGTAAGCTGGTCTGGGATATATTTGAACATGCACAGCTGTTGCATTACCTGATTGAGCGCAGCCGACTGACCGGTTTGCCGTTGGATAAAGTCGGTGGTTCCGCAGCCTCCTTTGATAACCTGTACCTACCGCGTTTACATCGTAAAGGCTATGTAGCGCCGGTGTATGCATCGGGTGAATCACAGATGGGTGCTCCCGGTGGCTATGTGATGGAGTCCCGGCCGGGACTTTATAATCAGGTACTGGTACTGGATTTTAAAAGCCTGTATCCGAGTATTATACGGACCTTTATGGTGGACCCTTTTGCCCTGGCAGAAGGTACCGGTACTGAGTGCTGTCCAGATGACCTGGTACCGGGTTTTAATCATGCTATTTTCAACCGTAAAGAGGCGATACTCCCCGGGATTATTGAACGCCTTTGGCAGGCAAGGGATCGGGCAAAAGCTGAGAAAAATACGCCTCTGTCGCAGGCGATAAAGATCATCATGAACAGTTTTTACGGAGTGCTTGGCTCCGATGTCTGTCGTTTCTTTGATCAGCGCCTGTCAGGCTCTATTACCCTGCGGGGGCATGAAATTCTTATCCGTACACAAGAGAAAATTGAGTCTCAATTCGGCTATAAAGTGATCTATGGTGACACCGACTCAGTGTTTGTCTGGTTGGGAGATGATTTCCCTGTGGATAAAACTCAGGAAGAGGGGCTTCGTCTGGAAGCTTTTCTTAACCAGTGGTGGCAGGATGAGGTACAGCAGCGCTTTGGCTTGCCCTGCCATCTGGAACTGGAATATGAAACTCACTATCGGCGTTTTCTGATGCCGACGATGCGCCATTCTGAGAAGGGTACGAAGAAGCGTTATGCGGGTATTCGTCATTTCACCGATGGCAGTGAAGAGCTGGTTTTCAAGGGACTTGAAACGGTGCGTTCTGACTGGACACCATTGGCGCGTCGGGTACAGCGAGAGCTCTACCGTTTGATTTTCAGCGATATGCCCTATAAAGATTATCTGAAGCAGGTGGTTAAGCAGCTGAAAGTGGGGGAGCTGGATGACGAGTTGGTGTATCGTAAACGTCTGCGTCGCCCTCTAGAGGAATACAGTAAAAACCGGCCTCCCCATGTGCAAGCGGCACAAAAACTCTATGATCAGTTATCCGACAGTAAAAGGCTGAACCGTTTTTCTGCCGGGATGCATATTGAATATCTGATCACGGTGAACGGCCCTGAACCGATATCGCTGTTGCGTTCCCCTATCGATTATCAGCACTACCTGGATCGCCAGCTGGTACCGATCTCCGATGGTATCCTGATGTTTCTCGATGATAGCCTTGATGGCATATCTGCTCCTCAGATCAGTCTTTTTTGATCGTTCCCGCTCTTTGATTAAGCTATCGGTGTTTCCGTTCGAGCCCCTCTTTGAAAAATCGATCGTTAATTCTGTATATGGGACGCCCTACAGCATCTGGAAGGAATAAACGATCTCTCTCAGATCTTACGCCTTTAATTTCAGCCAAAGTCTCAATCGACAGCTTCCTGAGACCGAGTGATTGAAGCTCAGTAGGTATCTGGAACTGGTTAAGAATCTGTAAGCAGTTTGAATCACGGCAGATCAGATCCCGCGATCGGGGTGCATTAGTGCCGACTTTAACCCCTCTCCACTTTTCACCTTGTATAAGGCTATATTCGGCTTGTATTGGGGTTGATAGGGGAAGAATAAACAAAAGCCCTGTAATCAGCACTGAAAACGAGTTTGCTTTAGACATAGAGCCTCCACAAAGTTTAATAAGAAGGTGATATTGAAATCGTTCTTCGGCTATTAAATAGGACCAGTGACCGAACAATTCGTTCGTTCCGATTAAACTGCTGAATGTGACACTTTGTAGTAAAAGGCTATAGCCTGTTGAAGCAAAAGATTAATATTCTGAAAGTTCTTCCGGATATGCAGGGGTTGAGTGCATTGCTGCAGTCTTTTATTCAGAGGTCCGATATGAATATACAAAAACTGAGCTGATGAGTGTTCTTTACAGAGTGTTATTCAAACTCCTGATGCTCGGGTAAGTTGTTGTTTATCCTGTACCAGGAGGCCTTCTGAGATAGCCATATATGGCTTTTCTCCTCAGCTCTTGGATCATCGTCCAAAGAGCCTAAGCGCAAAATCAGGTGTTCGGTGTTTTCTCTTTTGGCGTAGATTTGAGTACCGCAATTGGCACAAAAATAACGTTTTTTGCCCTTCGATGATTCGAATGACTTCAGGTGCTCAGTTCCGGATATATCAAAATACTTATCTTCTACTGCGGCAACACTCGAGAATGCTGAACCATGTGCTTTTTGGCACGTATTACAGTGACAGTGAACGATCTTCCCTACCGTACCAGAAATGGTGTATTTCACGTTACCGCAAAGACAGCTACCTGTGATCATTATAACCTCTATAATTGATTGTTAAATGACGCTTATGCAGTCGGACAGCGCCGGTATAACTGAGTTTATATAAGTAAGATAGTGACGCCATACTTAATGGATAGGTTGCTTAGTGAATTGCAGCGTCTAGCCATACATTTTCTTTGTATTGTAGCGCCTGATCATATTTTGTATATCGCGTGTGTGGATCGGTTACTTGAGCTACGTCGTAGGCACTGGGTTTCGGGACTCTATCATAAGTTAATGATCTATAAAAAAGCAGATGTTGAGCGATGAATTGCTCAAGTTTTCTGTTGTTAGCCGATATAACTCATATCGGTTAGGAGTATGACAATGGAAATTACAGCGGCTTCCGCTTCGGCATATCAGCAAGCCTCGTTACAGAATGATGTAGCCCTGGCTGTTGCTGGCAAAGCCAAAGACAATATTGAGTTGCAAGGTGCAATGGCGTTACAACTGCTGGAAAGTGCCGCGATGGCTGCTGTCGATCCTACATCCCCGTTAGGGCAAAGTATCGATATAATGGCTTAACTGCGAAACTTATTATAAACCGCCTGTTGGCGGTTTTTTTTTGCTTAAATCAGATGACGTAGTCGGTAGGAGATTTTGAATACGAGTTGTCCTCTATCTGCCTTATGACATTGGGGAGTTTCTCCGCCGGAACCGGCTTGCTAAACAGAAATCCCTGTATATTCTGACAACCTAGCTGGTGTAAATATTTAAACTGCTCGGTGGTTTCTACGCCTTCAGCTATCAGCTCTAACCCCAGACTCTTTGACATCGCTGTAATAGCATTGACCAGCGAGGCGTCTTCCGCATTGTCAGGCAGATCGCGGATAAAGGCGCGATCGATTTTTAATTTATCAATTGGAAACTGCTTCAGATAGCTTAGCGAAGAGTAACCAGTTCCAAAATCATCGATAGCCAGTTGTGCGCCTAATTCTTTTAGCTGATCCAGCCAACTGATCGCTTCACTTGAACTTTCAAGAAACATGCTCTCAGTAATTTCAAAAATAATGTTAGTTGGGTCTGCCCCGGTTGAGTTGATAATATCAGCGGCTACCTGCGCATTGAACCCAAGGTGGCGCTGGCTGCTGGAAATGTTTACAGAGATGGCGAAGCTACCGATGCCCTGATCTTTCCATGCGCGTAATTGTGCACAAGCCTGTCGGAAAACCCAAAGTCCGATCGGCTGTATCAGTCCGGTATCTTCCGCAAGGGGAATAAACTCTGCCGGGCTGATCAGGCCGTGTTCTGGGTGATGCCAGCGAATGAGAGCTTCTGCTGCGGTGACTTTATGGGTGATGCAGTTATAGATGGGCTGATAGTAGAGTTCAAACTCTTCATGTTCGATTGCATGGCGCATAGAGTGCTCCATGTCCGTGCGGTTTCTAACCCGGTCGCGCATCTCGGCATTAAAAAACTGGTGTTGATTACGGCCATTGTCTTTTGCCAGGTACATCGCCATATCAGCATGGCGTAGCATCGCCTCACCATTCTCGGCATCATTGGGGTAGCAGGATATTCCGACACTTGCTCCAATATATAATGTTCGATTTGCCAGCTGAAAGGGCGGCCGCAATACTTCGATAGCTCTGTCCGCCGTCTGAATAGCATCCTCGGGTGTTGCAATATCGGGCAACACAATGACAAACTCGTCGCCTCCGAAGCGGGCGAGCAGGTCATCTTTACGAATGATACTGGTCAGTCGTTGACTCACTTGCTGAAGCATCTCATCGCCAACGGAGTGGCCTAAGGTGTCGTTTACGGCTTTAAAACGATCGAGATCAATAAAGAGGAGTGCGCAGACAGATTGCTGTTCCTGGCAATACTGTAAGACCCGCTGAAGTTCATGTTTAAGCATGATGCGGTTAGGTAAACCGGTAAGAGCGTCAAAATTGGCTTGTAGTCGGATCTTTTCTTCATCAGCCTTGCGCTGAGTCATATCTGAAAAGACAGCGACATACTGCTCAAGCTGGCCATCGCTATTACGGACCGCAGCAATGGAGAGCCACTGAGGGTAAGCTTCCCCGCTCCGGCGTTTATTCCAGACCTCTCCAGACCAGCTGTCTTTTTGCTCAAGGGTTTTCCACATATCTGAGTAAAAAGTTTTTTTCTGTTTCCCGGATTGGAATACCTGTGGCGTTTTACCAATGACTTCTGTGGAACTGTAGCCGGTTATCTCAGTGAAGGCAGGGTTGACTGAGATAATTTGTGCATCGGGAGAGGTGATCATGATCCCCTCATTGGTGGTTTCAAATACCGCTGCATTCATCCGCAACTGCTCTTCGGTGGCGCGTCGCTCAGTAATATCCTCTTTAACCGCGACGAAATGAGTGATGTCTCCCTGGAAATTCCGGACCGCGGATATCGTTGCGGCTTCCCAGTATAGCTGCCCGTTCTTACGGCGATTCAGGAAAGTTCCCTGCCAGGCTTTTCCCGCCAGCATCTGCTCCCACATCTCCCTGTAATTGACAGGAGATATGTCTCCCGAACTGAAAATGCTGGGCTGCTTTCCTTCAACTTCCTCGAGTGAATAACCGCTTACGTCTTCGGCTTTGGGGTTTATATACTCGATAATGCCGTTGATATCGGTGATGACAACCGCCGCTGGGCTTTGTTCCAGTGCTCTTGAAAGCTTGCGAAGCTCCTGTTCACGCGATCGGATTTTGGTCATATCGACCCGCACCCAGACTTCTCCGCCTTCGTTGGTAGGGCTGTTGCTGCATCGGTAGCAGTCGCCATTCTCTAAAATCTGGAGAGAACGTGGGGTGGCATCGCTGTCATCGGAGTAATGACATTTTTGATCGATGGCGTTCTGGATGACTGATTTAGGTGTGCCAGGTATAAGCAGCTCAGTTATCCAGGGATAGTAGCTGCTAAAGGTGTGGTTACATAAGATGAGCTGGTTATCAGCATCGAACAGAGCGAATGCTTCTTTAATATTATCGACACCATCTTTAAGGCGTTTTTGTGCCTTATTGGTTTGGCTGTGAGAGCGTGTCAGGCGTAAGTACAGAAAGGTCAGCAGAAGAATTAACGTAGCGGTCAGGCCGATCAGAACTGAGTTTAAGTACTCCGTTTGCTTTGCTATTTTGTTTCGGTAGGCCAGATAGGCATTGTAAAGTTGGTTAAACACCGCTCTGTTTGGGATCTGTTTATATGTTTTGAGTAGTTCAGTCAGCCGGGTCTGGGCGTTCAGATTGGTAGTAATATGAGATATCAGGTCGTTTACGCTGGTGCTGCTGTTGGCAGGAAGCTGGCGAAGGTTGGTTTTTATCTCTGCTGCGTCCAGACCGCTTCTAAAAATATGATACTGGTATAGCTGATTAACAATTTCTTTGGCGAGAGGGAGGTTGGCGTTATCATTTTCAGCGATGTCATGCAGCAGCGTTGGCATATAGTTCAGACCGTTGCGCACAATAGCAGCATGGGTTTTAAGCTGCTCTATTAATGCAATCCGTTGCTTCAGGGTGGTGCGGTATTGAGTAAGCTGAGCTTCCAGTTCCGGGGGCAGGTTAATAAACAGTGTTGCAACAGCATTGTCGTTTTCCTGACGCTGAAGTTGAGTAGTCAGCGTGACTAGTTCGTCATAGTTTTGCTGGCCCATTGAACTAATGAGCGATACTTCCAGATCCAGAGCGTTGTCCAGCGCTTGTTGTTGTAAGAGCACTTCAGAACGTCGTTGGTTAGGCTGCGTACTTTCTATTTGAACGATATAGAAAAGCCAGGCAAGTAGCGTTATCGCGATTATTGATGTCAGATACAGGCGGGCTTTAAACCAGATCATTTAGCCAGCTCCGGGTGTTCGCCAGCCAGAGATTCAATAAATGCCTGAATTGCCGACACATGTTCTTTTGGAATATCGCGACCTAGCTGGAAACGGCCCATGATGGTGATGGCGTCTGATAGCTGAGCGATTGAACCGTCGTGAAAGTAGGGGGGCGTCAGGGAAGCCAGTCGCAAACTTGGCACTTTAAACAGGTATCTGTCGGCGGGGTTGTGTGTGTCGGTATAGCGGCCCAGATCGGTTTCATTAATGGCGGTTCCCCGGTCGCGAAAATAGGCAGAAATATCGGTCACTGCGCCGAAGTAAGCATACATGTTACCGCCTACATTTCTGCCTTGATGGCAACTGATACAGCCATAGGATTTAAACAGGCGGTAACCCTGTATCTGTGTTTCTGAGAGAGCGGTTGAATCCCCTGTAATCCAGCGATCAAAGGGTGCATTGAGTGTAACCAGTGAATGCTCGAACTGGATGATGGCGTCTTGTATGTTTTCAATGCTGATGCCATCGATATAGGCTATTTTGAATTGCTCTGTTAAGGGTTTGTCCTGGCTGAGGCGGTTTATTATCTCCAGCCAGTTACTATTCATTTCTACCGGGTTGTGTACCGGGCCACTGACCTGCTCGTTGAGATCTCTGGCCCGGCCATTCCAAAACTGAACGAAATTTAAACTGCTGTTGTACACTGTGGGTGTATTTGCGCTACCGGCTGCCTGATTAACGCCGAAAGATATGGCGCCGGTGTCGGCGCCTCCCAGGCTGAGATTATGGCAACTGGCACAGCTGATACTGTTATCTGATGAAAGCCTTGGGTCGTGGAATAGCACTCTGCCAAGCGCGATTTTGGCCGGGTTTAATGCAAGGTTTGGCTGCAGAGGTGAGATGGGCTCAGAACCCAGATCCAATGCCTGGATTGAGCTGCAGTAGACAATCAGCAATGTACATAAAGCGACAGTGGCTCGTCTCTTGCTGAATAATAACTTTATCTGTCGGGCCAACGACTCCACAAAAGCATCCTTTTGGATATGTTAGAGGGCGGGTATTTTTCCTGTATTAATTCTGTCTGACCAGAACAAGGGTCACTATAACGATAGAAAAGGCAAATAGCCCTATCTTTTTTAAGGATTAGGGCTGTTTCGAAATGGCTTTGCTGCTAATTAGTCGTTAATTAGTAATATGACCAGGTTTTTGGGCCCGTGCGCGCCCATCTGTAGTTTCTGTTCTATGTCGGCACTGCGGGAGGGGCCAGTAATCATATTGACGGTACGCGGCATGCTATTACCGTATTTTTCTCTGGTTTTCTTCCATGCTTCTTCATAGACCCCTACAATCGTTGAGCGATGTAGTATTATCAGGTGGTTATCCGGTAGAAAATTCAGAGTTGTAGGGCTTTGGGATCCGGAGTGAAGCATGATCGTCCCGGTCTCGGCTATTCCGGCAAAGCTTGATGTCAGACTGGCAATATCACCGGCCTGAGCAACGCGTTCCGTACGGGTGATCTGTTGCTGTTCTAATGGGCTCCAATCCATTGTCGTCAGTTCAGAATTACTGGCGCTGATGAGCTGCCTGATACCTTGACTGGATAACCAGTCGGCACATGCCTGCGGCACCTGATCGAGGCTATCAAGCTCAATCAATTCGGCCAGTGCTTCATCGGTCATCGCCTTGAACAGTGCTACCTGTTCAGCAAAGGGTAGTTGTGCTCTGCTGGGAATCAGATTATCTGCTTTGGCGGCGAGTCGATTTGTCACGGCTTGCTGGCGCTGGCTATCATCCTGATTGCGGTTCAGCCCGGTACGGATGTTTCCCAGAATTTCTGCGCGGCTCATGGTTGTATTTGTTCCGCTCATGACTGTTCTCCGTTTTTTTGTTGCTCTTTCCAGGCTGTCATAAAGGTTGTCCCCTGTGGTGCAGGCATATCCCGCCAGTCGGTCCAGCCCCCCGCGAGTGGTAGTTTCTTGATTCTGCCTTTCTTACCAGCCAGGCGTTTCATAAACCAGCTAGCCATGCGGGTGTAAGGTTTATACAGGACAGGACGTTTGGCCATAAATGCCCATCCCGCCAGGCCATAGCGGGCTGCTTTAGGTTGCAGGTGCTTTTGGAATTCATCTTCACGCCAATGTCGCATCAGCTTCGGTAGAGGGATTTTAACCGGGCACACTGATTCGCATTTGCCGCAAAAGGTGGAAGCGTTTGGCAGCATGCCGCCTTTTTCGATACCGATCATCTGCGGTGTCAATACCGAACCCATTGGGCCGGGATAGACCCAGCCGTAGCTGTGTCCGCCGACAGCACCATAAACAGGACAGTGGTTCATACAGGCAGAGCAACGGATACAACGCAACATATCCTGAAATTCGCTGCCGACCATTTCGCTACGGCCATTGTCAACCAGCACGACATGGAAGTTTTCCGGGCCATCCTGATCGCCTTCACGGCGGGGGCCCGTGGATAGAGTGTTGTAAACCGTAAATTCCTGTCCGGTTGCAGAACGTGCCAGCAGGCGCAGGAACAGTGTCATATCTTCCAGTGTCGGCACTACTTTCTCGATCGAAGTGACGACGATATGGGTTTTGGGAAGTGTCTGAGTCAGATCCCCATTGCCTTCGTTGGTAACGATGATTGTTGATCCGGTTTCGGCAACACAGAAATTTGCCCCAGTGATACCCACGTCCGCCGCGACAAATTTATCTCTCAGTACCTCACGAGCTTCCTGCATCAGAACCGCAGGGTCATCTGATTTAGGCCGTTTATGGTGTTCGTGAAAGGCTTCCGACACATCTTCCAGATTCAGGTGTATTGCCGGGGCAATGATATGACTCGGGTGATCTTCTCTGAGCTGAAGGATATATTCACCCAGATCGGTCTCAACCGGTTGAACACCGTTTGCTTCGAGGTAATCGTTCAGGCCGATCTCCTCTGTGACCATCGATTTACCTTTAGTCACGGTTTTTGCGTCGACCTGCTTACAGAGGTCGAGAATAATCTTGTTGGCGTCTTCGGCGGTGCGGGCCCAATGAACCTGTCCCCCATTTTCAATGACTTTACTTTCAAACTGTTCCAGATAGAGGTCCAGGTGCTCAAGAATATGGTTCTTGAGATCGCGTCCCTGATTTCGCAGCTGTTCAAATTCAGGCATTCGATCAACAGCGATAGCGCGTTTTTCAGGAAAGCCGGCTTTTAGGTTGCCGAGCGCTTTTTGTAGATTTTCATCGGCCAGTGCATCATGGGCGCGTTGTTTAAAGAACGGAGTATTAATCTGCATGGTTTCGCTCCTTAAAGTTGTTGTGCGAGATCGTAATCGGCTTCACCGATGGCGGGAATGTCGGCCATCCCGGCGAGGATTTCGACGACATGACGTGCTTCAACTGCTTTTCCTTCGCGTTTGAGCTTGCCTGCCATATTCAACAGACAACCTAAATCACCGCCCAACAGAGTATGGGCACCGGTATTGCTGATGTTATCGGTTTTATTAGAGACCATCCGGTTAGAGATTTCTGGATATTTAACGCAGAAGGTACCACCAAATCCGCAGCAGGTTTCCGCTTCTTCCATCTCCTCAAGTTCAACACCCTGAACCTGCTGTAGCAGTTCTCGTGGTTGCTGTTTAATCCCTAGCTGACGTAGCCCGGAGCAGGAGTCGTGGTAGGTAACCTTATGGTTAAACTGCAACAGCTTCAGTTGTTCCTGCAGGGCGTCTGCACCAATGACATCGAACAGAAAAGAGGTGACTTCAAAGCTGCGGCTTTTCAGATCGAGAGCGCGTTGGTAGTAGCTGTCAGAAGGTTCAAATACCTCAGGGTAATAGTGCAACATGCCGATACAGGAACCCGACGGGCCGACAACATATTCATAGCCGTCGAAGGCATCGATGGTCTGTCGGGCGATATCTGCAGTGGTTTTGCGATCACCGGAATTAAAGGCTGGCTGGCCGCAGCAGGTTTGACGTTCAGGTACTTCAACGGTGCAGCCTGCTTGCTCGAGCAGCTTGACGGTGGCAAAAGCAACAGAAGGGCGAAACATATCTGCCAGGCAGGTTACAAACAGCCCGACGCGGGGGCCCGAAGGTGTATTTGGCATTTGGGTTACCATTTTTTATAGTTGTTGGCTCGATACAGAGGCTCTTAGGCTGCTCTGTTGCTATGAGTAAAGATAGTTAATGACGGCCGGGAAGGAAATGCTACACTCTTAACTGGTCTGACCAAAAGAGCAGGGTTCTCATTGCATGAATCAAAATCTGAGCGATACGCTGTTACAACAATTGAAAGAGAGTTTATTTTCAGGTGAGCTATTGCCTGGGACGGAATTGGAGTCTCAGCGACGTATGTCGGAATCGTGGGGGGTATCCCGTTCTACCGTGCGAGAAGCCGTGGGGCAGCTGGAAGCAGAAGGTTATGTTGAGGTGCGCCAGGGAGGCAAAACCCGGGTGAACAACCTTCTGGAGCCCTATTTCAATATGCCGGTCGAAGGAATGAAGGCGCTGGGGGATAACGCTGAGTTCCAGCGACAGGTTATGGATGTACGGGCGATGCTGGAGGGAGAGGCTGCCTTTTATGCGGCTTCCCGTGCCACAGATATACAACTACAGGCGCTGGATGCAGAATACCAGCAAATGCAAAAACGCGGGCAGGGTGAAACCACGCTGGAGAAGGCTAAAGAAGATCTGCGTTTTCATATGATGATCGCTGAATCATCTCACCATCTACTGATAATCTGTTTTAGTCAGCTGTTCTATACCCGGTTTTTTAACGCAATCTATGGCGTGTTAACCCGTACCCTTAAAAAACACGGTCGATATCCTGATGGTATTCGTGCTCAACATGGTGCCATTCATCAGGCTATTATGGCTCGTGAGGCTGATGCAGCAAGGGTTGCCGCGACTGAGCATATCCTTTATACCCGCCAACACCTGGATGAATAAATCACCGCTGTTTATCGCGCCAGACTCTCTAATCAAATAGCTTTATAGCAGGGCTTTCTGTAGAATACGCCGCCTTAATACTGCTACCTGGTTTGTAGCAGTGACAGAATTTAATACGCTGGCCTCTGGTACTGGTCAGCGTTAAACAGATAGGAAAAAATGATGCCCGTAATTACCCTTCCCGATGGCAGCAAACGCGAGTTTGCTAACGCTGTTACTGTATTTGATGTTGCCGCTGATATTGGCGCTGGTCTGGCTAAGGTTGCCCTGGCTGGAAAAGTAAATGGTGAACTGGTGGATACCTCCCACACCATTACTGAAGACGCTGATCTGGCTATCATTACCCCACGCGATGAAGCAGGGCTGGAGGTGATTCGTCACTCTTGTGCTCACCTGATGGCGATGGCAGTACAGCAGCTGTTCCCGACGGCTCAGGTTACTATCGGTCCTGTCATTGAAGATGGCTTCTATTACGACTTTGCTTACGAGCGTCCGTTTACGCCGGAAGATCTGCTGAAGATTGAAGCGGAAATGAAAAAGTTGGTTAAAGCCAATCATCCTATCTCTCGCTCTTTGATGACTCGCGATGAAGCGGTGAAGTTGTTCAGTGAGAAAGGAGAAAAATATAAAGTTGAGCTGCTGGAAGCGATTCCGGCAGATCAGGATCTGTCCTTCTACTCGCAGGGCGACTTTATTGACCTCTGCCGTGGCCCTCACGCGCCATCAACCGGTCATATTAAAGTATTCAAACTGATGAAACTGGCGGGCGCCTACTGGCGTGGTGACTCTGATAATGAGATGTTACAGCGGATCTACGGTACCGCCTGGGGCGATAAGAAAGACCTTAAAGAGCACCTGCATCGCTTGGAAGAAGCTGAAAAGCGCGATCATCGTAAGCTGGGTAAACAGCTAAACCTGTTCCATCTACAGGAAGAAGCGCCGGGTATGGTGTTCTGGCATCCGGATGGCTGGAAACTGTATCAAACGATCGAACAGTACATGCGTATCAAACAGCGTCAGCATAACTATGATGAAATTAAGACGCCGCAGGTTGTTGAACGTTCTCTGTGGGAAAAGTCAGGCCATTGGGATAAGTTTTCTGAAGAGATGTATACCACTCACTCAGAGAACCGTGACTTTGCAATTAAGCCGATGAACTGTCCTTGTCATGTACAGGTATTCAATCAGGGGCTGCGTTCATACCGGGATCTGCCGTTGCGTCTGGCAGAGTTTGGTTGTTGCCACCGTAATGAGCCATCAGGTGCCTTGCACGGTATTATGCGGGTGCGTGGTTTTGTTCAGGATGATGCGCATATCTTCTGTGCCGAAGATGCGATTCAGAGTGAAGTCGCTAAATTTATCGACTTCCTGCATGAAGTGTATTCTGACTTTGGTTTCTCTGAGATTATCTATAAATTGTCTACCCGTCCTGAAAAGCGTGTTGGTTCTGACGAGGTTTGGGATAAAGCTGAGAAGGCACTGGGCGATGCGCTGGATGCTGCTAATTTAGATTGGGATGAGTTGCCGGGCGAAGGTGCATTCTACGGACCTAAAGTTGAGTTCTCGCTGAAAGATTGCCTGGGTCGTGTATGGCAGTGCGGTACTATTCAGGTCGACTTCTCTATGCCGGGCCGTCTGGGTGCGCAATTTGTTAACGAATCGGGTGATCGTGAGACACCGGTTATGTTACACCGTGCAATTCTGGGTTCATTTGAGCGATTTATCGGTATTCTGATTGAAAACTTTGCTGGTGCGTTACCGACATGGTTAGCACCTCAACAGGTGGCAATTTTGAATATTACGGATAAACAGGCCGATTATTGCCGTGAAGTTGAAGAAAAATTGACTGATATGGGATTCTTTGCCCGTGCGGACTTGAGAAATGAGAAGATCGGCTTTAAAATCCGCGAGCATACAATTCACAAGGTCCCTTATCTGCTAGTAATTGGTGATAAGGAGGTTGAATCCGGGTCCGTTGCAGTACGTACCCGTACCGGTGAAGATCTCGGCACATTGTCGATTGAAGAGTTTTGCGAGCACCTGAAGCAGGATGTAGCTCAGAAAGGCCGCAAAGTACAATAAACAGATTGGAGATACCACTATCAAGCGCGATAACAGAAGAGGGCGTAACGAGCGGAATAAGCCGCCGATTAATGAGAATATCAGCGCCCGCGAGTGTCGGTTGATTGGTCCAGATGGAACACAAATAGGTGTAGTACCTATTAAAGACGCCCTAGAGGCGGCACAAGAAGTTGGCCTTGACCTGGTACAGATTTCTGATTCAGATCCTATCGTTTGTAAAGTGATGGATTACGGTAAATATCTGTACGAAAAGAAGAAAGAAGCGAATGCTGCTAAGAAGAAGCAAACGCAGATGCAGGTTAAGGAAGTAAAATTCCGTCCTAATACGGAAGTAGGGGATTATCAGGTAAAACTACGCAACCTGATACGTTTCCTTGAAGGTGGCGATAAGGCTAAGGTAACACTACGTTACCGCGGTCGTGAAATGGCACACCAGGAGTTAGGCATGCAGCTATTAAACCGGATCGAAAAGGATCTGGAAGAGTTGGGTGTCGTTGAGCAGCGTCCAAAAATGGAAGGCCGCCAATTGATCATGGTCATAGCTCCTAAAAAGAAAAAGTAGTCCGACATAAGCGTAAAACCCGTGCTGACTCTTTATGAGACAGATACGGGTTTTGTTGTTTGTTCGGGTGAAAGATAACTAACGAATGCGTGGGGATTTAGTAATGTCTAAAATGAAATCTTGCAGCGGTGCTGCAAAACGTTTTAAAAAGACTGCGAATGGCTTTAAGCATAAACAGTCTCACACAAGCCACATCCTGACTAAGAAGTCGACTAAGCGTAAGCGTCAGCTACGTCCAATGATGCAAATTGCAGCTGCAGACAAAGCTCTTATTAAGCGCATGCTGCCTTATATCTAAGTCGAAATATTTATAGAATCTAAGTTAGGAAGAAAGAATTATGGCACGTGTAAAACGTGGTGTTATCGCACACCGTCGTCACAAGAAGATCCTGAAAAAAGCTAAAGGTTATTACGGCGCTCGTAGCCGTGTATTTCGCGTAGCTAAACAGGCAGTTATTAAAGCGGGTCAATATGCATACCGCGACCGTCGTCAGCGTAAGCGTCAGTTCCGCGCGCTGTGGATTGCTCGTATCAATGCTGCTGCCCGTATCAATGGTTTGTCCTACAGCCGCTTTATTGCTGGTCTGAAGAAAGCATCTATCGAAATCGATCGTAAGGTGCTGGCTGATCTGGCTGTTCACGAAGCGCAAGTTTTTGCTGCTATCGTTGAAAAAGCTAAAGCTGCACTGTAAGACACCCTTACCTTCTGGTAAGTATTGATCGTTGTGATAGGGGAAGGGTGCAAACTCTTCCCCTATTTTTATTTGGAGCGGTAAATGGAAAACATTCAAATCCTGTTGGCGGAAGGCAAGCAGGCGGCAGAACAGGCTACAAGCGCACAAGATCTTGATCAGGTGCGGGTTCAGTATCTGGGTAAGAAAGGTCATCTTACCCAGCTGTTGAAGGGTCTGGGCGCACTGAGCCCTGAAGAGCGGCCTCAGGCGGGAGCAAAGATCAACGAAGCGAAGCAGGCTTTGCAAGACGTGCTCAATACGCTTAAAGCGAATCTGGAGTCAGCGGCTCTGGAAGCAAAGCTTGCTGAAGAGACGATAGATGTGACTCTGCCAGGTCGTGGTCAGTCTCTGGGTGGTTTGCATCCGGTAACGAAGACGTTACAGCGGATCGAGGAGTTCTTCGCGCGTATTGGTTACAGCGTGGCTGAAGGCCCTGAGATCGAAGATGATTATCATAACTTTGAAGCATTGAATATTCCGTCTCATCACCCTGCACGGGCGATGCACGATACGTTCTATTTTAATGCGAATACCTTGCTGCGAACTCATACCTCGGGTGTTCAGGTGCGCACCATGGAAAGCTCCGAGCCGCCGATCAGAATCATCTGCCCGGGTCGGGTATATCGTTGTGACTATGATCAGACGCATTCACCGATGTTCCACCAGGTTGAGGGTCTGATTGTTGATAAAGACATCAGCTTTGCGGACCTGAAAGGGACGCTGGAGCAGTTCCTGCGTGAGTTCTTTGAGGAAGATGTCAAAGTGCGTTTCCGTCCTTCTTACTTCCCTTTTACTGAGCCATCTATCGAAGTGGATATCGACCGTGGTGATGGTAAGTGGATGGAAGTGCTGGGCTGCGGTATTGTGCATCCGAAAGTATTTGAGTATTCCGGTATCGATCCAGAAGAGTTTACCGGCTTTGCCTTTGGTATGGGGGTAGAGCGTTTGGCAATGCTTCGTTATGGCGTTAATGACCTGCGCCTGTTCTTTGAAAACGATTTGCGTTTCCTAGGCCAGTTTAACTAAGCGCTTTAATTAGGTGCTGGTCTGCTGAGCTTACGGTTGAAATGCAGAAGACGTCGATGAATAGATAAGAATTTTCGGAATCAGAATTATGAAATTCAGTGAAAAGTGGTTACGTGAACTGGTAAATCCGGCGACTGATACACAAGGTATTGCCGACCAGATCACGATGGCAGGCCTGGAAGTTGATGAAGTCCTTCCGGTGGCAGGTGAATTTAGCGGTGTAGTGGTAGGTGAAATCCTTTCAGCGGAGCCGCATCCAAATGCTGACAAGCTGCAGGTGTGTCAGGTCTCTGACGGTGCTGAGCAGTTTCAGGTTGTCTGCGGTGCGCCCAATGCCCGAGCAGGGCTTAAAACGGCTTTTGCCAAGGTGGGTGCCGTATTAAGTTCGCCTGACGGCAGTGACTTCAAAATTAAGAAAGCTAAGCTGCGACAAATTGAATCGTTCGGCATGCTTTGTGCGGATGATGAGCTGGGTATCTCCGATGACCATGGCGGTATCATGGAGTTGGCCACTGATGCACCGGTGGGCACTGATCTGCGTGAGTTTTTAGAGCTGGATGATTTTGTCATCGATGTTGACCTGACGCCTAACCGCGGTGATTGTCTGTCGATAGCCGGTCTGGCGCGTGAAGTGGGTGTGTTGAACAAAGCGCTTGTGACTTATGTGAATGTTGAGCCTGTGGCGCCAACCATTGATGATACTTTCCCTATTACGTTGGAAGATTCAGAAGGCTGTCCGCGCTATCAGGGACGTGTGATCCGTAATGTGAATATGGCGGCGGCAACACCGCAGTGGATGGTACAGAAGCTGCAGCGTTGCGGGATTCGCTCTATCGACCCTGTTGTTGATGTAACCAACTATGTACTGTTAGAGCTGGGTCAGCCGATGCATGCGTTTGATCTGAGCAAACTGAGTGGCGGCATTGTTGTACGTAAAGCAACGCAGGGAGAGAAACTGACCCTGTTAGATGGCAACGAAACAGAACTGAATGATAATACGTTAGTGATCGCGGATAATGATAAGGCGATCGCAATGGCGGGTATCTTTGGTGGCGAAGCGACCGGTGTTACAGCCGACTCTACGGATATTTTCCTGGAGTGTGCTTACTTTAATCCGATTACCATTGCAGGCCGTGCGCGTTCTTATGGCTTGCATACTGATGCTTCCCACCGTTACGAGCGGGGTGTTGACTGGCAGCTACAGAGCCGAGCAACTGAGCGTGCGACTCAACTGTTACTGGATATTGTCGGCGGTGAAGCTGGTCCTGTGGTTGAAGCGGTAGCGCAAGAGAGTCTGCCAACAGCATCAACTGTTACTTTGCGCCAAAGCAAGGTGAATCAGGTATTGGCGTTTGAGATGCCTGCTGAAGAGATCGAAGAGATCCTGACCCGATTGGGTATGCTGGTAGAGCAGAGCGGTGAAGGTGAGTGGACTATTCAGGTACCTTCTTACCGTTTCGATATCAGTATTGAAGTTGATCTGATCGAAGAGCTGGCACGTGTGTATGGTTACAACAACCTGCCGGTTAAAGTGCCGACCGCTGAGCTCAATATGATCGCTCATGATGAGTCTAAAGTGACGCTTAAGAGTGTCCGTAGTCAGCTGGTGGGTCGGGGTTATCAGGAAGCGGTTACCTACAGTTTCATTGAAAAGGGCCTGGCGGCTCAGTTTGATGATAAGCATGAGGCTAAGGCGCTGGCTAACCCGATCTCTGCTGAGATGGCGGTGATGAGAACCTCTATCTGGCCAGGCTTGGTTAAAGCGTTGCAATATAACCAGAATCGTCAGCAGCCCCGTGTGCGGTTGTTTGAGACCGGTCAGCGTTTTCTGCCAGAAGGTGACGAGCTGATTCAGGAGAATGTTGTTGCGGGTCTGATCTGTGGTCCGCGTCAGTCTGAAGGCTGGAGTGCTGACACCGCTGTCGTGGATTTCTATGATCTTAAAAGTGATGTTGAATCTCTGCTTGAGTTGGGTGGCTGTGCTGAGCAATTTAGTTTTGCTGCTGAACGGCATGTCGCTTTGCATCCGGGGCAGTCTGCAGCCATTCTGCGCAACGGTACCGTCGTGGGTTATATGGGCGCATTGCACCCTGAGCTGATTAAGTCTCTGGGGCTGACGGGGCCTGTCTTCCTGTTTGAGATTGTTCAGGCGGTCTTGCTGGACGGTGAGCTGCCACGCTTTAATAACTTGTCTAAGTTCCCTGAGAGTCGTCGTGACCTGGCCCTGCTGGTTGATGAGAAAGTGGCCTTTGCCGACATCCGTAATCTGGCGTTACAGAAAGGCGGTGAGTTCCTTAAAGCAGCGACATTGTTCGATGTTTATCAGGGTAAAGGTGTTGAACCTGGTCAAAAAAGCATCGCTCTGGGCTTGACCTGGCAGCATCCTTCGCGCACTCTTAATGATGAAGAGATCAACGAAGTCATTGATTTTGTTGTGTCTGCGCTGAAAAATGAGTACGGTGCTACATTAAGAGAATAATCAACAGGGGTGTTTCTGATGGGCTCTTTGACTAAAGCAGAAATGGCTGAGCGCCTGTATGAAGATCTGGGGCTTAATAAGCGGGAAGCTAAAGAGATGGTTGAGGCCTTCTTTGATGAGATCCGTATGAGCCTTGCCGAAAACGAGCAGGTAAAACTCTCGGGCTTTGGTAACTTTGATCTGCGTGACAAACGTGAACGCCCGGGACGGAATCCCAAAACCGGTGAAGAGGTGCCTATCTCTGCCCGCCGTGTTGTGACTTTTCGTCCGGGGCAGAAGTTGAAAGAACGTGTAGAGGCTTATGAAGGAGACTGATCTAGTCTCGGATGATCTGCCCAGTATACCCACAAAGCGCTATTTCACCATCGGTGAAGTGGCGCGTTTGTGTGAGCTAAAGCCCCACGTACTGCGGTATTGGGAGCAGGAGTTTGAGCAGATTAATCCGGTTAAACGTAGTGGGCGACGCTATTATCAGCGTCAGGATGTATTGATCATTCGTCAGATACAGGGCTTGCTACATGATCAGGGGTATACCATTAGCGGTGCTCGTCAGTGGTTGAATGGTGATCAGGCGGTTGATGATACCGCTCGTTATAAGCAGCTTTTGAGACAAACGATTACAGAGCTTGAAGATATTCGTAAGCTACTGAAATCCGTGAAGTAAACCTCCAATACTTCCAGTAAGTTTCTTATCAAAAAGTTCTTTTCAGACGCTGAGTGTTGGCGTAATATAGCGACCTCTGTTTGAGGGCTGAACTGTTTGAATGTTTAGTTTCTCATCGTCGGGACATAGCGCAGCCTGGTAGCGCACTACTCTGGGGGAGTAGGGGTCGTGGGTTCGAATCCCGCTGTCCCGACCAACTATTTTAAAAAGCCTGCTATTCAGCGGGCTTTTTTGTGTCTGAATTTTTACTATTTTTAGCCAATATCTGGCCACATACATAACTTTGTGCAATTAGCTTAACTGATGTTAAGAGTGTAGTGATTTCTATGTGGTGATCAGGGTAAGAAAGTGTTGTTTTGTGAGTGTCTTTTGCGCTTTTTAATTCTGTAGTGAGTGTGCACTAATGATTAACTTTTACTAAAGCTGTTCGACGCCCCTGCCAAACGCCTTCCGCTGTGAACATAATTAGCCCTGCCCATATCAGGCAGAAGGTGACCAGACGATCACTATCCAGGGGTTCATGATAGACAGCGACGGCGAGAAAGAAGGCGATACTTGGCGCTATGTACTGGAGTAACCCATTGAGCGTCAGCGTGAGGCGTCGAGCGCCAGCAGCAAAGAAAATGAGGGGCAGGCTGGTAACAATGCCTGCAGCGATGAGCAACCAGGAGGTTTCGGTACTCGCTGACAGGAAGGCTAATTGATCATGCTGTTTCAGCCAGAACAGGTAGGCCAGAGCGAATGGGCTCAGCAGCAGGGTTTCAATCAACAGCCCGGAGAAGGGGTCTATATCAATTCTTTTGCGTAATAGACCATAGATACCAAAACTGCACGCCAGTACCAGCGCAACCCAGGGAAGACTGCCGAGCAGGACGAGTTGATATACCACTCCTGCTGCAGCCATCGATATGGCTATCCATTGTGTTTTGCGCAGTCGCTCACCGAGAAACACCATGCCGAGCAGTAAGCTGATAAGGGGGTTGATAAAATAACCCAGTGACGCTTCAAGGATGCGGTCTTGTCCGACTGCCCAGATAAAAACTAGCCAGTTCAGCGAGATAACGGTGGCTGAAGCAATCAGGCCGACTAATAGTTTTTTCTGGCGTAGATAGTGAATGAACTCTTGCCATTTTCCTGACGCGGCAACGAACAGAGCCAGGAATAGAACCGACCAGATAATTCGATGAGCGACTACTTCGAATGGGCTGACAGAGGCAACGCTCTTAAAGTAGATCGGCACCAGCCCCCACATGCCATAGGCGACGAGTGCAAAGATAATCCCACGGTGCTGTTCCTGAGCCTCAGTTCGCATTCAGGCTTTCCTTATTATCGGTGCTAATAGAGTTATGTAGCCAACGTTGCTGGAAGGCATCGGAGGTATGGTTAAGCCAGCGGGTCATAATGGCAACGAACAGAAAGCTAAAGGCGAGCCGTGCCCATAGAATACCAGACAGATCAGCTCCGAGAGTCATTACCAGAAGGGTGTCTTCAATGACGCTGTGGCACAGGCTAAGCAGGCAAAGCGCTGAAAAGCAGTCTTTGGGGCTGATATGTCCTCCCTGGGCTTCCCGAATCAATAGTCCGCCCCCGAAAGATAGTCCTAATGTGACGCCTATAATCGTCAGTGAAGTTGCCTGGGTGCTGATTCCGAGTAATTTTAACAGAGGCTGTAGTAGCCAGATCATCAGTCGTTCGATATGTATCCAGCGTAGAAAACGCAGCAGGCTCATTAATGCTGTAATGATCAGAATGATCATGGCAAAGCTTTTTAGCTGACTGATTCCCCAGCTGATTAAGCTGTCATCTATTGGGGGTGTTTGCCAGATCAGCTCAACGGGCTGTTGCAACCAGCCGCCATACTGATAGCTCCAATGTAGCATTACGCCCAGCACCAGGGCGGATAGAATGCGGATCAGTAAAGCGACAAGAATCCTGACACCTGCTTTTTGAACGATACGCAGCTCAATTGGCAGGCTGTGAGCGAGTAGCAGCATGCTGCTAAGTACGGTTACTTGTGCGACGGTCAGGTTTTCCTGGGGAGCCAGCTGGAAGAAGATGAGCATGCCGCCATAAATGTTGGTCAGCAGGGTGGTTGTCCATACCAGGCCCATAGAATCGGGGAGGCCAACCAGCTGCATTACCGGCTCCAGAGCCAGACTGATATAGGGGATTGCACCCAGTTCCTCTAATATTTTGACTGCAATTAATACCGGAATCATCAGTTTGAAAAGCAGCATGCAGACATCATAGATCTCCCGGGCAAGGTTGGGGAGGGTGCTAGAGAAAAAATGGTTGGCTTGTTGGTGCATGATGATGTTCCGCTAATGCTGTGATAACAGGGACTAGTCTAAATGAACTTCATGTCTTAAGATTTCAATGATCTCCATAAAACGAAATAATATTTAATATTTTGAGATAATAGTTTTCATTAATTTAATAAAGTGATGGTTTTATGTCATTTGAGCTGGATAGACTCGATCGAAGTATTCTCAATATCCTGCAACTGGATAGCCGAATCAGTAACCAGACTCTGGCTGAACGGGTTGGCTTGTCTCCGCCGGCTTGTTTGCGCCGGGTGCGCCGCCTGAGAGAGGAGGGGGTGATTATGGGGGAAGTGGCGCTGATTAATCCGCGTATGGTGGGTCGTAATATTAATATCATTGTTGAAGTGGAGATGGTCAGGGATCAGCTGGATATCTATGATGCTTTTAAACGGAAAATGGATGGAGCGCCCGAAGTTACTCAATGTTATCAGGTGACAGGGGAGGTTGATTTCCTCTTGATGCTGATGGTTGAGGATATGGAAAGTTATGAGGCCTTTACCCGCAAGTATCTGTCAACGGATGCTAATCTGAGTAAGTTTCGTACGCTGATCTCTCTGCGCCGGGATAAATTCAGTACGGCAATACCGTTATAAGCAGCAACTCTTTCATATCAAATGAATTGGACTAGGACTATTTGTTGATAATCCTGGCTGATATATATCAAGCAGTAATAAGCTTATATCTATATAATGAGCGCTGGTTATTAATTAGACAGTGAGGGCCGCGATAGCGTGGCCTGCGGTTGGTGTAGGTATGAATTTTGAGTGGCTTATTGATTATCTGGGCGAGTCGGAAACCATGGCGTTCGGTGGTCTGGTGTTGGGTTTTATGTTTGGTATTTTTGCTCAGCGAAGTCAGTTCTGTCTTAGAGCAGCTGTTCTGGAGTTTTATCAGGGGAAGTTTGGGCCGAAAGTCGCTATCTGGCTTTTAACGTTTTCGGCAGCGGTGCTGGGGACGCAGATTTTACTGTCGATGGGTGAGTTGGATATCTCTGATTCTCGCATGCTGGCCTCTTACGGTAGTCTCTCGGGTGCTGTTATTGGTGGCGTCTTGTTTGGTTCAGGTATGGTGCTGGCCCGGGGGTGTGGTGCGCGTCTGTTAGTGTTAGCGGCGACCGGTAATCTGCGGGCGCTGTTTTCAGGGCTTCTGTTTGCAACGGCTGCTCAGGCAACATTGCGGGGTATTTTTGCCCCAGCCAGGGACGAGGTAGCGGGTAGTTGGTTACTGCATGATGATGGTGGTCTGGAAGCGCTGTCCTATTTAGGTTTGGGCGAGTATGCCGGGTTCTATATTGGTCTTGTATGTGCGGTAGTCGCGATACTGATCGGGGTGCGAAGCAAGCTGAAGGCCTGGGGGTGGATTGGTGCGATTGGTGTGGGAAGCATGGTCGTCGGTGGGTGGTGGTTCACTTATCATATGTCTTATCAGTCATTTGAACCTACGCAGGTTGAAAGTATGACCTTTACGGGCCCTTCTGCGGATACTCTGATGTATTTTCTGACACCGGGTGGTGCGCCGATGGATTTTGATGTGGGATTGGTGCCGGGTGTTTTTCTGGGATCATTCTTAGCTGCTATTTTGTCTGGTACTTTTAAGCTGCAGGGCTTTAAGGATGGCCGCAGTATGGTGCGGTACATTGTTGGCGCAGTGTTCATGGGGGTGGGTGGAATGCTGGCAGGCGGCTGTGCTGTTGGCGCGGGCCTGACTGGTGGTTCGGCGTTTTCTATCACCGCCTGGATTGCCCTGGCTTCTATGTGGGCTGGAGCGGGTATCACTTATTTCAGTCTGGATCGTCGGGCCGAGCATGCCGAGCAAGCGCTGGTGGATGCTCAGGCAGCAGGTAAACTGGATGCAGACGCGGTTGCTGTTAATGAGCATCTGGAAAAACAGCCCGTTACTTCTTAGTGGATAGCTGAAAATAATCGGGATGAAAAAAATGCCACAAAAATACCCTAAAGGGGTTGACCAAAACAGGGCATATCAATAAGATACGCCCCGTCTTCTGGAAACAGAGTCACTCAGCGTCCCATTCGTCTAGTGGCCTAGGACACCGCCCTTTCACGGCGGTAACAGGGGTTCGAACCCCCTATGGGACGCCATCTTTTTTGACGCGGAATTAGCTCAGTTGGTAGAGCGGAACCTTGCCAAGGTTCAGGTCGTCGGTTCGAGCCCGATATTCCGCTCCAAACTCTTGTGTTTATCTCTCATTTTTACCCACTTCTATCATCACTCTGAAAATTCTTTCGATTATTTATTTTTAGTGATTTTCGCCGTGCTTTTTTTGTGTGCTTCAGTTGTTTCATTACGATGAATTTTTTGTTGTTTTTCTCTTGACGAAGGTTGGGTTAGTCATTAATATACGCGCCTCCTCTGACGAGGAAAGTTACAAATGTGACTGTGTCCCATTCGTCTAGTGGCCTAGGACACCGCCCTTTCACGGCGGTAACAGGGGTTCGAACCCCCTATGGGACGCCACCTTTTGTGAAGCGGAATTAGCTCAGTTGGTAGAGCGGAACCTTGCCAAGGTTCAGGTCGTCGGTTCGAGCCCGATATTCCGCTCCAGACTTTATGTCTGAATGTTTTATTGCGTCCCATTCGTCTAGTGGCCTAGGACACCGCCCTTTCACGGCGGTAACAGGGGTTCGAACCCCCTATGGGACGCCACTCTTTCTCTTCATTCTCTCTTTGTTTCTTCATCTTATAGTCACCCCTCTCTATAGTTGCTCCCCATATTGAACAGCTTTTTTCTGCAGATCATGTTTTGTGCTTTAGGCTTCGTATATACTTATGCCTAAATGTTTGATGAGTAATCATTTATATGGTTTCACTGATAAGGATATCACTGCTCTTTATCGTGCTGAGTTTCCCTTTTGGGAAGGTTGTGGCCGATTCAGTGATTGTTTCGCAAGATGTGAAAGAGCAGACCCTCAATAGAAATGTTCTTCTTGCTGTATTCTCTATGCGAGTAACCCGATGGCCAGATGGACGGCCAATTCGGGTATTTGTGCTGCCTGACCGACACCCTTTGCATGATCTATTTGTCAAAGAACGTCTGCAAATTTTTCCCTATCAGCTAAGAAATAATTGGGACCGCCAGGTATTTACTGGCACTGGCTCTGAACCTGAACAGGTGGATACCATGGAAGAAATGTATCGAATGGTCAGTCAGACTGATGGCGCTATCGGCTATGTGAGTGACTCTTTTAAACTGAATCTGGAACAGGTGAGGGTTATCGATGAATTTTAATTACCTCTCAGCTCTGCTCATTTCAAGCGCCAGTGTTTTGCTGGCGCCAGCGGCGCTTTATGGTGCTGAAAATAAATTATCGGTTAATGGTTTTCTGACTCAGGGCTTTTTTTATACTGATCAGAATAATGTGTATGGCGAAAGCAGTGATAACGGTAGCTTTGATTTCCATGAAATAGGTTTAAATGCTGCATACCGGCTAACGCCAAAGCTACGGGCAGCCGTCCAGGTGATGTCCCGCCAGGCAGGAGAGGTCGATAATGGTGAGCCTAAACTGGATTATGCGCTTTTGGATTACCGTTTTAGTGATGCTGTAGATAATGCGTTCGGTGTTCGGGTTGGTCGGCTTAAAATTCCGTTTGGTTTTTATAATGAATCCCGTGACGTGGCTTTTACCCGGTCGAGTATTATGCTGCCACAATCACTGTATTTTGATCAGGCCCGGGATCTGGAGCTCTCCATTGATGGCGCCATTCTTTATAGCTATCTGGAGGTCCCAGGTGGCTGGCTTGATTTAGATCTGCTCTATGGTAGCCCGCAAACCGACACCAATGTCGAGTACGCGTATCTGGGGATGGATGCGGCGGGTGAGTTTGATGGTTCTAATGGTTTTATGGGGCGGGCTATTTACAATGCTGATGGGGGCCGTTTTCGAATAGGCTTTACCAACGCAAAATATATGCTTGATTTTAAGCCTGGGGTAAACCCGGGGTGCCCTTTTAATCTATGTGTGTTTGATGAAGGAACCTTGAAACTTGGGGTCTCAGTATTGTCTGCGCAATACAACGCAGAAAGCTGGAGCCTGACCGGTGAGTATATGCTTCATGATATTGACTGGACTGAATTGGGAGGGGTGTTCACTCCGCTGCCAGAACTCACCATGCAGTCTTACTATGTTCAGCTTGAATATCGTCTGAATTATAATTGGGATCTGTTACTGCGGTATGATGAGTTGTTACTTGATAAGGATGATCCTCAGGGGAGCCTTAATCATCAACTCTTCCCGTTTAAGCCCGCTCATAATTTCTATGCGAAGGATATTACGCTGGGGGTTGGCTGGCAGCCTAATCCAGATTGGTCTTTTCGGGCAGAACTGCACAGTGTTGAGGGTACTGGATGGGCTGCTGAACAGGATAATCCCGACCCTTCTAAGCTGCATAAGTACTGGAATATTTTTGCCTTACAGGCAACCTATCGTTTTTAAACTAGTGGTCGTGAGATAACGCAATATGGATGGCACTCACAGAAGTTTTTTAAGTCTCAGGTGGAAGATCTTCATCCTGCTGGTTGTTGTGCTGGTTGGAGTACAGGGGATGTACGCTTTCTTTTCGTTGTCCCAGTTGAATGATCAGTTCAAGCTGCAACGAAAGCAGATTAATGCTGCAGAAGTAGCCCGGCTGAATGGCTCGGTTGAGGCTTCTTATCAGCGTCTACTCGAAGCGGCAGAGCTGTTACCGCTTATTGATATCAGCCAGGATCAGGACTCTATCACGCCGTTGGCCCGCCTGAGTCAGGGAATCAGCCTTAAATTTGATGCCTATCAGCTGACCGGTTCTGTTAATGCTGCGTATCTTTACGATAGCCATGCCCGCATGGTTGGTTTCTGGGGTGAGAAGGTACACGTCAAAGAAGAAGAGATACAGCAGGTCTATGATACTGAGCGGCCATTGCGCAAGCTTGTCTGCACCTCCATCTGCATTCGTTATGTTGCGATTCCAATTCAGTTGAACGGTTCGAAGCAGGGCGTGCTGATGGTCGGGCGTTTTTTATACGATGTCATTTACGATATAAAGCAACAGACTACGCTGGATATAGGCCTTGCCTTGAAAGCCCCTGAAGGAGCGGGGGAGTTGGGTAGTTGGGGGTTGTTGATAAACTCACTCACTAATCGCTCGCAGAATCATGAATTGCTTGAGCAGCTGAGTCGAGAGCAGTCATTTGACCCTGCCGGGGGGAGCTATGTGCTGGCTTACAATGATCGACACTATGAGATTCTTTACTCCCCACTGAAAGGAGTCAACGAGGGGGCTGCCTACTGGGTTGTGTTGGATGATATATCCGGACACCTCTTGAACATTCGACAGAGTCTGATGAGTTATCTGTTGATGGGGGCTGGTGGCATCTTGACTGCCTTAGTGCTCCTTTCTCTCTTGTTGGAGAAACCAATACGATTCTTTTCTTTACTATCGAAGGAGTTGTCGCAGCTGAGTCGCGGTGAGTTTAGTGAGTTTCGACAAGTGGTGTCTGGCTTCCATAACCGAGAGAAGCTTCTCGGACAGGATGAGCGGGACCTGTTGGTGCAAAGCGCTATGCGCCTGAGCGAGCAACTGGAAAGTTTAGAAGATGAGGTTGCTGAAAGAACCGATAGCCTCGAAAAAAGTCGACAGGCGCTGACCAAAGAGCGGGATTTTCTATCTGGCCTGTTAGACACTGCGCCACTGGTTATTATTACTCAGAATCGAAAGGGTGATCTACGCAGTGTGAACCACTTTGGTTTACAGCTAATGGATCTGGATGGCGGTTCGTTACGCAAGACAAACTTTATAAATACCTTGCAGCGAGAAGATGAACGACAGGACTTTCTTGCTCAGACCGGGCGGCTAATGGATGGGCTTGAGCCCGAAGTTCGTACCGATAGTGTGTTATTAGATTGTCTGGGACATCGACATGATATCTCCTGGTTGCATGCGCGTTTGCGACATAGCCGGGGAGATGAGTCATTAATGCTCAGTATCGGTATGGATATCAGTGAACGTAAGCGGGCAGAGCGCCGTCTTCACTGGTTAGCGAACCACGACCCGCTTACCGAACGGCCAAATCGATTGTTCTTTATGGATTGTCTGAATGATGCCATCGAGAAGAGCCGCTCTCTGAGCAGTAGCGTAGCGGTACTCTTTATCGATCTGGATCGCTTTAAAGAGGTAAATGATTCTCTGGGTCATCAGGTTGGAGATCAACTGCTGATGGTCGCGGCAAAACGGATCAATGATTGTATCCGTGAAAATGACTTGCTGGCGCGGCAGGGTGGAGACGAATTTTCAGTGTTACTCACCAGTGTTCGTGATCTGGAAGGCGCTGAAGTCGTTGCCAGCAAAATACTGCAGGTATTTCAGCAGCCTTTCTGGATTGGTGAGTATGAGATTGTGGTGACTGTCAGTGTGGGGGTTAGCTTGTTCCCCGATCATGCTGATGATGGTTCCTCGCTGATTAAACATGCGGATGTGGCCATGTTCCAGGCTAAGGATGCGGGTAAAAATTGTTATTACATCTACGATGTTGAAAAAGATCATCAGCGGTTTGAGCGTTTTTCTCTGGGGGCTGATCTGCGAAAAGGGATTCAGAATAATGAGCTGGTACTTCATTATCAGCCTCAGATCGATGCGGTAACTGAGAAAATTGTGGGTGTTGAAGCGCTGGTACGCTGGCAGCATCCAACCGCTGGGTTGCTTTCTCCGGATCGCTTTATTCCTTTGGCTGAAGAATTGGATCTCATCATCCCGCTGGGTGAGTGGGTGCTGAAAGAAGCATGTCAGCAGATGCAGGCCTGGATCAGACAGGGTGTACCGGATATGAAAGTAGCGGTTAACCTGGCAGGCCAGCAGATCGCTCATGAGCGGCTTATTAGTAGTGTTGAAGAAGCGCTGGAAGCGTCGGGTCTCAGTGCGGATCATCTTGAATTAGAAGTGACTGAGAATTTTGTTATTCGTCAGCCGGAAGTGACTGTGGGTAAATTAACCTATCTGCGGGAACGGGGAATTACCCTGGCAATGGACGATTTTGGTACGGGTTATTCGTCACTGAGTTACTTGAAGAAATTGCCGATTGATCGTTTGAAGATAGACCGCAGCTTTGTCAAAGATATCGGTATTGACCGGGATGATGAGTCTATTATCAAGGCGACTCTGGCTATGTGCCAGTCCCTGGGCTTAGTGGTAGTAGCTGAGGGTGTAGAAACACCCGATCAGCTTAGCTTTATGAGGGACAATGGCTGTCAGATTATCCAGGGATATTATTACAGTAAGCCGCTGTCGGCCGATCAGCTTATGGATTTCCTTGTATCAACCGGACAGCTTCAGGCTGAGGTATAAAGAGGCTGCCAGGCCTCTTTATACTTAGTTTTGTCCGAAAACGCTCGCGCGGGCGTTGATGTAATCAAACTCTTCCCCTTTTTCTTCTGCGGCAAAGCGTAATTCATCCAGTTGCTGGAATTTTTCTAGCTCTATATCAGCCATGTTATGCAGACAGTTACCACCGAAATACCACAGAAGGTCCCGTGCTACCAGGTGGGCCAGTTGTGGATACATGCGGAAAGTTTTATCAAGAAACTCCTCTCCGTCTACATAGACATGCTCTACACCTTGTTCAAAGTCATGGATTAGCTGTTGAAAATCGAGAATAAACTGTTCCTCTTCTGCAGTAATCTCTTCCAGAGTGAAAGGTTCCTGCTTAATGAAGTTGTTATAGGCGATTTTCAGAAAGTTGAGGTGGTGTAATTGGTACGCTGTCATATTGGTCCGGGAGTGATGTAATATTCTTGAAAGCGCTAGTTTAACTTAGAACTTAGCACTAGTAACTGTTGAAATCATAGCCTGCTGCCCCAATGTTAAGAGTTCGATTAAAACCTCTCCCTCACTAGCAATCATAGGAAACTGCATGACGACTGCGCTCTCCATAACTGACCTGCGCAAGGTCTATGGCAATGGCTTCGAAGCCCTGAAGGGGATTTCCTTTGATGTACAGGAAGGTGATTTTTTTGCGTTACTTGGGCCCAATGGAGCCGGTAAATCAACAACCTTAGGTATTGTTTCCTCACTGGTCAATAAAAGCTCAGGCCAGGTAACCGTGTTTGGCCATAATCTGGATAAAGACGCGAGCAAGGCTAAGTGTGAGCTGGGAGTGGTTCCCCAGGAATTTAATTTTAATATGTTTGAGAAAGTCGCTGATATTCTGATTACTCAAGCGGGCTACTACGGAATTCCTGCCGGAGAAGCGCAACAGCGCTGCGAGTTTTATCTTCGCAAACTAGGGTTATGGGAGAAGCGGAATGAACCCTCCCGTAGTCTCTCCGGGGGGATGAAACGTCGGTTAATGATAGCCCGCGCGTTGATGCATGAGCCGCGCTTACTGATTCTCGATGAGCCGACTGCAGGAGTCGATATTGAGCTGCGCCGTTCAATGTGGGAATTTTTGAAAGAGCTTAATGCTGAAGGTACAACGATTATCCTCACCACACACTACCTGGAAGAGGCAGAAAGCCTGTGCCGTAATATCGGTATTATCGATCAGGGGGTGATTGTTAAGAACACCAACATGCGCGATCTGTTACAGCAGCTTAATACGGAGTCCTTTATCATGGATATCAGCCCGGTACAGGATGAATGTCCGCGTGTTGATGGCTATCAGGTGACAATGGAAGGTGATCATACGTTGCTGGTTGAGGTAGAAAAATCCCAGAGTTTGAATCCGGTCTTTGCTCAGTTATCAGAACAGGGTGTTGCTGTGACGAGCATGCGAAATAAGAGTAATCGTCTGGAAGAGCTTTTTGTCTCTCTGGTCGATAAAACACTTGAAGAGAAGACAGAGGGAGGCCAGTCAAATGACTAACAGACAACTATTTATCGCCTTCTGGACCATTCTTGTGAAAGAGGTGCGCCGCTTTACCCGTATCTGGGCGCAGACTCTGTTACCACCGGCGATCACCATGACGCTGTATTTTATTATTTTTGGTAATCTGATCGGTTCCCGGATAGGCCAGATGGGGGGCTTTAATTATATGGAGTTTATCGTGCCCGGCCTGATTATGATGTCGGTTATCACTAACTCCTATGGGAATGTTGTTTCCTCTTTTTATAGCACTAAATTTCAGCGACATATTGAAGAGCTGCTGGTCTCGCCCACACCTAACTGGATTATTCTGGCAGGTTATGTGATTGGCGGTTCAGTGCGAGGCTTGCTGGTCGGTCTGATGGTGACATTGCTATCGATGTTCTTTACGGATCTGCAGATTCATAATTTCTGGGTGATCACATCGATTGTCTGCCTCACCGCTATCCTGTTTTCACTGGGTGGCTTTATCAATGCGGTGTATGC
The DNA here is from genome assembly GCF_016592435.1 of Amphritea japonica ATCC BAA-1530. Lineage (NCBI taxonomy): Bacteria > Pseudomonadati > Pseudomonadota > Gammaproteobacteria > Oceanospirillales > Oceanospirillaceae > Amphritea > Amphritea japonica. The sequence continues at coordinate 2,928,768 of NZ_AP014545.1, read as the reverse complement.
CAATAGCTTTGATCATATAGCGATTATCCCGACGTTTGTGCTGACGCCGCTGACCTATCTGGGAGGCGTGTTTTACTCGATTACTTTACTGCCTGAGTTTTGGCAAAATGTCTCTCAGATCAATCCTATTCTCTATATGGTGAATACTTTCCGTTACGGAATTCTGGGTGTCAGTGATATCGATATAGGTTTTGCTTACGGTATGATCATCGGTGTCATCATTATACTGTTTAGTTATTCAATGCATCTGCTGAATACCGGTAAAGGTATTCGACAGTAAGGTCGGAGGTAGCATGAAAGAGAGTCAGACCGCTTTGGAACATGCGCCTTTAGGTGCAGATACCGAGTATGTTAATCAATATGATGCAGCGTTGCTGTACCCCATTGCCAGGGATCTGAACTGGAAGGCTCAGGGTGTTATACGTAGTGAACTGCCTTTTCAGGGCAGCGATATATGGAACGCTTATGAAGTGTCCTGGCTGAATGATAAAGGCAAACCGGTTGTGCGACTCGCTGAGTTTCGCTTTTCAGCGACGAGTCACAATATTGTCGAGTCAAAGTCATTTAAACTCTACCTTAACTCCTTCAATCTGACGCGCTTTGATTCAGAATCTGAGGTTCAGGCGCGTATGGTGACAGACCTTACAGTAGCCTCTGAAGGCGCAGTTGAGGTGATCCTTAGTCAACTGGATATCACCACGCCAATTCTTAAGTTTGAAGGTGAGTGTCTTGATGAGCTGGATATTGAGGTGACGGATTATAGTCCTGCCCCTCAGCGGTTGAGTGCTACCGGAGAGGTGGTAGAAGAGGCGCTATACAGTCATCTGCTGAAGTCTAATTGCCCGGTGACCGGACAGCCAGACTGGGCGAGTATCGCTATTGAATATCGTGGGGCAGCGATAGATCGTGAAGGGTTGCTACAGTATCTGATCTCCTATCGTGAACACGGTGATTTCCATGAACAGTGTGTAGAGTCGATCTTTATGGATATCTGGAATCGCTGCCGCCCGGAAGAGCTAACTGTATATGCCCGCTATCTGCGCCGCGGTGGGCTTGATATTAATCCGTACCGTAGTAGTAAAACTGGTCGGCCTGTTAACTTGCGGCTTAGCCGTCAATAAAGGAATTAGAATGGACGCTCTGGAAAATTTACACCAGCGGGTATCAATTCCGTTGTTAGAAGGGCCGGCGCCATCGCCGGAACAGCTTGAGAATATCTATCGGGCTGCGTTACGTGCGCCTGATCACGGTGCGTTGAAACCGATGCGGTTCCTCAATGTAGAGGCCGATGCCCGAGTTAAGCTGGGTGAGCTATTTTTGGATGCGGCCAGCGAAGACCCGTCGCTGAATGATGATCAACAAGCTAAATTCAGAAATATGCCGTTAAGAGCCCCACTTGTTATCGTGGCAATAGCGGTGATTCAGGATCATCCCAAGGTGCCCCGTACTGAACAGCTCATAACTGCCGGCTGTGCAGTCCAGAACATGTTATTAGCAGCTCACGCGCAAGGTCTGGGCGCGATGTGGCGTACCGGTGCTTTAGCGTATCATCCCACTGTTATGGATGGTTTAGGCTTAGAGGCGCATGAAGAGATTGTGGGTTATCTGTATCTGGGTACGCCGGCGCGAAGCCGTAAGGTGCCTGGCGTTAACATTGAAGAGTTTGTCAGCGACTGGGGTTGATCAGACTCCTGTCTGAAGTGTCAGAAAGCAGAGGTAGAAGCTAATATTATGAGTAACTCTCAGCAAACCGCCGAACAGTTTTTAGTCTGGCTTAAAGGTCAGATTCCCCTGCTTAATCACATGGGGTTTGGTGATCCTGCTTATGATGGTCGGTCGTTGACCCTGTCTGCGGCTCTGGCACCTAACGTTAATGATAAGGGGACAGGTTTTGGTGGTTCATTGGCGACCCTCGCTACTTTGTGTGGATGGGCTATGGTCACCTTGTATCTGCGCGAACAGGGGCGTGATTGTGATGTGATGATCCGCGACAGCCAGCTCAAATACTTAGCGCCGGTGACAGGGGATTTTACTGCGATCACTGTGCTCCCGGAACAAGCTGAGCTGGATACCTTTATGAGCTATATGGATAGCAAAGGCCGTGGCCGGTTGAATCTGGAAGTCGAGATTCGTCAGGGGGATAAGGTAGCGATGACCCTCAGCGGGGCTTATGTGGCAGTGGAAAGGCAGCCGTAGCGTCACAAAGAGCGTGAGTTGCTCGTCGTTCGAAAAGAAAAAGCTTAAAGAATCGTAGTTCGAACGTTACAAAAAGCGCTACTTGTCCGAGGTCCGCAAAAGCTTGCTTTCGCCTTTTCGGACTTAGGACAAGCAAAGCGTTCGGACCTCGGATTGCGGTTTTATTTCAAAACAACGCTCTGAATAATAATCGGCTCGACCGGAACATCTTTGTATGGCCCTTGTCTGCCAGTCTGTACATGACCTATCTGTGTCAGCACATCCAGCCCGTTGACCACTTTACCAAACACCGCGTAGCCAGGGCGTGGGCCTTTAGCGTTTAGAAAATCGTTGTTTTTCAGGTTGATAAAGAACTGGGATGTTGCGCTGTCAGGCGCATTCGTACGGGCCATCGCGATAGTGCCGCGCAGATTAGGCAGGCCGTTAGTTGATTCATTGCGTACGGGTGGCAACGTATCTTTACGTTCCATATCAACGGAGAATCCACCGCCCTGGATCATAAAGTTGTCGATTACCCGGTGGAAAATAGTGCCGGAGAAAAAATCATTTTCTACATAGCGAAGAAAGTTTGCCACTGTCAGTGGTGCTTGCTCGGGCATCAGCTCCAGTTCGATCACACCGGCACTGGTGGTCATAACGACGATAGGATTGATCTCTTCAGCCAATGCAGGGCTGAGCAAACCAACGCTAAGCAGTAGAGACAACAGATATTTTTTAAACATTAGGATTCCTTAAAAGTTGAATACTTGTTTCAGCAGATCAGTTGTACGTGCTGCCGGGTTTTCTCGAATCTTCTTCTCTTCAGCAGCCAGCATAGTGAACAGGCCGTTCAGAGCACCTTCGGTGACATGGTCTTCAAGATTATAGTTCTGAGCCATGCTGCCGACCATAGGTACTTCTTCCGCTTTCTTAGTCAGATCGCCGTAATATTTAGTGACGCCCACCTGATTCATAGATGTTTCAACAGAGGGACGGAACAGCTCACTCAGCCGGGTTGATGTCTTCTCGCGAAAGTACTCGGTGGCTGCATTATCAGGTCCGTTTAGAATAGTCCGTGCATCTTCGATGCTCATCTCTTTGATGGCTGTGACCAGGATCTCGGTTGCCTCTGGAGCGGCCTGTTCAGCTGCGCGATTCATACTGAGCTCAAACTGCTCAACCTGAGAGCCCAGACCAAATTTTTTCAATAGGCCACTGGCTTGCTCGAGTTGAGCAGGCAGGGGAATCTTGATCTGTGCATTATTAAAGTAGCCGTTTTCCTGGCTGACACTTTCAATGGCCTGACGGCTACCCACCTCCAGCGCTTCTTTGAGTCCGGCTATCACGGTGTCGTAATCCAGACTGGTTCCAGCGGTAGTCGATGAAGTGGGAGTGCTCTGTTTCTGTTCGATGAGTTGTTTGCCGCCGTCTTCTATCTGTTTCAGCAGATCACCAAATCCTGCAAAAGCGGATGCGGTAATAGTACAAGAGAGCAGGATGACGCCCGCTTTTCCAATGGTTACTTTACGCATAATCTGTATTTCCTGAGAGTCACTGAGGGTTTGACTTAATTCTAAGCATTAAAGCTTAAAGTATCCTTAACAATATTACTCATATGTTGAGATGATTTTCTTGCATACCGTTAAAAATCATAACTTTACCTTTCTTTACACCCCGGTGACTTATCTTTCTAATGATTAATATTTAAAGTATACAGATCGTCATTCTAACGGAGTTAATCATGGATAGTCGTTCACAACTCACAAAAACCACTGTGGCTTTGCACTGGATTATTGCTATCGCAATGATCGGTAGTCTTATTTTGGGTACATATATTGAAGACCTTTCAAGGAGCCCTGACAAGTTCGAATTAATGGGGCTGCATAAATCAGTGGGTGTGTTGGTACTGGTTGTCGCACTATATCGTCTGGTATGGCGCATCCGTAATCGTTTGCCTGAACGTCTGACGCCGGTTGCTGCATGGCAGGAAAAAGTGACGACGGTTGTTCACGTAATTCTGTTGGCGGGTACGGTGATGATGCCCGTTTCCGGCATTCTGATGTCAGTTGGTGGCGGTCACGCCGTTGCCGTTTTTGGATTTGAACTGATCGCCAGTGGTGATGAGAATGAGTTGCTGGGAGAGCTTGGCCATGTCATGCATGGTCTGGGAGGTAACGTTATGATGGCTGCTGTCGCACTTCATGTAGCGGCATCCGTGAAGCATCATTTAGTGACGAAAGATGGCACGTTACAACGAATTCTTGGCCGCAGGTTGCCTGATATTTGATTGAGCAATCTTATTTAGAAGGGGACCAAAGGCCGCATTATGCGGCTTTTTTTTATTTCCGTTCTAGCGGGAGAGACACTGAGTTTTCACGGAGGGGAGTGCGGGTAAAGTGAATCCCGTCTTATCTTTTTTATACTGAGTAACTTCAGGGCAATTGTCAGGATTGATATCAACACCCATGTTAAGGCTCCAGCCATTTTCGATGCTGGAACCCTCTGCCGGTATTTTATAACCGAAGATGGAACTGAACGCTTTATCAACCGCCTGGCGTGACTCTTTTTTCAGGAACAGGTGCCACTTTTCAGTTGAGCCAATATAGTGAGGCTGGACTTTGTAGGCCGATAGAACCCGTATTGAAAGTTGACGAAAACCAGCCAGGGTCTGCTGATTAATAGTGATACTTTCCTGACTTTCTTGCGCACTGACTAAGTGACACTGGGTGGTTAAAATTGCACCAAAAATAACAGGAAAGATTCTTAAGAACATGAATTTATCTGACATAGGTTTATAAAGAAATCCGGGACATAATAAGCTTTATTCAAAAAATATGACTACTGATAACTGGAAAAATTCCATTTATTATAAAGCGTTATGCTCTTTCAACAGGTTGTTGATCCTTATCGCTAGTTGTTGGTAACCCCGGTTGTTGAAGTGAATAGGGTCTGATTTATATTGGTTGTTGCGTAATAGCTCGGCAATGAGCTCAGGCTCAATAATCAGTTGATACTCTTCGGCCAGTTCCTGATACAACGGTGCGCTGTTAGAGAATAATTTTTTCTCTGGTACTGCGATAAGAATAACATCGGTATTCTGTTGCTGGGCTAGCCCAATCATTTGAGCCAGATTTTGTTTGAGCTGTGCTTTATTCTGATTGCGAAGTATATCGTTGCCGCCTTCTAAAAGAATAAGCAGGGCAGGCTGGTATCGGGTGAGCAGTTCAGGCAACCGCTGTAAGCCTTCGGCGCTGACCTCTCCAGAGATACCGGCATTGATTACTTTACGCCCGCTGAGCTGTTGCAGTTGGCTGGGATAATCGCCACCGTCAGTGCTGCCGACCCCTTGAGTCAGGCTATCACCAAAGGCCAGTATGGTGCTGCCAGGCTGAATATAGCGAAGTTCAGCCTGCTCACTGCATCCGCCAACCGAAATCAGCAGGGCAAATAAAATAACGCTAGCGATTATTCCACGCAATACACTGCTCCAGAGTTACACCGTTGCCACCAAAGATATCCAGGGCACTGCCAATAGTCAGATCGACTTTACCATTGGAGAGCTGATCGACCAGCTTCAGATCGTCAAGTGAGCGGGCGCCACCGGCGTAAGTGACTGGGATAGGGCAGGTTTCACCTAATAACTTAACCAGTTCTTCATCGATGCCCGATTGCAGGCCTTCGACATCTGCGGCATGGATGAGAAATTCTGCACAGTGCTGACTGAGCTCTGTCAGTGTTTCCGCATTAACCTGAGTACCAGTGATGGTTTGCCAGCGATCGGTGGCGATGTTCCATCCGGTTTCGGTTCGCCGGCAGCTCAGATCCAGAATCAGACGCTCTTTTCCGGTAATCGCTTTGATCTGTTCTAACCGCTGCCAACTAAATTCCCCGTTATCAAACAGGAAAGAGGTAACGATGACATGAGACGCGCCTGCCTCTATAAACTCAGCGGCATTGGTATTATTCACCCCTCCGCCGAACTGCAGCCCATCTGGCCATGCCGATAACGCTTTGAGTGCCTGATCCTTATTGCCAGGCCCCAGGGCGATGACATGGCCCCCGGTCAGGTTGTGCTGGCGGTACAGTTTTCCATAGTGCTCCGCATCATACTGGCTGACAAAATTTGTCTCAGCACCCTGATCATTCAGGCTACCACCAACAATCTGTTTTACCTGGCCTTGATGCAGGTCGATACAGGGACGAAATTGAGTCAAAGCAGATTCTCCGAAACACTGGACTTAAAACACTTAATAAGAGCGGCGCATTGTAGCAGAAAGTGAGAATACCACTAACTGGCGGGGGAAATTCTATCCCGATTCAGGCATAATCCAACTGAACATTAAGCTCCGATGGTGGTCACAGCATCAGCCAATGGGGTTCTGAAATAGTTAAATAGTATTTAGGTAGAGTGGCAGCGTTTGAAAACTGAGGATATCACTTCACGACTGAAGTCGTTTTTTAGCACAGCCTGTACCTTGCTGAGTCACCTGCCAACGCCGCACCGTATTTTGCTGGGTTGCGCTTCGCTTATATTAGTCGTCTCGTTAATGCTGTCGGATAACAGCTCTGCCGTGCCTGTCTCGCCGGGTCAGTTCAGAAGCACGCTGGAACTCAACCTTCAGAATACGGATGTTTCTGCCGCTGAAGAGATAGCTGGTCCAGGCAGTAAAAAGACACAAGACCTTGAGCCTGAAATAGGTTATGTGGTGCAGAAGGGCGATACGCTTAGCACTATCTTCGATCATCTGCGCATCTCTCAGCCTACGCTGTACAAATTGATGGAAGCCGATCTAAATATTCTGGCGCTGGATACTATTCAGCCGGGTCATAAACTGGGATTTAACTTTGATGATGCGGGTAAGCTAAAGCAGTTTATCTTTCGCTCTGGTCTTACCTATAAAGTGCTCTTTGATCGCAGTAAAAAAGGCGACTTCGAATATGAAGAGTTTATCGAAAAGGGTGGTTTTCGCCGGGAGATCATCAGTGGCACGGTAGAGGGTGATCTGCCCAGATCGATGAAGAGGGCAGGTGCACGGATCGCTGAAGCTTATCAGGTCACCAGTCTGTTGAAAGAACGGATGAATTTCAGAAGTCACCTGCGTGCCGGGGATAAGTTTCAGTTATCAGTATCCCGACAGTATGTTTATGGCGTCTATACCGGTAACAGTGTTATCGAAGGTTTTGTCTATGATGGCGCTATTCGTAAACAGTCGGCATTTCTCTTTGATGATAACTATTTTGATGCCGAGGGTGAGAGTTTAGAGAAGGCCTTTCAAAGGATTCCGCTGCAGAAACGCTATCGCATCTCTTCAAGCTTTAATCCTAAGCGTAAACACCCTGTTACCGGACTGGTGCGGCCCCATAATGGAACCGACTTTTCTGTACGCACAGGTACCCCTGTGTTGTCGGCGGGGGATGGTGTTGTCTCCCGTGTGATTAAACATCGCTATGCGGGTTTGTATATCGAGATAAAACACGGCCGTAAGTACAAAACACGTTATCTCCACCTGAGCAGAGCCTACGTACGTAAAGGGCAGAAAGTCTCCCGTGGTCAGAAGATTGCTGCTTCGGGTAATTCAGGGCGTTCAACCGGTGCGCATCTGCATTATGAATTGCACGTCAATGGCCGCCCGGTGAATGCGATGACAGCACCTATTCCTGTGGTGCAGACGATCTCCCGTAAAAAGCGCAATGCCTTCAAAAAGCAGGTTGCTGCTCTGAAAACCCAGATGGCAGAGCAGTTGGCACTGGCTGAAAAACAGTAACTAAGTACTATGCTAACCCGTTTCCTCACGTGAGATCATTGCTTGTATATCGATGATGATTCAAGCAATGGATCTTTCAATTTTTTGCCGATAGCTGGCCCAATATCAGGGTTTAAAGTGCTTCGGTGAAGTGTTGCCTTAATCTATTAGCTTGTTTCTCAAATCGCACACATTCATAACCTGAGAGGGAATGAGGTGATAAGCGTTATGCTAGCTATGATCTTGAACGGTTTACTTGCTCTGAGCCCCCGGGTGAAGTTTAAAGCGATGATTGTCGCTTTAAGCTCAGCGGCCGCTTTGTCGTGGGTTACTCCTGTGTTGGCAAGTCCTGTACCTACTGTCCGTGTGGCTGTCCTGCAGTTTGGTACTGTTAATTGGGAAATGGATGTTATTCGCCGCCATGAGTTGGATAAAAAATACCATTTCTCCCTTGATGTAACTCCAGTCGGTGGCAAGAACGCCAGTGCTATATCCCTACAGAGTGGTGCTGTGGATATTATCTACAGTGACTGGGTTTGGGTTAATCGCCAGCGATTCAATGACAGAATGTTTGGCTTCTCCCCTGTCTCTGCCGCTGCTGGTGGGCTCTATGCCCAGTCGAATAGCTCGGTTGGATCAATTAAAGATCTTGAAGGTCAGCGGCTGGGAATTGCCGGAGGCTCTGTTGATAAGAGCTGGTTGTTGCTACAAGCCTATACTAAGCAAACACTTGATCAGGATCTTGCTCAATCGGTTGAACCGGTATTCGCCGCACCACCCCTGCTAAACCAGTTAATGTATGACAACAAACTCCCACTGATTCTTAATTTTTGGCACTACAGTGCCAGACTCAAGGCGAAAGGTTTTAGGCAGATTATCAGTGTTCAGGAGATGATGAACGGATTAGGCGTTAATCGACAAGTTCCGTTAGTAGGCTGGGTTTTTACTGAAGCATGGCGGCAGGAGAATAATGCGCTACTGAGTAATTTTCTTAAAGCTTCCAGGGATGCACGGGAGATTCTGCTGAACTCCGACCGGGAATGGCAACAGATCCGACCTTTGACCCGGGCTGAAGATGATCAGATTTTTGCAGCACTCAAAGAGGGTTACCGTGCAGGTGTCCAGCAGCAGTTTGGTATGGATGAACTCGACGCACTAGAAAAGCTTTACGCAATTATGGCCCGAGAGGGGGGTGATGAACTCACAGGCGGTGCAAACACACTGGACCGATCACTGTTCTGGTTGCCCGATGCTGAAGAGGGCGTGATTCAGATAGGTGTGAATTAATGATTGTGCATCGACTGAAAGCAATGCTGTTTGGAGCACTGCCACTGTTGGTGCTCTTTCTGCTGTGGCAGTCTTCAGCAATGCTGCTGGAGAGTCATAATTTTCCCAGTGTGATTCAGGTGTTTACCAGCTTACACCTCCATCTGTTTGACGGTGATATGTTGCATCATTTGCTGGTGACTATGATGCGGGTGACGGTCAGTTTTATGATCGCAATGATGCTGGGAGTCTTGATTGGTGTGATGATGGGGGCTTTTGCTCGCCTGAACTCGGCTTTTGATTCTCTATTGGTGATTGCGCTTAATATTCCTGCTCTGGTTACCATCATCCTTTGTTATGTCTGGTTTGGCCTGGTCGAAGCATCAGCCATTGCCGCCGTGGCTATTAATAAAATCCCCACTGTAGTCGTGATGGTGCGCGAAGGGGCGAGGGTAGTTGATCGTGATCTGCTCGACGTCGCCAGAGTGTTTAAGGTGTCACGGTGTCGTTATTTTTTCAAAGTTTATCTACCCCAACTGTACCCCTTCATTATGGCTTCAGCCCGTTCCGGGCTGTCCTTGATCTGGAAGATTGTTTTGGTCGTTGAATTATTGGGGCGAAGTGATGGTGTGGGTTTTCAGCTAGGCACCTTCTTTCAGTTTTTTGATATTGCCAGTATTCTGGCTTATACACTGGCTTTTGTTGCAATCATCTTAGTTATCGAAGGGGTGATTATGCGGCCACTGGATCGTTACATCGCCCGGGGTGGTTATGGTCAGTCTTGATATATCTATTCAGAGTAAAGTTTACCCAAACAGCCTGGAACGAGTGTTGGAAGGGTTAGACTTTAGCGTCTCTAAAGGCGAATTTGTGGCTCTGGTGGGGCCTTCAGGTGCAGGCAAAAGTACGCTGTTGAATATGATTGCAGGGCTGGAAAAAAGTGATCCCGGCGAGGTGTTTTACAACGGTCACTCTATGGAGGACAGGCCCCCTTGTAAAATTGGCTATATCTTTCAGCAGCCCCGACTGATGCCCTGGCTGACCGTCGCTGAAAACTTGCGTCTGGTGATGCCGAAAGTCAGTGATACGCAGATAGAGGCTATATTGGGCCGGGTGGGGTTGAGCGGGAAGTCTGCCAGTTATTCGAAACAGCTTTCCGGCGGTATGCAGCGCCGGGTGAGCATTGCCCGCGCTTTTCTGACGCAACCTGAGTTGTTGCTTCTGGATGAACCTTTTGTTTCGCTGGATGCACCTAATGCGCAGCGCCTGCGTGATTTGTTGCTAGAGCTCTGGCAAGAGCATAAGCCGACGGTTGTATTTGTTACCCATGATCTTAATGAAGCGATTCAACTGGCCGATCGGGTTCTGTTTCTTTCATCTGCTCCGGGAAAGGTGGTGCTGGATAAGGTGGTTGATATTCAAAGGCCCCGGCTTAGCGAGGGCAGTGCTTTTCTGCAATGGAAAGCGCAGATGCTCAGTGAACATTCAGGCTTATTGGAGGGTGACAGGCAACAAGACTGTTATGACGCAGAGTGAACTGAGGTGAATTGAAGAGAATAAAACCTGATGCAGGAAGCCCTATCAGGTTTTATTCACACCTATTTTTAGCTTTATACCGGGTGAACGGTGGTATCAGGCTTGTCTGAGGGCATCAGCGGGAAGACAACATTGCACTGCCCGGTGCCCGAGCTTGGGAAGTACTCGGTCATGATCTCTGCTTCACCTTCATACTTATCCCAGCCCAGCAGGCCGAATAGCATAGCGGTATCATGCATCCCGCCTTCTCCGGAACAGTCTTCCGCATATTTTGGCATGATATCCAGGAAGTCTTTAGTGCGGCCCTGCTTCCACATATCCATCACCATCAGATCGATCTCCTGATTCAGAGGGCGACTAATCTTGAACAGGTAATCACCGACAACTTTATTCGGTGGAATTCTGTGAGAGAGAGAGCCGCTTGCCAGGAAGGCAACCCGCTTGCCAGACTTCTTAACCGCTTTAAGGATAGCTTCACCGACAACCTTAGACTCTTCCAGGTCAGCGTCGTACATCCAGCCAGCAATAGAAACGACTTTGATGTCTTTGTCGATGCCCATATAACGCAGTGGAACCAGGGTTCCGTATTGTATTTCCAGCGTGTCGATTTCATGGTGGCAAAGGGTGGTGACACCGCTATTGGTGGCTGTTTCAGCGATCAGCTGCCCCAATTCAGGGTCGCCGGTGTAGCTGTATTCCATATTGTTCAGGAAGTGAGGGAACTCAGTACTGGTGAATACACCGGACATGTCAGGCTTGGCGTTGATGTGGAACCCTGCGTTTACCAGCCAATGGGTATCGGCAATAACAATAGTATCTACCTCACGTTCACGGCACAGGTCACCAATCTTGCGCAGGCCTTCGATGGCGGCATCGCGGATACCCTTTAGAGGACCTTCCTGTTCAGAAATAAACATAGAAGGAACATGTGTCACTTTCGCTGCTAGTACTACTTCGCCCATCACTCACCTCAATTACGTGTTTTTTTGTTGTCTGATTGTGCGGCTCGCAAAAGCGAAGCCGTTTCGATAGGAAGTGAGTATACGGAGGGCTGGCTGAGTACCTTTGCCATTTAAAGCAAAGCTTTTACCATTTAAGACATTAGAGAGCGTTTCACCACAGAGGACACAGAGAGCACAGAGAAAAGCGTTTAGTAAAACCTGAATGAATTTGGCTTAGAGAGCCCGGTGCTTCCAGAGGGAAAAGACTATTTTTACCACGGAGGACACAGAGAGCACAGAGGAAGGGCTTCAGGAAAGAGCCAATGATTTATCTCGGTATTCTAGGTTGTGAAATCTGTGAGTAAGAGGTTTTCACCACGGAGAACAACGAGAGCACAGAGGAAGGACTTGGATAAGAGTTAATGCTTTATCTCGGTGTCCTCAGTGTTCTCTGTGGTAAATGATATTTTAAAGGTGACGGGCGCGAAACGCAGTGGGTGTCTCTCCGGTCCAGCGTTTGAAGGCCCGGTTGAGATGGGCCGGGTCAGAGAAACCCAGCGAGTAAGCGATCTGGGTAATGTTCTGTCGGGAATGTTGCAGATACTTGCGGGCCAGCTCTTCACGAATCTGATCACGTAATTTTTGAATTGTCGTGCCTGACTGGGTGAGTTTATATTGCAGGGTACGGGGCACGATATTTAACTCCGTAGCGACCGCGTCTAACGTCGTTAACCCCAAGGGCATCAGATCGATCAGTGTGTTTCGTACCTGACCCGTCAAATCAGCCATCTGTAACCGTTGCAGATAGTCTTCAACCAGCTTGTCATTCTGTTCAGCCAGCAGACTATTACCTGTCGGCAGTTGTTCATTCAGTTGCGCAGCGCTCAGCTCCAGGGTGTTACTGGATTCACCAAAACTGACAGGGCATTGAAAGTAGTTTTCCCACAACTCAGGGTTGGCGGGTGCAATCCGGGAAAATTTTACCGAGAGGGGGGAGAAGCTTTGATCAGACATGTCGCGGAACATTTTGACTATCGCACCGAGAAAATAGTCGATGCCCTCCGCAACAACCAATGGCTGATGATCAGACTCTTTAATATCCATCGAGAAAGCTAAACTATCCGGGCCTGACTGACTCAGTGACAGACTACAGCCATCATTGAGTAACACTTCAAATCGAACCATTCGTTGCAGTGCGTCGAGTAAGCTATTGCTGGCCCAGAGAGAGAAGCCCAGTGCATGAAAAGTGGTTGGGCAGACATATCGGGCTACTTGTAAACCGATATCTTCTTGCCCCGTTTCGACTAATGCCAGCGCCCAAAGAGAGCGGGTATGATCAGAGCTGAAGCGAATATCGGTATCGCGCTTTTGCGAGAGATCCACCCCGGCATCCTGTAGCAGTTGATTGCCATTGTAGCCCAGTGAATCCAGCGCCCGCCCGACAGCAACAGACCAACCACCGACAACGGTAGACGATGATTTACTCTCGACACCTGTTGGTTGTTTTAGTGGGGAGTTTTTGTCCAAGCTCATGCTGTATTTAATCGCCTCGAAAATAGAGCCTCAGTGTACCCCTTCGTCGTGGTGAACCAAAGGGATAGCGGATGATATTGAAAGCTTAAAACTGCGATGCGTTGATGACCAGTTGCTCCTGACTGAACCGGTAGATTGTCATTTCATCCACACTGTTAGCGCCCATATTCCGGTAAAAGCTGATGGCGGATTCGTTCCAGTCCAGACAACCCCATTCCAGGCGTTGGCATTTGCGCTGTAGTGCCAGTTTTGACATATACGCCATCATTATTTTGCCCAGTCCTTTTGACTGAGCATGTTGGTCGATGAAGAAAGCATCAATATACAATCCTGATTGCCCGGTGAAAGCCGAGGAACTTTGGTAAAAATAGATAAACCCGACGGTCTCGCCCTCAAGTTCGGCAAAAATAACCTCACCTTTATCATCGACTAGTAGCTGACGAATGTCAGCTTCAGTGGCGGTTATTTTATCCAGCATCTTCTGATAAGCGCCGAGCTTTCTCATGTAGTCGACAACCATCGCTGCATCATCCGGTGTACCACGCCTCAGTGTGCATCCTGAATGTTGGGTTTCAATGAAGTCCATCTCTTTCTTCCTTAGTGAGAAACGCTGCTGAAAAGTTGTTCAGATACATTCGATTAGGCAAGTCCGTATCTGGATCTCAATCCAGCTGGTATTTACTGAATAAACGATAGCATTTCTAAACGATCGTTTTAATTGCTACAAATAGAGTTGAGAGGTTCGGATAATGCTGAGCCTCTTGTCTTATGGGCTGCAAAAAGCAGCTATTAACCCTTGCAAAGGAGTGACACTATTATGGGAACTTTTATAGCAAATAACGTCCCGCAAAACCATCCACCACAGCCACTAACGGCTCAGCAGATTATTCATCAACGTCAAAGGCGTTATTGGGATACCCGGGTGTATGAAGAAATACGTTTGGGTAACTGGAGTCGAACCGATGTCGATACCCAAATAGATCTGCAAGGCTGGTTACCTTATCTGGACCAGCTTCCCCGCGACCCCTATGTGGAAACTCGCTGGAAGCGGATGTCCTGGTTTTATCTGGATCAATCAGGTGAGCCCCGCGTGTTAGCCGGTTGCCCGATGGCACAGGCTGGTGCTTTCAATGACGCTGAAACGATGGCCGATAAAATACGCCACTATGCGCCTCTGGAAGAGCCATTTATTCAGCGGGACGATGTCACCGCGTTTATTAAAGGCTGGGCCGATCTGTGGGATATTCAGCCGGGTGAACCGATTCTGATGCAGATAAACGGTGTGCGGGGAGATAAATTAACCGACCCTTTGCAGGGGCAGGGTATCCATAAAGATGGTAGTAAGTTTCTCAGTGTACTGGTGATCAACCGGGAAAATGTGAGGGGTGCGACCAGCTCGTTATCGTTTGATAAACAGGGGCAGCATGAGATTATTTCAGCGGATCTTGCACCAGGAGAGATTTTGCATATCAGGGATGATCAGATATACCACAGCGTAGGGAGTCTGCAACCACAGGACGAGAGTCAGCCATTCGAGCGATTTATTATCATTATTAATTGCCGCTTTAATGATCAGTTTCAGAATCGGGTATTAAGGGAACACTTCCCCGGGGCGGTGTTGAACGAGTGGTAGGCAGGTAAAGTCACTTATTAAGTAGAAAGGTGATGTAAAAGGCGAACCCTGTGTTCGCCTTTTTTGATTGTCACTGATGGGCTATTAAAAACTTAAGAGTCTTGATGCTTACGATACATATTTGGCAGTTTAATATTGAACTGAATGGCCAGCGCTCGAAGACTAAACGCTACGATAAAACCCCCAATCAGGTCATAACTGTAGGGCAGGCTTAAGGTATTGAGTATCAGATAAGTAACGGAACCGACCAGCATCGGTGTGATATAGAGTTCTTCATTCATCAGTGTCAGGTTGCTGCCACAGAGCAGGTCACGGGCGATACCGCCAAAGCTTCCGGTCATAACCCCCATACAGACCGCAATCAGAGGTGACGTACCAAACTTCAGGCCGATCTCTGTGCCGACAACGGCAAACAGAGCTATACCAACCGCATCCATCCAGATCAGGGCACGTGTTCGCGAAGCCAGCTTGGGCGCAATAAAGTAGGTAACGGCTGAAGCGACCAGGCAGATAATGATCCAGACGGGCTCTTGTATCCAGAATACCGGCAGTTTCCCAAGCAGTACATCACGCAGAGTGCCACCGCCCAGACCCGTTGCCGTACCTATCAGCATCAATCCCAGAATATCCATCTTCTGACGGGCGGCATCCAGAGCGCCCGAAACGGCGAAGACTGCTACCGCCGAGAGCCCCATGATGCTGATAACCGCTGTAATATCAAAAGGCATTAACTGGTGTCCTGATGTCTGGTTGGTAAGGTATTAAAATTGTGAAAGGTGCATAACCGTTGAAGGTTCTGTCATTTAACAGCAGGTTGTTATTTTAAGGTAGAAATCGATCAAGTGGGAGTGATCATTGTGATAGTCTAGCGGTATTTTTATGGTTACGGACGATCTGAATGAAACTCCTACATACGTCTGACTGGCATCTGGGTCAGAGCTTTTTTACCAAAAGCCGCAAAGCGGAGCATCAGGCATTTCTCGCCTGGTTGTTGGAGCAGGTCGCTGCCCATGATATCGATGCAGTCATCGTCGCTGGTGATATCTTTGATACCGGCACCCCGCCGAGCTATGCACGGGAGATGTATAACCAGTTCATCGTCGCTATC
This sequence comes from Amphritea japonica ATCC BAA-1530, assembly GCF_016592435.1. Taxonomy (NCBI): domain Bacteria; kingdom Pseudomonadati; phylum Pseudomonadota; class Gammaproteobacteria; order Oceanospirillales; family Oceanospirillaceae; genus Amphritea; species Amphritea japonica. The sequence goes on along the minus strand of NZ_AP014545.1, from coordinate 2,912,832 downwards.
AGTCAGTTGAATTGCACGCTGGTGGTATTGGGTGGCAATCACGATTCAGTATCGACCCTGAATGAATCGAAACAGCTGGTGGCCTGCCTTAATACGCACGTCGTTGCTAATGTTGTCCCGAGTGCTGTTTCCACTGAAGTAACAGAGGATACAGTCAGATCTGAACCGACCCATACTCAAATCATTGAGCTAAAAAACCGTGCGGGTGACACCGGAGCCATTCTCTGTGCGATACCCTTTATCCGTCCCCGCGATGTTATACAGAGTCGTGCCGGCGAATCGGGTCTTGAAAAGCGCCAGGCATTAGGCGAGGCGATTAAGCAGCATTATCATCAGCTGTATCAGGCAGCACTGGCTGTCAGAGAAGAGAAGCAGTTGAGTGTACCGATCATCGCTACCGGCCATCTCACGGCGTTGGGCGTGAGTCAGTCAGACTCGGTGCGTGATATCTATATCGGAAGCCTGGATGGTTTTGCGGCGGATGGATTTCCCCCGGCGGACTATATTGCCCTGGGACATATCCACAGGCCACAGATGGTCGCCAAATCAGAGCATATCCGTTATAGCGGCTCGCCCATTCCACTGAGCTTTGATGAACTGAAAACCACTAAGCAGGTGTTGTTAGTGGAGTTTGACCAGGCTGAAAGGGTCGCTATTACTCCCCTTGAAGTGCCAAGGTTTCAACCGATGGCGGTGATAAAAGGGGATCTCAGCAGCATCGAATCTCAGCTGAAAGCGTTTGATGCTAATACCCATGAAAATACGCCGCAGACTAAATCGGTTTGGCTCTGTATAGAGGTTGAACTGCAGGACTATCTGGCGGATCTGCCGCAACGAATTCAGACACTGATCGAAGGGTTGAGCGTTGAGCAGACCCTAGAGCAGACCCTAGAGCAGTCCCTAGAGCAGTCCCTAGAACAGGTAGTAGAGCAGACAGTCATTCCTTCCTTTGAAGTATTGCAGCTGCGGCGTACACGTAATACCGCTAAGCAATCGTTAACCCAGACCGCACGTGAAACTCTGGCAGAGTTAACGCCCGATGATGTCTTTGCTAAGCGACTGGAACTGGAGAGCTTCGAAGGTGAGGTGGAGCAGTTGCGTCTGGGCAGGATAAAAGAGCAGTTCCAGCAGATACTGTCGGAAGTTGAAAATCCGGAGCAGGGCGCATGAAGATATTAAGCCTCCAGTTCAAAAATCTGAACTCTCTGAAAGGCGAGTGGAAGATCGACTTCACTCAATCCCCCTTTGTGGATAACGGCCTGTTTGCGATCACCGGGCCGACGGGAGCAGGTAAAACCACCTTGCTCGATGCGATCTGTGTAGCGCTTTACCATCAGACGCCCCGCTTAGGCCAGATCTCGGCGTCAACCAACGAAATTATGACCCGTGGCACCGCTGAGTGCTCCGCTGAAGTGCAGTTTGAAGTGAAGGGCAAAGCCTATCGTGCCCATTGGAGCATGCGGCGTTCCCGAGGTAAGTCAGACGGCAATCTGCAACAGGCAGATGTTGAGCTGGCTGAAGTTGTTACGGGCAATGTGCTGGCAACCCAGATAAAGCAAAAAAACGAAACGATTGAACGTATCACTGGCCTGGATTTCTCCCGTTTCACCAAATCGATGCTGCTCTCCCAGGGGGAGTTTGCCGCTTTTCTGAATGCCAAAGAAGCCGAGCGAGCAGAGTTGTTAGAAGAGTTAACCGGCACCGAGATCTATGGGCGGATCTCTGAGCAGGTGCACCTGCACTTTGCTGAGGCTAAGCAAAAGCTGGCAGAACTGAACTCTCAGGCCAAAGGTGTACAGTTGCTCACTGGTGAGGCTAAACAACAATTACAGGAAGAGTTAACCCTGCTTCAGCAGCAACAGGCTGAACATAAGATCAACGTTTCAGCTTCCAGTGCTCACTTAAACTGGTGGCAACAGCATGATCGTGGGTTGCAAGAGATAATCGCTAACACTGAGCGCTTAGAAGCGGTCAAAGAGCAGCAAACCCTGGCACAACCCGCTTTGCTGCGCTTACAGCAGAGTGAACCGGCAGAACAATTGCGAATCCCATTTACGTTACTGCAGGAAGCTCAGTTACAGCGTGATAACAGTGAAAAGCTCTATAACGAAAAGCAGATATCAGAGCAGGGCGTAAAAGTGCAAATGGAGACTGCCGCTGCCAGCTTCGATCAGCAGCGAGTATTACTCGAAGAAACCAAAAAGCAGCATGAACAGCAAGAGCTGCTGATCAATGATCAGGTGGTTCCGCTGGATCAGAATATCAGCGCTGAACAGCTAAGGCTCAACGATAAAGATAACAGTATTAAAGAGATTGTTTCGAAAAGAGATGTCGACCAACAGCAGTTAACCTCGCTTAACAAGCAGATTAAAACTGAGGTTGTTGAGCTCGAAGTGGTTGATCAATATCTGCTGCAGCACAAGGCCGACGGGTCATTAAAACAGTACCTGGGTCAGTGGCAAATACAGGCCGAACAGATTCTGCTGGAAGAGGCTGGGTTAACCCAGCTGATCAACAAAACAACCGGTCTTCAGCAACAGCTGACTCAGCAGCAGAACTCACATGCTGCAGATGATAAACAGTATCAAGCTGCTATGGCGGAAACAGGCAAACTAGAACAGGTCTGGCAGCAGGCAAATGGTGCCTCAGTTGCAGCAAGCGAGCAGGGGGATATTGATACGTTAGAGCAGCAACGGGAGCGGTTGAATACCAGTTACACCCAGTTGCTTCAACTGCAGCCGCTCAGTCACCGCTGGCAGCAGCTTGATACAGAACGGCAGGAAAAGCAGGCAACCGAAAAGAGCGAGCAGGCCCGACAAAAAACAGTCAAGCAGACACGAGATCAGTTACGAGCCCAGTATAAAAAACAGGAGCAGTTGGTAAAGGCGCTAAGCAAACTCGTCACCCAGGATGAACAGTTAGCCCAGTTCCGGGCCGACCTTCAGGCCGGAGAGGAGTGCCCTCTGTGTGGCTCCCATGATCATCCAAGGCTGACGGGCGAAGTATCCGACCTGTCTCAGGCCATTAAAGACAGAGAGGCAGCCGAGCAGGAGCTCAACGCTATCAAAGAACAGGGGCAGGATACTGCTGCCGCATTGACCTCAGTTGAGCGTCATCTGCAGGAATTAGTGCAACGGTTAAGTGCGATAAAGACTGAACAGTCCGCTTTAGAGCAGCAGTGGCAGCAAATCACAAGAGCTTTGAATCTCAGCTTTCCAATTAGCGATAGTCAAAGCCTGCAACAGTACGAAGCCGCGGAACAGGTAAAGCGACAACAGTCTGCGGATGCGATTCAGCAACTTAAAGCGCTGAACAAGCAGAGAGACGATGCCAAACAGCAATGGGATAACGCATTGCGCAGTGCAGAACAACTGAAAAACAGACTTGAGTTGAGTGAGCAGGCGATAACTAACCTCTCCAGGAGTCTGCTTGAAGTCCAACAAGATAAAGCCAAACGCTCAGAGCAGGTCATTGTTCAGCGCGAGTCGTTTACTGCACAGCTAACCGAGCAGGGCTACCGTCCACCGGTGTCAGAAGAGCTACAAGAATGGTTAGAAGCCAAACAGCTGGATGCAAAACAGTGGGACGAATTTAGCGGTAAGAAAGAACAGCTCACTAGCCATCTTAATCGCTTTAGTCTCGAACAGACTCACTGCGAGAAGCAGCTGACGGGCCTTGAAAAACAACTGACACAATTGCAGCAGGAACGGGAACTGTTGAGTGAGTCACTTCAACGATTGAAAACTCAGCGTAGTGAAATTTTTGGTGAGAAGGTTGTTAGCCAGGCGCGCACAGAGAGCCAGGCTCAGCTGCAATCTGCTGAGGCTACTCATAAAACAGCGCAGGAGAGCAGTCACCAGTTATCCAGCGCGCATAAAGCCCAGCTCGCGGAGCTGAACAACCAGCAACAAGCGCTTAACGTGTCACAAACCCGTCTGGAAGCGCGAAAGTCCAGCTGGTTAACCGCATTGTCAGACAGCCCGTTTCGCACCGAAGAGGCATTCCAGCAGGCTCTGCTGTCAGAGCCGGAACGCAAAGTGCTACAAGATAAGAAGCGGCAGCTGGATAGCGAACTCGCACAGGCTAAAGCATTGCTGGATAACGCAGAGCAGGCGCTGACAACCGTACAGGAAAACCCACTCGCAGTGGAATACCAGAAAATCCCCAAAGAGGATATCGAAGCACAGATCAGCGAACTGAATAACACTGTGGAACAGTTGGCAAGACGGGTTGGAGAGATTAGTAACGAGCTAGCCTCAGACCAGAACCGCCGAAAAGATCAGCAGGCGCTGTTCGATGAGATTGAAGCGTACACCGAACATTACGATGATATTCAATACCTGCACTCACTGATCGGCTCACAGAAAGGCGATAAATTCCGTAAGTTCGCCCAGGGCCTGACCCTGGATAATCTGGTCCATCTGGCTAACCAGCAACTGGAACGCCTGCATGGTCGATACCTGCTGAAACGTAAGCAAGATGCCGGGTTAGAGCTCAGTGTATTAGATACCTGGCAGGGTGATATCGAACGGGATACCAAAACCTTGTCCGGTGGCGAAAGCTTTCTGGTGAGTCTGGCATTGGCGTTGGCGCTCTCTGATCTAGTCAGTCATAAAACCAGCATCGACTCCCTGTTCCTGGATGAAGGCTTTGGCACGCTAGACAGTGAAACACTGGATATAGCCCTCGATGCGTTGGATAACCTCAACGCCTCCGGCAAAATGATCGGTGTCATCAGCCATATCGAAGCGATGAAAGAGCGAATTCCAGTTCAGCTCAGGGTGGTTAAAAAGAGTGGGCTGGGGATTAGTGAGTTGGGTGCGGAGTATCGGGTGGCCTAACGGCGGTTCACCACAGAGGACACTAAGAGCACAGAGGGGGATGAGCTACATGGTTTTTTGTAGGAGTGACGCTAGCATGCCCTCTGGGTACCCCGTCGCGATAAAACCATCAGCATGTAGGGAATAACTAATTGCCACAGGTATCCAGAGGGCACAAGAATCAATGGGGTCAGAGTAATTGATATTCTGATGCTGAATTGAGATCAATGAAACAAAATCACTCTCTGTGGTGTATCGTTCTTAAATAAAGCCATCAAAAAAAGGCCTCTCAATGAGCGGTCTGTGCACTAAATCACCAACGTCCCGTTGCTAAACTTCTTGGTGAGTATTCACCGAATTCAAATTGAAAAGGGAGTGCGCTTTCTATTCGCACGCCGTGTTCTAGTGTGAAGGTCCAGCCCCGTTCAGCGCCCTGTATATCTCTTATTTCAGGGTCTCCTTCTGCAAGTATGGTTACGCTGCCGGTCAGCATCATCAGGTTACCGCTCTGGAAATCGATAAATAGCAGTCCTGCTTTGGGGTTGATGACAAAGTTGCCCAGTGTCATAAACAGGAAGTTCCCCGAGAAATCCGGAATGGTGAGGGTGTCTCCCTGCACCTTGATAAAGCCCGCTTGTCCGCCTCGATGGGATACATCGACACCTTCAGTGTCAGGGCTGTTGTCTGAGGGGACATAACTGGAGACAAAGAATGTATCGGTCTCTGCAATCCACTGCTGCGCACTCTCATCCAGGGTTGAGAAGTGAGTAATGTTGTTGTCATTGATGGCCGATTGTTGACGTGGAGTATAGGTAACGGAGCGGGTCTGTATATATTGAGGGCAGTTACCAAACGATTGGTCAACGGTTATTGAGAAACCGCTATCCGATGCGTGGCTGATATGAGCGTTCATGCGGTTGCGGCGGCGGGTAGGTAGTTCAATCCCCAACAGCCCCAGTGGGGCGCCAACCTGTATATTATTTTGTAATGGGTCACCTGTTATCGCCTGAGTCATAAATTCAAGTGCCGTCGGGCTGGGGGATGCGATAAAGCCGGGTTTACCTGCAATAACAGACGCCCATGGCTGGCCCTGTTGATCAATACTACCGATGACCATAAAGGGCAGTTTTGAGAAAAACTGTCGATGCTGGTCCGGCATATATGAGCGGATAATCTGCCCACCGATGCTGTCCATCCGTTCGCTCATGCCGGTACGGGCTTGCATCACCTTTTCACCGGTATGAAAAGGTGTTTGTGTTGCGTATCGGTTATGTGGAGTTTGCATAGTGTCACCTGAGAGACTGCTAGTGGGTGTTGTTAAGCGGTTGGGCATTTCATAAGAGCAGAGCCAGTCTGACTCAGATTCACCACTTTAAAGATGAACCTGAGACCGGCTAGAGCAGGGGATGCCAGTCGTAAGCGCGTAAGCGGTTAGGCACGCAACCCTATGTTCGTGGTGGGCATCGGTGTGAAGCCATCCTGTGCTTCAATATTTTTAAGCAGGCGTTGCACATTGGGATAAGCGTCCAGCGAAACATTGCCTTCAGGTGCATGGGCTACGTAGCTATAAATAGCGACATCGGCGATGGTGATGCTATCGCCCACTAAAAACTCTCGATTGTCTAAATGCGTTTCCAGTTTACCTAAAACCTTTGTCGCCGTTGTCTGGGCAAAATCAGGGTCAAGTGGCGCATTAAATACGGTAATCAGCCTGGCAGCACAGGGGCCAAAGGCTATTTCACCTGCCGCCAGGGTAAGAAACTTCTGCACTTCGGCTTCCAGCACGTAATCTGTAGGGAGGTAAGCTGGTGCATACTTTCGTGCCAGATAGACCAGAATCGCATTTGAATCAGATAACACTACATCCGCATCTTTAATAACGGGTACCTGTCCTGCAGGATTAAGCTTAAGAAACTCGGCTTGTTTGTGTTCGCCAGCGGGCAGGTCGACATTGATTACCTCATGGGGAATGCCTGCGAGACTCGCAAACAGAGTAACCCGATGTGCGTGGCCTGATAATGGGAAAGCGTAAATCTGAACTGTGTTAGACATTTTGTAACCTATCCGATCTGTTTGATGATGGAGTTAGTCTAGATAGGGTACGGTTAATGGACAATATCCGGTATTATTGAATCTTTATCTACAAAATGTAGATAGTTGTCGGGTTTACTTGCCAGAGCTGTTTTAAGTGAAGGGGTTTTGAATTGGATACCATTGTGGGCATGCGTACCTTCGTTGCGGTAGCCCGGCAGCGCTCTTTTACCGCCGGGGCAAAGCAGCTCGAGATAAGCACTAAGCTGGCCAGTAAGTATGTACGCCAGCTTGAAGAAAAGCTGGGCGCTCAGTTATTTCACCGGACTACCCGAAGTGTCACGCTGACTGAAACCGGAGAGGCTTACTTTACCCGTTGTGTGCCCCTGCTAGAACAGTTTGATGAGCTGGAAGGTGTCGTGCAGACCCGGCAGTCCACGTTGGCTGGGTCAATCAGGATAACGGCCCCGACGGGTTTTGGTAGTACGCATCTGGTCGATGCGGTAAGTCATTTTCAACCTTTGCACCCTGATGTCACCATTCAATTACAGCTGGCAGATCACTATGTACCTGTCGTGGAAGAAGGCTTTGATCTGGCCATTCGATTTGGCCCCTTGAATGATTCCAGCCTGGTCGCACGCAAACTCATGGATATGCGTATGGTGGTGGCCGCATCGCCTGACTATATCTCCAGAGTAGGAGAGCCTCAGCGCCCGGCAGATCTGTCACGGCACAACTGCTTACAGATGCGCATTAATGCGGATCAGAGCCCCTGGCCATTTTGTGTTGAAGGCGAGCCGGTATCGGTACGGGTGAGTGGTTCATTCCATGCAAACAGCCCGAAAGCGATCGCTCAGATGGGTGCCACCGGCCTGGGCATCGTATTCTGTCCCTATTATGCGATTAAGCCCTATGTCGAGACTGGCAAGCTGAGGATTCTATTCGAAGAGCAGGAAGCGACCGTTATTTCGCTCTACGCGGTTTATCCCCAAAGCCGTCACCTTTCAGCCCGGGTTCGGGCGCTGATCGATCACCTTGTGGAAACTTTTAAGTCCGGGGTTTGAAGCATATTATCTGGTGTGATTGTAAACCCCTAAGCTGACCGCGTTTTCACATGATTTGGCCTATTAATTTGATCCAGAATTAAGAGCGAATTGTCTGTGAGCTAAAGCTATGCAATGATTATATCAATTAGCCAAGGAGATCATCTGGCGACCACAGGCTAAGGATAGGTGATAGAGCGTTATCAATAGTTAAACGATCAGTTTTTCAGTTTTTCCAGCTGGGTGTCGGGAATTTTCAAGATATACGATGCCCTTGTTGTTTCTTTAACTGTTATGTTTTGAGGGTATTTCAGAAAATGAGTTTTAATTTAGAAAGCTTTATTGCTGATTGTAAGTCAGCTGTGGAAGGGGATAAGCCGCAAGAGGTGATCGCTGAATTAGTTCAAAGTGCTGTGCAGGATTATAAAGGCGTTATGGCGGCGATTGGTGAACCAAAGCGCGCCATGATTGAAAAGTTATATGTCTCGGATAGCCTGACAATCGTTAATGTGGTCTGGGCACCGAAGATGACATTAATGCCTCACAATCATAATACCTGGGCCATTATTGGCGTTTACTCCGGGCGGGAAGACAATATTTTTTGGCGTCGCCTAAAGGACGACAAAAACGGAAAAATTGAGGCGGCAGGGGCTCAGTCTATAGCGGCGACTGAAGTCGCTAAGCTCGGTAAGAATATCGTTCATTCCGTGACAAATCCGACGTCTGAATTCACCGGTGCTATTCATGTCTATGGTGGTAACTTCTTTGAACTTGATAGAAGTGAGTGGGACCCCATGAGCCTGAACGAAGGTGTTTATGATGTGGAGAAGGCGCTTGCGTTATTTGAGGCAGAAAATGCAGCACTGAAATAGAAGTATAGTTGGTTTCAGACCTGTTTAATTCCAGAATAACAGCCACGACTTTTGTTATTTCAGACTGGCAACAAATGTGTAGCGCGCCTCACTTAAGGGGCGCTGAGAATTGTCCCTCTATTTGCTTATATACAGCACCCCGTTTTTGCTTTATCTTCTCATCCAATTTTAGCTTTCTTATCATCCGTGTTATTGCTGCGAAATTGAGATGTTATCTCATTGGTGTGGCCTCGGATAAGCGCGTTGTTGAACCGCCAGGATAAGAGAAGTCAGGTGCAAGAGAGGCAGTAGTTTTTTTATTAACATGCTGATAAATATTGCTTTTTTTACTGTAAATATGTGTGAAGTGAATGCCTAAAAAACGAAATAGTTGGAGTGGTTTTAGATATAAAGAAGATCGCTGGCCTGTCTTTCTTGTTCTAACACTGACTGTTATTGATTTTATTTTATACTTTACCGTCAACAATATAGTGATCCTGAGTGGCTACTATTTGTTGATGTTACTGCCAAAGGGCGTTATTTGTGCCTGGAATCACCACCACCAACATCTGTTTACCTTTAGACAGACTGCTCTTAATCGCGGGTTAGAATTTGTTTACGCCTTGCACACCGGGGTTACAACACACCTTTGGCGTCTGCACCACGTGTTAGGCCATCATTTGAACTTTCTCGATCAGGAACAGGATGAGAGTCGATGGAAGCGCAAAGACGGAACGCGAATGGGTGTGATTGAATACACGCTTAATGTCGCTCTGACCGCTTATACACGGGGTTACCAAGTGGGGAAAAAACACCCTAAGCAGTTAACTCCCTTTCTTATTTATACCGCGATCACCTTTACGATCGTTGCCATGCTGGTTTGGTATAATCCGGTTGCAGGACTAATGTTGTTTGTCTTGCCGATGATCACCAGCTTGCTGTTCACTGCCTATGTGACATACGAACATCATTCCGGCCTGGATACGCAAAATGAATTTGAAGCGTCCTTCAATAATCTGGATCCGCTTTTCAATCGGCTGACGGGTAACCTTGGCTACCATACTGCGCATCACCATAAACAGGGTGTTCACTGGTCCAAATTGCCGGCACTTCATGAGACGATTGCCGATAAAATCCCCGCGCGTCTTTATCAAAAATCTATCTTTACCCGGATGATATTGGGCGGTTAAAAGCTGAAGTCTGATCGCTTTGCTAGTCTGATCACTGGGTTTGTCGGAGCGCTACGCTTGTTTGTCTTGTCGAACCTCAAACAAGCGCAGTGTCCGGATTCAAGTATTCAGTTTCTTATCCCCAGATATGTCTGTTCACCCGATTCTCGTCTTTACTGTCCTTGCGCTTTTCGGCGGACGTATTGCGGGATAATCTGCTTTTAGGTTTTGCGTCAGCTTTGGTTCTGGTGCGGCTTTTAGGTTCAGGCGGCTTGCTCTTTCGCACGTAATTCAAAATGGAAACCGGTACGACTTTTCTGACCGGAAAGCCTTCAATCTCTTTACGCTCAATTATATGATCTAACCGGCTTTCAATAGCGCAGAGGTTCTTAAAATCGCCCAGGGCAACAAAGGATATCGCTTCACCGGAGGCCCCCGCACGGCCAGTACGGCCAATACGATGGATGTATTCTTCGGGTTTGAAGGGCAGGTCGTAATTAACCACGCGACTCAGCTCGCCAATATCGATACCCCGGGCAGCGACTCCGGTGGCTACTAAATATTGCAGTTTACCGGATTTGAAATCGGCCAGAATTTTTTCCCGCATAATCTGGCTTCTATCCCCGTGGATAGCTTCCGCTTTAATTCCGCGTTTCGCCAGTTGGACAACCAGTTTGGCGGCCGCATGTTTCTTCTCTATAAAGATCAGTGCCTGATCCCACTGTTGCTCGTTAATCAGATGGCTGAGTAATGCGGACTTAGTGTCTTTATCAACGGTGATTAACCACTGGTTTATCGTGGATGCCGATGTAGCTTTTGGTGAAATGGATAGCTCAACAGCTGGGGTGCTCATTTTACTGTCAGAAAACCCTTCAGCGAGGGCGCGCACATCATCGCTCATTGTGGCTGAAAACAGCAGGTTCTGGCGGGCATCAGGTAAGCGGTCAATGATTTTACGGATCTCTTCCCCAAAGCCCATATCGACCATTCGGTCAGCTTCATCTAAAACCAGTACTTCAAGCTCATCAAAATGCAGTGCCCGCTGATGGGCCAGATCAAGCAGCCGGCCCGGCGTGGCTACTAAAATATCAATACCTTCGATTAAACGCTCTTTTTGAGGCTCAGCATTAACACCGCCATAGACAGCCATAGAGGTTAGATTAAGGTGTGTGCTGTACATAGCAACACTAGCCGCAACCTGAACAGCCAGCTCACGGGTAGGCGTAAGAATAAGCGCGCGTATCCGTTTACCCCGTAAGGTACGTTCCTGATTAAAATTTTCTAATATCGGTAGAACAAAAGCGGCGGTTTTACCGGTGCCGGTTTGCGCAGTGGCAATGAGGTCTTTACCCGACAGAACGATAGGAATCGCTTGTGTCTGGATCGGGGTAGGGGCGTTATAACCCGAGTCTTCAATCGCTTGTACAATCGGGTTAGATAACCCAAGGTTTAAAAATGTCATAGAGGCTCGGATAGGTTGTTGTCAGCATTAGGGACAAGTGAAAATAATGGGGCTGATTATAGCAGCAAGCGCTTAAATTACGGTATGTAACAGAGATCAATTGGGCTCTGAGTAAATATTTACTAGGGGTTAACCCTATCTTCTTGGCTGCGACGGTCTTACAATCGAAGCACGTCAAAAAATAGAGGCCTCCGGTGATTATTCGAAATCAGGACAAAATCAATTCCCCCGATACCATCAAACAGCAGTTTGAAGCCCTGGGCTATATTTGTAGCGATGCTATCGCCACCTCGGTGTATCTGGCGTGCCACCTGCAGAAACCAATCTTAGTCGAAGGCCCTCCGGGTGTGGGTAAAACCGAGTTGGCGAAGAAAACCTCTGATCTGCTGTCGGCTCCTTTGATTCGCATGCAGTGTTATGAAGGGTTGGATGAAGCCAAGGCGCTATATGAATGGAAGTACGGCAAGCAGTTGCTCTATACCCAGTTATTGAAAGATCAGCTGGGTGATGTGATGCGGGGTGCTAAAGGGCTGGATGAATCAGTTTCCCGTTTACATCAGTTTGGCGATATCTTTTATTCAGATGAATTCCTTGAGCCACGCCCGCTACTGGAAGCATTACGGACGGAGGATGGTGCCGTTCTTCTGATCGATGAAATTGATAAAGCAGATCAGGAATTTGAGGCGTTTCTGCTGGAGCTGCTATCCGATTATCAAATTTCTATTCCGGAACTGGGCACGGTCAAAGCGAAGTCTAAGCCGTTGGTGCTTTTAACCAGTAATAATACCCGTGAGCTTAGTGATGCATTGAAGCGACGCTGCCTGCATCTCTATATTCCTTTTCCATCGAAGGCGATAGAGCAGAAGATTATTACCGCTCAGGTCCCCGAACTGAATGACAAGCTTAAGCATCAGTTGGTTGAATTTATCAGCGAGCTTCGGGATATGTCTTTGAAAAAAGTCCCCGCGGTTAGCGAAACTATCGACTGGGCCCGGGCGCTGTTATTGCTCAATGTCGATAATCTTGACCATGAGTGGGTAAAAACGACACTGAATCTGTTATTAAAGTTTCAGGATGACATCGAAGCGGTAGAACCCGAGATTCATAATCTTCTTAAAGTCGCGACAAAGGGAAGCTGATCGACCTGCCGGTCGACATTGATCATGCAAAAAGTATTAGGCGATTTTATCCACGCACTGCGACAAGCCGGTTTGCCAATTTCTTCGGCAGAAACCCTCGACGGCTTAAGAGCAGCACAGTTAGTTGGTATTGATAATGCGCCTCTGCTGAAACAGTCTCTGGGGATGACGTTGTCTAAATGCCTGGAGCATCGACTGATTTTTGATCAGATTTTTGATCAGTACTTCAACAGTCATAACCAGTTCAGTACGGATAATTCAGCAACGTCTGAGGATACTGGTCAAACGATGGCCGCGCCACTGTCAGAGCCACTGCCGGACGCTATTAACAGTCTTGAGTCACCCCTGGCGCAGCAGTTGATCAGCGGCGATATGGCTGGAATGCAGGTAATGATAGCCAGTGCAGCAGGCGCCTCTGGTGCTCAGGAAGTAACCTTTATGACTCAGGTACCTATGGTGAGTTATCGGGTTATGCAGGCGTTAGGTGATGGTGAGTTGCAGCAGGAACTGGCCGCACTGGCTGAACGTGAGGAAAGCAGTGCGATACTCTCACTGCTACAGCAGCGTCGAGCCAGATTGCAGCAGCAAGTTCGTGATTACCTCGAACAGCAATTTCTGGCGTTGAATCAAAATGAACCAAATAAGCGACGCGAAGGTAATCTACAAAAAATCAGCCTGACCAGCATTGATCAGCGTAATTACAAGCTGATGGGTGAACTGGTCCGCAAAGCGGCGAAAAGATTAGCCAGTATGCACAGTCGCAGACGACGTATTACTAAGCGTGGCTTGCTGGATGTCAGACGTACCATCACAGCTAATGCCGCATATGATGGTTTTCTCTTTCATACTAAGTGGAAATCAACCCGGATTGAGCGTCCTAAGGTGATGGTGCTCTGCGACGTCAGCGGCTCAGTGAGTAAGGTGGCGAGGTTTCTTCTGCTGTTCTTATACTCGCTGCAAGACGTTCTGCCGAATGTTCGATCGTTCGTCTTTTCATCTAATATGGCTGAAGTAACGAAGTTGTTTGAAGAGAAGGATATGGAGCAAGGGTTGGCTGAAGTCCTGCATACCTGGGGGAGTAAACCGACCAACTATGGCAGAGCGCTGAGTGATTTTGAGACGATGGCCCTTGCAGATATCGATAACCGTACCACCGTTATTATGCTGGGTGATGCCCGCAATAATAATGAAGATGGCAATATAGCGCTATGGGAAGAGATCTATCGCCGTAGTCAGCGAGTGCTTTGGCTCAACCCGGAAGTACCGGTTAGCTGGGACAGTGGCGACTCTATTATGCGTAAGTACGCCCCCTATTGTTCCCATGTTGAAGCCTGTAACTCACTTCGAGATCTCAATAGAATTTTAGGCTCTGTCTTAAAACACGAGGCCTGATTCGGCTCGATTCCCAATCACATCTATTCGGTAGTACTGCTTCAGAACAACGACGCTGTCTCATTGCTTGACAAGCGAATGGCTTCTGATAGATTTAATTGCGTAAATGACTTATTTAACACTGGAGGGTAAAGATGATTGTAGTTAAAACCTTCCGGGCAGTCCGCTGAAATCCGTATAACCTGATTTCTCTGCCCGGTTTATAAACCGGGGCAATTTAGCCCCCGATGATTATTTATCGGACGCTACTTATGTAAGCGTCAGGGGTTTCTATGACTACAATTTATTCACTGTCCCAACTGGGGTGGTCACCTTTTTTTCAGCAACAACTCTCATTAGAAGAATGTACTCAATACCTGCCTGCCCGAGTTATCGCGCAGCATCGCTCACATCTCGAGCTGTATAGCGAGCAAGGTCAGCGGCGCTTGCCTCATACGTCCAAAATACCTGCTCTAACGGTGGGGGACTGGGTCCTTTTGCATGAGGACGGAACGTTTTATCGTCTGCTGGAACGTCTGTCTCGCTTCTCGCGTAAGGCTTCGGGCAGTAAAGTATCCGAGCAACTAATTGCCAGTAATATCGATACTGTCTTTATTACCACTTCACTGAATCAGGATTTTTCCCTTAATCGCATTGAACGTTATCTTGCGCTGATTAAAGAAGCGGGCGCAGATGCGGTGGTGGTTTTAACCAAGCCTGATCTCTGTGATGATCCGGGCAGTTATTTGCAGCAGGTACAGGCCCTTGATCCATTACTGATGGTTGAAGTGGTTAATGGGCTTGATGTCAGTAGCGCAAAGGTTTTACTTCCCTGGTGTCGCTCGGGTAATAGTGTTGCGGTATTAGGTTCATCTGGTGTGGGTAAGTCTACATTAGTGAATGCTTTACTGGGGGAGTCGACCCAGCAAACCGCCGCAGCTCGCAGTGCAGATGACAAAGGACGTCATACAACCACTTCCCGCACATTGCATCTGATGCCTGGTGGAGGTGTGTTGCTTGATACTCCGGGTATGCGTGAGTTACAGCTGACCGATTGTGAAGCAGGCCTGGAAGAGGCATTTGCCGATATTAGTGCCTTGATTGAACAGTGCCGTTACAGCGACTGTCAGCATAATTCGGAGCCCGGTTGCGCTGTGCAGAGTGCACTTAAAGCGTCTCAGATTGATCAGCGTCGATTGTCGAATTACCTTAAATTGATGCGTGAGCAGGCCCACAATAGTGCCAGTCTCGCAGAGAAACGGGAAAAAGACCGGGCGCTGGGTCGTTTTTACAGGTCGGTACAAAATGAATCAAGGAAACGTAAAAAAGGCAGTTAATCTGTGATGAAAAGGCCGCTTAATGAGCGGCCTTTCATATTTCTAATTACCTGTAATCAAATGAGACTATGAAATGAAGTTGGTTAATTTAATGAGAAGACCTCGGTAGGCGACATTTACGTATTGCCCCAATAACGATCAGTGTTGTTTTGACAAAATTTCTTCAAATAATACCTGCATCAGTTTTTGGCCATTTTCTGTACTCCAGTCTTGAGCAAGCTCTGCTATCAACTGGTTAGTCGTTGTTAATGTCACGCCATTGCTTTCCATGCGGCGCAACGCTGTTTCATCGGCGGTCTGAGTCGGTGAGCCTGAACCATCAACTACAACCTGTACATTGTAGCCCTCTGATACGGCAGTGATTGCGGGATACACCACGCAAACATCTGTAGTAATACCGGCGATAATAAGATTTTTACGTTTGGTATTTGTTACTGCTTTGGCAAACCCCTCATCTTTCATTGAGTCGACAACTCCTCCTCGCAATACACGATTCGCGTAAGCGTCTGGCACTGCCAGTTGCAGCTCCTCAAATAGAGGTCCCTGTGCCTGATCTTCCATGCTGGAAGTTAGGATCAAAGGCATACCTACCGCATCAGCAGCACGTGCCAGCGCAATCGTATTCATTTTAATCTCTTCCAGACTTGCGGAGCCGACCCACCCCATAGTGCCTACCTGATGATCGATCAATAACATAGCGGAATTTTCAGGTGTGAATAATGGTGATTTCATAATAGACCTCGGTATTTGATTAAGTGCTGAGTCATTTTCAGGCGTGGTCAGACTTAAATTGCTTTGTTTGGTGTTGCATCAAGCGCTTTGGTTAAACGCTGAATGTTGTGAGAACCTAGGTTCAAGCGTTCCTGGCTCGAATGCATCGATGAGCCAGAGCTGATAATGGATTGGTCAAGGGGCTGCCCTAAAGCAACCATAATGACAGCACCCGAGTCACCTGCTGTTAGGCTAAGATCATCGTCTGATTGGTTAAGTACCCCTAGATGGTTTGCTTTAAGTAAATTTTTGTTGAGGGAGATTTCACCTGAGCGAACATAAATAAAGCCGCTGGTCTGGCCCTTCTCAACAGCATGTTGCCATGTACCATTAGGTGTAATATTGACCTCAAGATAGGCAATATCGACACTGTGTTTGGCAGGACTGAATGCCCCTGAATGCTGCCCTATCAAGATCTTCGTCTTGCTCACCGGTGTCGTAACAACCGGAGCCTGCTCTTTCTGCGCCAGTGAATAGGATACCGGACCCATTTCGACTTCGTCCTGAGGTAACAGAGTCCACAGTTGGAAAGCATCGGTAACACCCTGATTGGGATAGACGGTTTCTTTATGTAAAACACCGGCACCAGACGCCATTAACTGCACACCACCGGCTTCTAGCTTACCTTTGTTACCATCAGTATCTTCGTGGATGATGTCGCCGATCACGGGGTAAGAAATAGTGGCTACCCCTGAATGGCCATGAAAGCCAAACCCTGTAGTGCCTGCCAGACCTTCTGTCTGGAAGTGATCCCAAAGCACAAAAGGGTTGAGTTGCTTAACATTCTTCTGGTTGATAAAACTGGTAATCGGACCGTGCTGGTGACCATTTCTGATTTCTAGGATTGAGCGGCTCATTTGTTGATCCTCCTGAATGTTAGCGATGGCCCCATGGTATTTGATATTCGACTACTTGATTAGATGGTATAGTTGGGTTTATCTATCCCATATTTATGAGTAGTTGTTTAATGATTGATTTCAATGAGGTTTATGTTTTTGTAAAAGTTGTTGAGGCGGGAAGTTTCGTTGGCGCCAGCAAACAACTGAATATGCCTTCAACGACGGTGAGCCGAAAAGTACAGAAGCTTGAAGATGCTCTTGGGGTGAGGTTACTGCAAAGATCAACGCGAAAACTGCATCTGACCGACATTGGTCAGCAGTACTTTGAAGATTGCCAGCAGAGTCTGGCAAGCATTGAAGAAGCAACTACGCTGGCGAGTGAATCCAGATCGATGCCCACGGGTCTGTTAAGGGTCACCTCGCCTACGGATTTTGCCGTCAACTATTTGCAGCCCTGGATCAATGGCTTTCTACGGCAGTACCCAGATGTGCAGATAGAATTGGAAGTAACAGACCGTTATGTGGACCTTATCGAAGAGCGCATTGATATTGCGTTTCGCAGCGGCGAGCTGAAGGACTCCAGCCTTATTGCCCGTCGTATTGGCCCCAAACAGAGTATATTCTGTGCCAGTCCTGAATATCTCGACAAAGCTGGCAGGCCGAACTCCCCTGATGATGTGAGTCAGCATGACTGCGTCATCATGGGCAGAAGCTTAAAAAATCAATACTGGCGGTTTATGACTGATGAAGGAGAAATTTCGATTCCCGTCAGAGGACGATATGCAGTAGATAATATGAAATTAGTTGTTGAAGCAGCCCATAACGGTATGGGAATCGCTCAGGTACCTCATCCATTGGTCATGAACTCGTTAAAAAGCGGAGAGTTAATTCAGGTATTAGCTGACCACTCAGCCCCTGAACAAAGCATCTATATTATTTATCCCTCCCATAAACATTTAGCCCGGAATGTCAGAACCTTTATCGATCATGTGGTTGAGTCAACGACTCCAGATGCCCCCTGGGAAGTTAAATAACAAAAAGGAAAGGCAGGGTCATCCATTGATAAATGTTATAGCTTAAATCGAAGTAAAAAAGGCCGGCGTAGTGCTCGCCATACATGTTCTCATGGTGAACCTGTAACTCACTTCGAGATCTCAATAGAATTCCAGGGTCTGTTTTAAAGCAGGAGGTCTGAGCGTATTAAGATAATATCTATCGATCAGAAACCTATGTTTCTGCTGTTAGAGTATTCCCCCGGCACTTTACAAAGTATGATACCCATCGAGATTCAGTCTATGTAATTTAGGTGATGGTGAAGGGGGCATACCCTATCCGGAGACTGCTATATTCACAGAAGGCTAAAGCAACGGAAGACGCTTTTGAAATCTCTTTTATTTCAATCCAACCCAAGAGCTACTCTATGAATTTACTCGACCCCCTTGGACGTACCAAAAAGCGCCGTCAGAAAGAGTATGAATCTCTACGTGCTTCATTAGTACAGTCGGGGATCACCAGTTCGGCTCAGGCTGAAGCTTTGCAAATCAATGTTCAGCAACGAGGAAGATGGGCTATCTTGGTTGCGTTAATATTGACTATTCTGTTGTCAGTGTTATTTCCCGAGTTCAAGATTATCTTTATACCTGTGGGTGCACTCTTCTGCTTCTGGGTTTATAAAACAATCAGTAATGGTCGAAAATATATTCAGCGCTATGTTAACGAGGAGCTAAACGAGGACTCAGGTAATAACTCGATAGAAGAGTAGTGTTTATTTGTCGTATTCAGGAGTTCTCTTTGAGTTACTCAGGACATTGCTATACAGAATAGTGCTTTAGGCCGATAAACGCTCAGCTAAAAAATCAATCAATATCCTTACCCGTCGAGGTAAATTGCGACTGAGCGGGTAGAGTGCCGATATAGAGGTGGGTTGTTGATAATATTGGGTGAGCAATAACTGTAAAGCACCTTCTTCAACCTGTTTCTTGAACAAAAAACTGGGACCAAAGCCGATACCCAGGCCATTTAATATTCCATCGACAACTAACGTCCCGTCATTACTGATTAGGCGGCCTTTTACTTTTACCGTGATTGATTCACCACTCGGCATCCGAAAAGGCCAGGCACGGTTCGATTTTGAATCACCATAGATCAGGCAATTGTGTTGTGTCAGATCGACCGGTTGAGTTGGCTCTCCCCACTTTTCTATATATTGGGGAGAGGCGACCACCTGGAAAGTGCACTCTGCCAACCGGCGGGATAACAAACTGGAATCTTCCAGTTGACCGACTCGCAGAGCGATATCGATACCTTCTTCCACCAGATCCTCAACCCGCCCACTGGCAATGACATTCAGATCGATATCGGGATATTTATGTTGAAACTCAATCAGCAGCTGGCTGACGCCTGAAATTATGAGGCTTTGAGGTAGCGTTATACGGATTTTTCCCCGTGGAGCGCTTTGGCTGTCCATTATTTCGGCACGGGCACTCTCCGCCTCAGCCATGATGAGTTTGCAGTGATTGTAAAACTGAGAACCTTCCTCTGACATGCTTAGCTTGCGTGTGGTGCGGTATAGCAAGCGAGCGCCAAGGTCTTGCTCCAACAGAGAGACCTGTTTGCTGACAAACGATTTGGAGAGTCCTAGTTGTTCTGCTGCCGCTGTAAAGCTGCCTGTTTCCACAACGACTGCAAAAGTTTCCATCAACGTTAAAGTATTCATATTAGCGCCTGTCAGAGAACAATGAGTTCTCCCATAGACTATATATCAATCCATAAGAACACAATAAGCTTGGTTCATGCGGTTTTCACCAAGCTTTAGGTGCTAACAAAATTCTTATGGAGGTGACTTATGAATACAGTACAGGTTGACGAGCAGAGCTATGGAAAATTTGCCAAATGGCTTCACTGGGGAATGGCCCTGATGTTGATAGTACTTGTCTCAGTCGGTACCTATATGACGGGGCTGGATAAGTCAGATCCCAGTCGTTTGCAGATTATGGGGGTGCATAAATCTTTTGGTGTCATCTTCATGCAGCTTGCCATTCTTCGTTTGATCTGGAGCCGCATCAACCGTTCACCTTCGTTGCCAGATGTTCTGTCCGCTTGGGAACGGGCACTCTCGCGTATCGTCACCGCTTCTCTTTATATATTAATGCTCGCGATTCCCTTTAGCGGATTTGCCATGACTAACTTTGCAGGTTTTCCCGTCAGCATGTTTGGTCTGGTCGAGCTGCCACAGCTATTTGATAAAAATATAGAGATGGCAGGCCTGGCTAAGCAAGCCCATTGGATTTTAGTTTACACATTGATGGCGGCGATCTTCATGCATGTTGCCGGAGCGCTTAAGCACCGCTTTCTGGACGCGCCCGAAGCCGATGTTCTTCCCCGAATGGTGCCGTTAAAGCCACGCGTCTAAGTACTTTAGACAACTATTCTTTATCAACTTTTTAGCTACTTGAGGTTAACGCGATGTCTTCATTAACGCTGCATCATCATCCACTGTCGGTCTGTTCAATGAAAGTTCGCCTTGCATTAGAGGAGAAGGGTTTAAATTGGTCTTCTAATGTAATCGACATTGTACGAGAGCAAGAGCAGCTTGAACCATGGTATGTAAAATTAAACCCCAATGGTGTTATCCCCACGCTTGAATGCCACGATGCCGAAACAAAAGTAGTCACTAATTCAGCCCGAATTATTCGGTTTATTGCAGCATTGCCTGATGGTAAGTCACTGTTGCCAACCAATAAGAATGATATCCAGTTAATGGATAAGCTCATTGATCTGGCTGACGAGGTTGATCTTCAGATTCTCAGTTATGCACGCCATCCCTCCATGGAAAAGTCTGAGAAGATTCTGGATGCCCGCATCAATAAGTCGTTGTTACTTGCTGAACAGCATCCTGAGCTTAGAAGCCGCTATCTTGCTTGTGCTGATAGATCGGATAAAAGCAAAACGTTCAGGGTGGATGCAAAGCGCATTAAGGACATTGAGCAAAGCGCTTTTGAGTCCCTTTCTTTTGCTGAAAAACAGATGAACGGCAACACGTTCCTATTGGGCGATATCTATTCACTGGCTGACGTTATATGGACAGTGGTGCTATCGAGGCTCGATCTGCTGGGCTATATCGACTGGATTAACGGTAATGATTTCCCACTATTGGCAAGTTATTACCAACGTGCCCAAGACCGTAAAAGTTTCACGCTCGCTCAGATCCAAAATGAGTGGTGGGATAAATAATTCTTAATAAAACAACGGAGAATAAATGCCATAGAAGGCCAAAGAAAAACTTAATCTAGATTTATTTCAATAACGTTAATCAACCTGAGAGAGTCATCATGAGAAAAAAATTACTTACTTATATTTGTTCAGTTATGTTGCTTGGTTTCTTTTCAATATCTTCAGTATTTGCAGAAGATACAGCTGCAAGAACGACCTATGCTGTTGTGTGGTCTATAGATACCGATGATGCTGAACTTTTCAACAATACGATCGCCGCTCATTCAACAGAAGTGCTTGAGTTGTGGAAAAATGGCACTATTGAAAATGTATATATCGATAGTAAAAAAACACATGACGTTGTACATAAAGGTGATACAGCAAGAGTCATGTTTTTTATCAAAGCAAAAACAGATGAAGAGGCTAAAGAAATATTGGATGGAATGCCTCTGGTTGAAAAGAAAGCAGCGACCTATACCTTGCACCCAGTCGGTACTCTCTGGTTAACACAGTTTTAATATTGGGTTAACGACAATAAAGAGTCATCAAAAATGACACTTTTCCTCCACTAAAATGAAGCTATTAGTGGGGGATTTCTACTGTAGGAAAGTCTACGGAGAAATCTCGAGTTCAAAAGAAAGCCTTAGTTGTTACTGGGCTCTCAGATGGTTTGAATTCACTTGTTCACCTCTTCTTAAATACCTTCTCGAGATAACTAAAAAGCCCTGCTTAATAGCAGGGCTTTTTTATCGTAACCGTCAGTTTCTAACTTAAATTACCCAGAGATAAAAAGTTTACTCTTCTGAATAGCTTTCAATCGAAGGACAGGCACAGAACAGGTTACGGTCGCCGTAAACATTGTCGATACGGTTGACGGTTGGCCAGAACTTATTGGCTTTGACTGAATCCAGAGGGAAGGCTCCCAGTACTGCTGAGTACGGGCGGTCCCAGTTGGGATCAATCAGATCTTCCAGTGTATGTGGTGCTCCTTTCAGCGGATTTTTTTCTGCATCCAGAGTGCCGGCTTCAACATCGGCGATCTCCTGGCGGATAGCAGCCATCGCGTCGATGAAGCGGTCGAGTTCGGCTAGTGGCTCAGATTCAGTTGGTTCAATCATCAGGGTGCCAGCTACTGGGAAAGACATCGTTGGAGCATGGAAACCGTAGTCCATCAGACGCTTGGCAACGTCTTCTTCAGAGATACCAGAAGAGTCTTTTAACGGTCGCAGGTCGATGATGCACTCGTGCGCTACTTTGTCATTACGCCCGGTGTAAAGAACCGGGTAGTGTTCACCTAGTTTCTTCGCCAGATAGTTAGCACTCAGAATAGCGACTTCCGTTGCCTTACGCAGCCCCGGCTGTCCCATTAAAGCAATATAAACCCAGGTGATCGGCAAGATGCTGGCGCTACCCCAGGGGGCTGCAGAAACCGCACCATTTTCAGCTTTAGGTCCGTCAATTTTCTGCACCGGATGATTCGCCACAAACGGGGCCAGGTGAGCTTTTACACCGATAGGGCCCATGCCCGGACCACCGCCACCGTGAGGAATACAGAAGGTTTTGTGCAGGTTAAGGTGAGACACGTCTGCGCCGATTTCGCCCGGCTGACTGATCGCCACCTGTGCGTTCATGTTGGCGCCATCCATATAGACCTGACCACCGTGCTGGTGGATGATCTCGCAAATTTCGCGGATGCTTTCTTCGTATACACCGTGGGTAGAAGGGTAGGTGATCATCAGACAGGAGAGGTTGTCGGCATGCAGTTCAGCTTTCGCTCGCATATCCGCTACATCTACGTTGCCTTTGTCATCACAGCCGACGATAACCACTTTCATATCGGCCAGTGCGGCCGAGGCTGGGTTAGTACCGTGGGATGAGCTTGGAATCAGGCAGATGTTTCGATGATCATCACCGTTGGCCATATGGAAGTGACGAATCGCCAGCAAGCCAGCGTATTCACCCTGGGCACCAGAGTTAGGCTGCATGCAGATGGCATCGAAACCGGTAATCTCTATCAGCATCGCTTCCAGAGAGTTGATCATCTCGCTATAACCGGCAGCCTGGTCAATCGGTGCAAACGGGTGCATGTTACCGAACTCGGGCCAGCTCACCGGAATCATCTCGGCTGTTGCGTTCAGCTTCATGGTACAAGAACCCAGTGCGATCATCGCATGGGTCAGTGAAATGTCTTTGTTCTCCAGGCGCTTCAGGTAACGAAGCATCTCGGTTTCACTGTGGTGTGTGTTGAACACCGGGTGGCTCAGAATTGCTGAAGTACGGACCAGTTCAGCAGGAATAGAAGCAGAGCCGTTGGTTACTAAATCGGCATCAATCGCGTCCAGATCCAGACCGTGGTCTGCCCCCAGAATCGCCAGCCACAGATCGAGGATATCTTGGCGGTTGGTTTTTTCATCGCAGGTGATGCCGAGCTGATCAGCGCCAACTTTACGCAGGTTAATACCCAGTGTCAGGGCTGCGTCGTATGCCGCATCGCGTTGGTCGCCCAGGTTCAGCGTAACGGTATCGAACCAGGTGTTGTTAGTCAGTTCAATGTTTTTGCTTGCCAGACCGGTTGCCAGAATATCCGCCATACGGTGAATGCGGCCAGCGATTGCCTTCAGGCCTTCAGGGCCATGGTAAGTGGCATAGAAGCCTGCCATGTTGGCCAGCAATACCTGTGCTGTACATATGTTAGAGGTCGCTTTTTCGCGGCGGATATGTTGTTCCCGGGTCTGCATCGCCATGCGCAGTGCCTGATTGCCACGGGTATCGACAGAGACGCCGATAATACGGCCAGGCACAGAGCGCTTGTAAGCATCACGGGTAGCAAAGAAGGCAGCGTGAGGGCCACCAAAACCCATAGGAACACCAAAGCGCTGCGCGGAACCGAAGACAACATCGGCGCCTAATTCGCCCGGTGACTTCAGCATTACGAGACTCATGATATCGGCCGCGGCACAGAAGAGCGCTTTCTTCGCGTGGGTTTTCTCGATTAGTTCAGACAGATCCTTTACGTGACCGTAGGTGCCGGGGTACTGAGCGATCACGCCGAAAGGTTCATGCTGATCGATCAAAATGTCCAGGTCACCAACGATAACTTCGTAGCCTAACGGTTCGGCACGGGTTTCAATCACGCTGATGTTTTGTGGGTGAAGGTTTTCATCCACTAAAAAGATATTGGCTTTGCGCGCTTTAGACATTCGCTTACAGAGTGTCATCGCTTCAGCTGCTGCGGTTGCTTCATCCAGCAAGGAGGCGTTTGCAAGGTCGAGACCGGTAAGGTCGAGTACCATCTGCTGGTAGTTCAGCAGGGCTTCAAGACGGCCTTGAGCGACCTCTGGCTGATACGGGGTGTAGGCGGTGTACCAGCCTGGATTTTCCAGGACATTACGCAGGATAACATTCGGCACGATAGTGTCGGTGTAGCCCATGCCGATCATCGAACGATTCACAACGTTCTTAGACGCGATCTGCTTTAGCTCGTCCAGCACATCCGCTTCAGTTCGGCTTTCGCCCAACTTGATCGGTTGGTCCAGCTGGATACTGCCCGGAACAGTCTGTTCGATCAGCTGATCGAGGGACTCGAGTCCCAGTGCGGCCAGCATCGTTTGTTGTTCTGTTGCGTTGGGGCCAATATGACGGCCGATAAATGCATCAGTCTGTTCCAGCTGTGCCAGGGATTGGGTGTTATCTGCGCTCATGGTGTGTGTCCTGCGAAGATCAAAAATTGAAAGTTGTATGTAAGTAAGCAAGTCGTGCGTGATGTATCTGGAGGTTTATCGGTCTGGCGAACTATCCAGACTAAATGCCTCTCTAATTTGGTCGCGTATCATACCGCTTTTTGGTGGAGGGCTGTATTAAAAAATAGTCGATATTCCCTTATCGGAAACAAGTTTGCCGATAGTAGGATGTTGAGGGTGATAAAGAAGGGAGGGTGCGACAATATGCCACGCCCAGGTGCGACATCCTGTCACACCCCAGCAGCAGAGGGAGAACTTACAATAGCGCTAAGCTTACGTCTGTTACTGCTAAGGAACGCTGTATGATCAAAACAACTTTATCGCTGGCGATTGCTGCCATTATTTCCGCCCCGGCATTTGCTGGCCATGATGATAAAACCCTGGTTATCGAAATAACCTCGGGCCTGCCTCAGGTGGAAAACACTCTGCAGAGTGAAACCGGCGCAGTACAGGCATCACCCACTACTGATGGTGGTGAATTACTTCAGAGTCTCAGTGGTGTATCCGGCATCCGAATGGGCGGGCGTTCTATTGACCCGATCATCCGTGGGCAGAATCAGACTCAGTTGAATATATTGCTGGATGGAGCATACATTCATGGGGGTTGTCCTAACCGGATGGATCCGCCAACTTCGTATACCTCTGTGGATAGTTATGACAGCGTCACCGTGATTAAAGGCAACCGTACTGTGGTTTATGGGGGTGGAGGCTCTGGTGGTACTGTTCTGTTTGAACGTGAATGGCCGCAGTTTGATGGAAAGAGTTACAACGGTGAGTTGAGTGCCAGCTACCATGGCAATGGCGATCGTTATGAGTTGGGTGCCGATCTGGCTGCCGGTTCCGACGATGGTTACGTTCGGATTATCGGCCACAAGGCAGAAGGGGATAACTACGAAGACGGCGACGGTAACGAAGTACGTTCATCTTTCGAAAGTCTGTCTAAATCGCTACTGGTTGGTTATCGTCTGACTGATACAACGACGCTAGAGGCTAGCTATGAAAAGCAGGAAGAGGATGATGTGCTGTTTGCTGGCGCGGGTATGGACTCCCCTTATGCTGATGCCGACACAACCCGCCTGAAGCTGACCCACGAATTTGAACAAGGTGTTCTGCAACAGGTACAGCTGGAACTGTATAAGTCGGATGTTAAGCACAATATGGATAATTACAGCCTTCGCCCAGCTGGAATGATGCAGATGCAAGCGCCTTCGACGTCTGATACGGAAGGGCTACGTTTGATCTTTGATGCCAGACTGGCAGATATCGACTGGACCTTTGGTGCGGACATACAAAACAACGATCGGGATGCTGAGTTACAGAACAGTGCAGGGGTTGCAACGCGCTTATTGTGGCCAGGTGTTGAGCTCAATCAGACAGGGTTGTTTGTTGAAGGTGAAAAAGTATTAGGTAAAGATGATGTTGTCCGTGCGGGTATCCGTTATGACCATATTACTGCAGAAGCAACCCGCCGGGATGAAGTCGCTGGCGGTCAGACGCCTCAGGCTATCTGGGCTATGGCCGGCGCACCAGCAGGTGCAGGGGAAGAGCGCAGCGAGGATAATGTGGGCGGCTTTGCCAGCTGGACCCATCGTCTGAATGATCAGTACAGTGTTGAGACTAATCTGTCCCGTAGTGTGAGAACAGCGGATGCGACTGAGCGTTATATGGCGCGTATGACGATGGGTGGAGATTGGATAGGTAACCCTGAGCTGGAGCCAGAGAAGCATCATCAGTTAGAAGTCAGCCTGCAAGGTAATCTGGAGACGATGAGTTGGTCGGCTACCGGTTGGTATAACCGGGTGGATGACTACATTTTGCGTAATACGGTTGCTGCGGGTATGAAGAGCCGCGATATCTATAGCAATGTTTCTGCTGAACTCTACGGCGCTGAGCTGGATGTAGGTTATCAGTTAGGTGAAAACTGGCAGTTAGGTAGCGCGCTGGCCTGGACTGTGGGTAATAATCTGGATGATGACACGCCTCTGTCGCGTATCGCGCCAATGGAACTGAATACCTCGCTGGACTATCAGAGAGATCGTTTGCAAGTGGGTGTTGAATGGCAGCTGGTTGCCAGTCAACATGATATCTGCCTTAGCGGAAGCGCAAATTGCGGTGGTCAGGATGTGCGTAAAACACCGGGCTATGGTGTTGTTAACATGCATGCGCAGTATGAGTTTGAGAGCGGTTTAAGTTTGCTGGCGGGTGTGGATAACTTGACCGATAAGGCTTATACCGTACATGAAAGTCGTGATGACTCAGTTAATCCGGACCCTTTCCAGGTAACGGAGCCGGGCCGCAGCGCCTGGATCAGAGTGACGCAGTCGTTCTGATTAATCAACCGAATCCCTTCTTAGTTTGCCGGATCATCTGATCCGGCTTTTTTGTGCCTGAAATATTGGGGGTTGAGTCTTGTAGGAGGCACGTTTGCATGCCCTTTAGGTGCCCTCGTCGAGAAAGCCTTAGATAGCAGCCCAGCAATTTAATAGCAGCGAGGGCCGCTCCTGCAAAAGCATCCTCCGAATGATGAGACTGAGGGTGGAGAGTATCGATTTTTGTAGGAGGCGTGCCCTCACGCCGAAAAGCCTCAGATAGCAGTCGGGCTATCCAGTCGATGCTAAAAGCAGCTCCCACAAAAAATATCCATCTGTTAGCTATAGAGTGAGAAGTTAGTTTCGGTGCGTTTTGTGATGGCGATTATCAGAAAAAGTTTTTATCACTGAGAGTACAGAGTAAAGATAAAAGGAAAGTTATATCTCTGAGCCCTCGGTGTACTCTGTGGTGATTAATTCGATGTTCTTAAAAACTATACGAAGCTGAGAATGATCCGAAACTGTGGGTTTCGCCCTGGGTAGCAAATTCTTTACTACGGAAAACCCGTGAGTAGGAGAGTTTCCAGTCTTCGACGAGCATACTGGCTCCGATGCTGAGGTCTCCAACCAGATTTTCTTTATTCACAGAGTGGCTGCTGCTGAATGTGTTGCCGTCGAGGAAGATATCCCGCAGCACCCAGCGACCATCGATAGCGATAAATCCATGTAATCCAAAATTCTGGTCACGGCTATACCCGGTGGTGTTTTGGGTACGAGGGTCGTTGCTGCCCGGAGCACTGTTGTCTCCACCGGGGCGCAGGGAGGAGGTTCCGAAGTCATCCGGGAGAAACCAGCCAAACCGGATCTCGGTACCAGCATTCAGATAAGTGGCAACGTTGCCCAGGCTGGCGCCGCCGTGCCAGATAATGTCGTACTCCAGTGCTCCTTTAATTTTCTTGGCAGGTATTCGATATTTTCGTTCGTAGACAACCTGAATGCCCAGCTCGTTATTGAGTTGATTATCCCAACCCTCGAACTTGTCGATACCGCGAAGGTCGTGAACAAAGTCCTGAGCTTCCTGTCCCATTGCTGCAGGGCCAACCATGCCGAGATTGAGGATCGCTGAATCCATGCGCTGCTTATGTTTCAGGTTATAGCCCATTCCCAGATAGAGCCAGCCAGCGTAGGGGCGGTCATCAGGATCAATGGTCGTACGGAGGTTGTCTTCCGGGGTATACATCTGTTGCCCCAGCGTGATCACCAGATTTCGTACGATCTCATTTTGTTTTGGCGGAGTATCGTCAAATAGTCCCAGCGGAGAGGTAATAAACCGGTTATATCGGCGAGACCAGACCGGCAGACTTTTATCATCCAGATAGCTGCTCAGGTCGGGTGAGGTCCAGGAAAAGCGGATGCCGTTGGTGTATTGCTGATCGGTGTCGGCGAATAGATCATTTTCCAGATAAAAGGTCAGAGTGCCGGGGTTATGAGAGTCGCCATAGAGAGCTACTGGTGCTGCTAGTAAGGGGGCTGAGAGGGTGGCACCTATAGCTAAGACTATTGCAGTTTTTTTCATCAGAAGAACAGGTTTCTCTGTTGTTTTTTAATCAGTATTTTCCATACCGCCACTAATAATATCAGCATCAGGATGAGTGACAGGTGGGCCACATTCAGCTGATAAATTTGCCAGGCTGGATAGGGGCAGTTGGCTGCATTGTTGAGCGTAGTCCAGAGGGCGTTGACGCTCGCTTGCTCATGTAGAGCTGTACTGCTTAGATTGCAGGCGGACGACAGATCGCCCGGGTCAGCAAACAGACTTCGCACAGCGGTGATGATACCACTGGTGATCAGCAGCAAGTGTATGACAGCTGCTAATCGCTGAAAAATCATACTTCGATTGAGCAGAAAACTGATCAGAAACAGCCCTGCCATTATGACCAGTATCAACCTGATAATAGTGCACAGGGCGCAATTTACCTCGGTTATATAGGGCTCTATATAGAGCTCTGTTGCCGTGAGGCTGAGTGCGCAGATTAGAAAACCCAGCGCATTATTCGAACGATATGAGGGCTTACCTGATACTCCAAAGGTGCTCACATTACAGTCCTGGTTTAAGGTTTACTTTCGTTTCCACTGCCCATCCGGGGTTTGTACATACTGACCGGCAGGCGCACGTTGAATCAGTCGTTCGCCGATTCGTAATTCCATAATATTGACATCGACACCTGCTTTCCGAGCCTTGGCGGCATATGCAGCCCGCCGTTTGCTGTTGATCGATTTCACCAACGCACTGATCTCTGAGCTGCTTTTAACTTCGCCCAGATAACCGTTTATCTGTTCGCCCACTAGTCCCTGGTTTTTAGCGTCGCTCAGGCTAATTGCCCAGGCAGGTGTGAAAACCAGACTGAGTAACAGGGTCGCGAAAGTCAGAATTGTTTTTAACTGTTTCATTTTACCGCTCCTCAGAATAGTTCGCTGTTTTCTTCTAACAGACTGTCAATTTCTTTATCAACCTTTATCAGTATCTCGTGTTCAATTTTCACATTGAGATTAATCGTAATCGGCTCATTCGGAACAGCGACCTGAACGGTCGGTGCGCAGGCCGTCACCGTCAGAATCAGGCTGCACAATGTCAGCGATTGTAGTGTTTTTGGCATAAACATATGCTGTTCTCCGTCAATAGTAGCGCAAGTTAGTAATGCCGTTGAATGCTTGATTACCTGTAGTTACATCAACGGTAGCGCTTCTCAAGTGTTTCCGTCAATTTATCAGTAAATTGAAGGGCTTGTAACAATTTAGGGATGTTTTCCTCAATATTGATTGTTAAGTCAACCGGTTGGCTTTTGTTCCAGTCCGGATTGTGTCCTTTTAGATGTGTTTTTAGCAGCGCCGTTCCGTCCGGCTGATAGTCCAGTTCAATCCCCAGGCTCTGGTACTTCATATTTCGCATAGCATCAAAGACGATTCCCAGTGCCGGAGTGGTTTGAGTCATCGCCAGAAAGGCCGGCGGTGGATCAAACCTGATCCAGCCCCCCTCAGGGGTACTGTTTATCTGTCCATCCGTAATGCTTAGCTGTCCCTGTTTAAAGCTAACCGGCATCTGTCCATTTAAGGTGCCGCTGCCGGTCAACCCTTGTTGCTGCTCCAGTGCCATGAGTTGTTGCAGATCGATGCCGGTCACTGCGATGGCGCTGTCAAAGACAGGGTCGTCCGGGTTTATAGTGACCGGTAGGGTGGTGATTGTTCCACCTAAGAGGTCTACATGACTACTATCGAGTTGCAGCTGTCGTTTTCCGGTTGAGCTTTGTTCGAAACGATAGCTTCCGGAAAAGTTCTCCAGTGGCACCCCTGCATCAATAAAGGCGATCTTTAGTTGTCCAGTATCACTCAGCTTACCCCGATGGCTCTTAACCGTTTCTGAACCGCCGTTGATGTCGTATAGGTGGGTTTGGTCGTAGCTAAGACTGGTATTTCTGACCTTGTTTAAGAATCTTAGCGCCACCCCTGAATTATTCTGATCGAGCCAGCCTCTGTGTTGCAGCTCACCGTCGGTGAAGACGAGTTCAGGAGGAAGTTGCGGCACAAATCGTAGCGCTAGTTTTTCGATGCCGGTTAACGGCAACGATGTTTTCCAGCTGGCGGTGCTGTGGTTAGTTTTGGGTTCAGTCTGGCTTGTTCCGGTAATTTTGATCTCACTGTCCAGTAGTGGATCATGCAAGCCGAGAGTAAAACGATTGGTGATTTTATCAGGGGTGATGACTGCGCGGTTATGCAGGTTGATCAGGGGAAGCAGAAGAGGGCCAGAATGTACCGCAATATTGTCAGCGCTTAGCTCCGCTTTAACACTGTTTTCGGCCAGCATCAGTGCTGATAGTTTAATGTTGACCGGTGGTGTTTTGATAAGGGTGTTAGGTTGTCCCTGAGTTTTGATCGTAACGGGCTGGATGACTAGTTGTAACTCAGTATCAGGCCAGTGAATGCTTTGAATACCCGACTGGCTCAGCTGATCCAGTGAACTGGTAAGTTGTATCGGCTGTTGCAGATCTAAGCGGATGCTTTCTGCGCTGACGGCGGGGTTTCCACCGGTGTTGAGGCTCTCTCCGGTGGCGGAAAGTTGTTGAATATTGAGAATGAAATTACCATTTTCTGATCTAAGTGTGCTGTCCTGTTGCACATTTAACCGGTTGATTTCCGGTATGAGATTCTGAACGGTGGCGGCACTGGTTATCTGGTATCGATGGTCAGCCATGAGAGGTGGAGTGCTGAGAGGGATTAAACTGTTGCCTTGTATTGTGACGGTGCCAGACAGGTCTGGTAGAACGTTGGTATCCAGCGGTGCCGCTATTTCAGCGATCAGAGGCTGTTCTAGCAGGGCTTTAAGTTGTTCAAGTTGTAGCCTGTTTTGGCTTTGGACGTCCAGCTGTTGAGTATCCGCCGATAGATTAAAGTTGCTCTGGACAACGGTGTTCTGGTTAACCGCAATGCTTAGTTGTCCCTGGTCCTGATTGTTGAGGGTCAGGTACAGCTGGGTAGCAGGTGCTTTTGCAATCTGATTAACCTTAAGGGCTAACCGGTCTTTGTGGGTGTTAATACTGCCTGAAAAAGCTAGTTTCCTGATGAGCGGGCTGCCGACAATATCTATATTGATGGCTACATCTGGCAGAGTAATCGCCTCGGCGGGTAATTGATTGAACAGGTAGGAGGGTAACGGTGGGAATGATAACTGAGATCTTTCTTCATCCTGCGTTGATGGCTGGTCATCGGGTGTCAGGTCTAACTTAAGAGCCAGTGTCAGCGCTTTAATCTCCAGAGTTTCGATCCGCTGTGTGCTGAAAAAATGCCAGGGATTAAAACGAATGCTGATGGACTCGGCGGTAAGGGTAAAAGGATTATCAGGAGTCTCTTTTTTTAGCGTGAGCTGGCTGATCTCTATACGATCGAGGTTGGGCCGCTTCAGATCAAAACTGGCGTTGAGTTGATGGTCGGTGAGTACCTGGCGTACGCTGTATTCGGCAATGACGGGTAGCGCAGCATAAAAACTGCCTATGAGCATCAGCAGGAGAACGATCGCGATCAGCAGTTTGCGCATGGTGTCCTCCCTGTTTTTAAAATCGCCCGTGCTACAGGTCGTCCAGTTCCATTTCGTAGAGCCGGTCTACCGCATCCTTCAGGTGAAAGATGATATCTGTATACTGATCGCTGTCGGCTGCAATATCAATATCGCTGAGACGGTCGGCCGTTTCTTCCAGTGAGGCTCCCTCTGCTCGGATACCTTTATCACTCAGTAACCAATGTATCAGGCCATAGACCTCTGCCGGGGTGGCTACTTCATCCAGGTCTTCGAGAACGGTGTTCCGCACTGCTTGCAAAGCGTTAAACAGAGGCGTGTCGCGTTCGGTTGCTACGTAAAGCCGCAAAAGCGAATCGGTATCTTCTATAAGATAATCTTCTGCGGCAATAGTGGATGCTGTTTCGCTGTTGCAGGCTTCTATTCTGAACTCATTAGCACTGGCACGAAGGATAAAACGCATTGTGGAGTGGCCCTATCTTAAGTCGTTAGCGGATTTTTCGGACTACGTTCAGGCCATCCCGTACCGTTAAGAAGACGTTTTCCATATCCGGGTCCTGGGCGATCACACGATTGGTTTCAACCAGAATGTCATCGATATCGGATTCCGGCTGAACGACTTTTCCCGACCAGAGTACGTTATCGAGTATGATCAGTCCGCCTGTACGGGTCATCTCTTTTACCCGGTTGTAATAGTTCAGGTAGTTACGTTTATCGGCATCGATAAAGGTGAAGTCTAGCTCAATATCCAGCTTCTCTATGGTTTCCAGAGCCCGGCCAAAGATGACTTCAATTTTATGCCCATGTTCGCTTCTATCATAAAATCCCTGAGCAAACTCAATGGCCCGGGGATTGGTTTCACAGCAGATCAACCGGCCATCATCTGGCATTCCTTCAGCAATTGAGAGCGCGGAATAACCGGTAAACATACCGATTTCAAGAGCATTCTTAGGCTGGTGGATCGCGCTGAGCAGTTTCAACGTACGTCCGACCAGACGGCCAGAGAGCTTCTGTGGCCAGCCCATATTCTCGTTGGTTTTATCGATCAGTTCCTGCAACAAAGGGGGCTCTTCGCCGGTGTGGATAAAAGCGTAATCCTCAATAGCTTCTTCAACCAGATACTGGGTCATTCTATCTCTCTCAACATCACTTTACTGGCCCAGACCTCAATAGTATTAGTACCACCGGATTCCAGGCGAAATTGGCAGAGGATAATATCACTTTCCGGGCACTGAAGGATAATCGCTTTTGCACCGCTGTTTGCCTTGAAACAGCCTTCTGTTGGCGGTTTTCCAACGCCGTAGAGTGAAAAGTTTAGTAATTGGCGATAGAGCTGTTCAGAGAGGCATACCTGATAGCTGTCATCGATTACCTCGTATTGAGGGATGTTATGTAGATTTTGCCTTGTTTTGTCTGCAAGCAGAGGAATAGGCTGTAGCAAAAAGCTTATTGTTAATAACTGAATCAGGTATTTCATCCAGAGTCCAGGTGAGTGATCAGTCAGCTGAGGAGTGGATCAGTCTGATGAGTTGTCTGGTGACGGTTATGTGGCAAAAGGCCTCTATGCGCCATCCTTTGGTCTGAGTATAAGGCATTTTTTAAAGCGCATATCTATTTATGCCATAGGTTGAGACTGAAAAATCCCTTACAATATCAGTTCTCATATATAAGTAATCTGGAGTATCACCTTGGAACCGCTGATTCTGTTTCTTTTTTCCGGTTTTGTGTCTATGTCTTTGGCGTTGAGTGCCGGGCAGCTGAATAAACAGGCCGATGAAGATAAATCCGCTTTTTTGCAAAGCAAGAATGGCATGGTGGTGGTGATTATGGCCGGTAATATAGGCGCCCTGACACTGATTGGTGCCTTAGCTTACGGTTTTCGTTTGCTGGAGTGGTGGATTCCGCTGAGTAGCATTTTTCTTACCTTCCCGGCGCTGTCGGTTGGTATTGCCCAGCGTATGTTTGGTAATAAAGTAAACCTGTTTATCATGCTGCCATTAACGCTTATTTCGGCTGGATTGCTGTTTCGTTTCTGGTAAGTAAACACATAGTGACACTCTCTGTTGGGGATGCCGATGACTTCTGCTCAGCTGACTGAATTACTCAATGACCCGCTTATAGGTTCCATTATTGGTGCGGGACTAGGCTTGTTGTTTGGTCTGATGTTGATGCAGTTAATGAAACTGAAGCTTAAAAATCGGCATGAAACATTACTGCAGCAACAGGATGCAGAGATTCTGAAAATACAGGATCGGCTGGAGCGCTATCAGGCAGAGGAAAGTATCGCTAGCGACAAAAATCAGTATATGGAGCAGAAAGTACAGCAGATTAGCGTTCAGGTACGTGAGTTGGAGCTGGATCAGGTACGATTGCAACAAGTGGAATGCCAGAAGTTTGATCAGGATGAACAACTGGCAGAGCAGCAGGAGCAACTGGATAACCTGCAACGGCTGCTAAGCCAGCGGCAGGCACGTATTGCTGAACTGGAAAGTCGATTAGAAAGCGAGCGCGAATCGCAGTCAGAAAAACTACAACTGTTGACGGAAGCGCGTGATCAGCTGAAATCTGAATTCCAGAATCTGGCGAATAAAATCTTTGAAGAGAAATCAGCCAAGTTTACTTCTGCGAATAGAGACTCTTTGGGCTCTTTGTTAACCCCTCTGAAAGATCAGCTGGGTGAGTTCAAACGTAAAGTTGAAGATGTTTACGATAAAGAAGCGAAAGACCGCCGCTCTTTGTACGAGCAGATCAGCCACCTGAAAGAGCTGAATCAGCAGATGAGTGTTGATGCGGTAAATCTGACCAATGCGCTTAAAGGTGAAAGCAAGACTCAGGGCAACTGGGGCGAGGTCATACTCGAACGAGTGCTTGAACAATCAGGTCTGCGTAAAGGTTATGAGTATGAAACACAGGTCTCTCTGAATGAAGAGGGGCAGCGCTATATGCCAGATGTCATTATCCGGCTGCCAGATGATAAAGATGTCATTGTTGATGCGAAAGTATCGCTGACGGCCTATGAGCAGTATTGCTCCACTGATGAAGTTGCAGAGCAAGAGCGCGCATTGGCGGAACACCTGCAATCGATTCGCAACCATGTGCGAGGTTTGAGCGATAAAGCCTATCAAAACCTGGAAGGTGTTCGTTCACTGGATTTCGTGTTGATGTTTATTCCAGTTGAAGGGGCGTTCTTATTGGCCTTGCAACAAGATAAAGATCTGTTTAGTTCTGCATATGACCGCAATATTATTCTGGTGAGTCCCTCTACACTGTTAGTGACCCTGCGTACGATCAATAATATCTGGCGTTACGAACGACAGAACCGTTTTGCCCAGGAGATCGCCCACCGCGGTGGTGAGCTACACGATAAGTTTGTTGGCTTTGTCGAATCACTTGATGACGTGGGTCGTCATCTGGGAAGAACCCAGAATGCCTTTGATACGGCGCATAAGCGACTTAGTAGTGGTCGGGGTAATCTGGTCAACCAGGCTGCCTCACTGCATAAGCTCGGCGTGAAGAATAAGAAAGAACTCGATAAAACCCTGGTTCAGCGTGCCTCTGAATCAGACCCGGATGCGGAACAGCTTGAGATCCTCGACTGATGATCTCGGTGATTGGTTATGGTTCTTTATTATCTGAGGCGTCTGCCAGACAGACTGTGCCAGCGTTGCAAAACTTTCGTTTAGTTAGAGTTCCCGGTTATCGACGTATCTTTAATAAAGTAGGTGTTGTGTTTCTGAGTCGTCATGGCGCTGATCAGACGAGTCGGGAACTGGCTTCCTGTTCTACTGAGCCTGCTGATCACTGTGAGATTATCTGTAGTCAGTTCGAGTGTTCCCCGGAAGACTTTGTTGAACTCTATGAGCGTGAGCATCGGTTTCGCTGGATAGAGGTCGACACTTTGCCGCTCGAAAGCGTAGTAACAGAGGGTGGTGTTTCCAATAAAATCCGGGGGCGTGGCCGTATGTGTACCGGCTATGATGATACGGAGTATCGTCTGAATAAATGCATAACCCCTGCTGAGTATGAATTGAGAGTAGGGCGCTACTATACCGGTGCGCTCTGGCGCAACGATATCCTGCCATTTCCCCGTTACCTTGCCTTTTGTCTTCAGGCAGCCTCCTCTCAGGGGGATGAGGTGCTGAATAACTTTCTTGATAGTAGTTACCTGGCAGATGGTACTACCTGCATTAGAGACTACCTGGAGCAGTCAGAAACGTTGCAGAACTGGCGTAGCGTTGATGCGGGTTATAGTTACTCTACTGACCGTTGAGTCAATTTATTTCCTGCGTTAATTGTCTTCTGATCTCTCAGTAGTTAGAAATAATTTATATCAATATTCGCATTTGATTTTTTTTGAAAAATCAAAAATAGATTTTGAAATTTCTAAAAAACATCAAAATTAAATATTGAAAAATCTTAAAAACGTCAAAATTAAATATTGAAGTGTATATTAATAATCAAAACTTAATATTGATTTTTGTATATTTTTTGTACAAAAAAGTTGCGAAATATGATAAAAATAGAGGGGTAAGTAAATAAATGGTATATTTGCCGCAAAGTCAGAAGCGGCAAGGGTATTTAGCGCTAAAGGTGGCAAATATTTGCCGATATAGATAAATAGAGCGTTTTTTAATAAATTATTTAATTGCTAAAGCGTTGTCTTAAAAGAAATACCGATTTTTAGTAATTATTTGGTTTATTTTTTGCTTTAGTTGTAAATAATATCGGTTGCGGCAAACAAAGCGTACTGATCGGATGAAAAACATCCGTAATTGACTAGATAATGTGCAGAGCTGGTAAGAAAGGGTCTGCCAATTCCGTTTTTGAGACTAAAACGGAAATTTAAGGTGAAACTGGTTGGATATGGCAATGACGAGCAATATGATCGTGGCACTGGATATAGGCACCTCAAAGGTGGTGTGTCTGGTGGGCGAAGTTGGCCTTGATGGCACGATCGATATCGTTGGCATTGGTTCCCATGAATCGCGCGGCTTAAAACGAGGCGTGGTGGTAAATATTGAATCCACGGTCCACTCGATTCAACGGGCGGTGGAAGAAGCCGAGCTAATGGCAGGCTGCAAGATTCATTCGGTCACGGTGGGTGTGGCCGGTAGCCATATCAACAGTATGAATTCCCACGGAATTGTCGCGGTGCGTGATGGTGAAGTGATGGAGCATGATCTGGAACGGGTGATTGATGCTGCCCGTGCGGTGGCTATTCCCGCAGATCAGAAAATCCTGCATATATTACCGCAGGAATATGTGATTGATAATCAGGAAGGCATCCGAGAACCACTGGGTATGTCCGGTGTGCGACTGGAGGCTAAAGTGCATTTGGTAACCGGCGCCGTTAATGCCGTACAAAATATTGAAAAGTGCGTACAGCGTTGTGGTCTGGCGGTGGACAGCTCCGTACTGGAACAGCTGGCTTCCAGCTATTCGGTACTGACAGAAGATGAGAAAGAGTTAGGCGTATGTATGGTTGATATGGGTGGTGGTACCACCGATATCGCAATCTTTACCGGTGGTGCGATTCGCCATACGGCGGTGATCCCGATTGCCGGTGATCAAGTAACCAATGATATCGCTATGGCGCTGCGAACTCCGACGCCGCACGCGGAAGATATTAAAATTAAGTACGCTTGTGCTTTGGCTCAGCTGGCCAGCGCTGAAGATACTATCAAGGTTCCCAGTGTTGGAGACCGGCCAGCCAGAGACTTGTCTCGACAAGCATTGGCTGAAGTTGTTGAGCCGCGCTATGACGAACTGTTTACCCTGGTTCAGGCAGAGTTGCGCCGTAGCGGATTTGAAGATTTAGCCGCGGCGGGTATTGTCCTGACGGGCGGTACCGCAAAGATGGAAGGGGCGGTAGAGCTGGCGGAAGAAATTTTTCATATGCCGGTTCGATTGGCGTTACCAAAAGGGGTTAGGGGGATGGAAGATATCCTTTGTAGCCCTATTTACGCTACGGGCATTGGTTTGTTGCAGTATGCCAAACAGGATAATCAGCATGTGGGCGAGGCGGTTGTTGTAGAAGACGACAGTGCCGAGCGTCCAAATGTATTGAACCGGATGAAATCCTGGTTCCAGGGGAATTTCTAAAGCTTTTAGAAAGGCTCCTCTTTAAAAGAATAAAAGGTTCTGACAAGTTGGCGAATGACAGTTTCGCTGGGTGTGACAGAAAATAGATGAATAAAACGCAATACAACAGGTGCGGGTTGGGCACTGAACCTGGAGGAAAGGGACATGTTTGAATTAGTTAATAACATAGCGCAGAACGCGGTCATCAAGGTGATCGGCGTTGGCGGTGGTGGCGGTAATGCCGTACAGCACATGGTATCCAGTGATGTGGACGGAGTGGAATTTCTCTGTGCCAATACAGATGCTCAGGCATTGAATCATATGGATTCACGCAACGTTTTGCAGTTGGGTGGTGAGATCACCAAAGGGCTGGGTGCGGGCGCGAATCCGGATATTGGCCGGCAGGCTGCATTGGAAGACCGGGATCAGATCGTTGAGATGCTCAGCGGTGCGGATATGGTTTTCATTACGGCAGGCATGGGTGGCGGTACCGGTACCGGTGCTGCACCTATTGTGGCTGAAGTTGCTAAAGAGCTGGGTATTCTGACTGTTGCGGTCGTGACTAAGCCTTTTCCGTTTGAAGGAAAGAAACGGATGCTGATCGCCGATGAGGGGATCAAAGAGCTATCTGAGAATGTCGATTCCCTGATTATCGTGCCCAACGAAAAGCTTCTCCAGGTGCTGGGTAAAAACTGCACCCTGATGAAGGCGTTTGATGAAGCAAATGATGTTTTGAAAGGCGCGGTACAGGGCATTTCTGACCTGATTATTCGTCCGGGTATGATCAACGTCGACTTTGCCGATGTACGTACTGTGATGTCTGAAATGGGTACCTCAATGATGGGTACCGGTTCAGCTCGCGGTGATAATCGCGCGATTGAAGCGGCCGAAGCGGCTGTACGCAGCCCTCTGTTGGAAGATGTTGATCTGATGGGTGCTCGCGGTATTTTGGTGAACATCACTGCAGGTCTTGATTTGGGGCTGGGTGAATTCAGCGATGTAGGTCAGGTGATTGAAGAGTTTGCTTCGGATAATGCGACCGTTGTTGTAGGTACGGTTATCGATCCTGAAATGACGGAAGAGATTAAAGTGACGGTTGTTGCAACTGGTCTGGGCGGTGTTGCTGAACAGGATATCCGGGTAGTGAGTAATGCCACTACAGCGGCTGTCGGTTCTCGCCGGGCGGCCAGTGCTGTGAGTGATTACAGCCAGCTGGAACTGCCAACGGTTATGCGTAATCGTAACGAATCTGTGCGCGCACAGGATAACCCGGTTGTAGAACCGGAGCCTGTTGTTGAAACACAGAAAACCGGTACCGACGATATGGAATTCCTGGATATTCCAGCGTTTCTGCGTCGTCAGGCTGACTAAAAAGGTAGCCCTTAGGGATATGTCCCATCCCTTACCTTTTTAAAGCCAAACTTACCCCGCCAGTGGAGAGATCCGCGGCGGGGTTTTCTTTTTTCTCCTTTAGATTCTGTGCTCAGTTAATGTTTTTAACGAAACCTAAAAAAGTCGTTAAAAAGCTTTCCATATGTTTGATTTAAGCCCCGAATTCCATTAAAGTACGCGGCCTCTGATATCCGTATCGGAGAGCTGGTGAGGTGTCCGAGTGGCCGAAGGAGCACGCCTGGAAAGTGTGTATACCGCAAGGTATCGAGGGTTCGAATCCCTCCCTCACCGCCATCAAATTTAAAACGAAAAAGCCTGGTCTGACGACTGGGCTTTTTTGTGTCTGAGATTTGAGGTGAGGGTGAGAGCCGAACGTAGTGAGACAGCATCGGAGCTTGCAACGATGGCCTCGAAGGGGTGAGGAGTGAAACGACGAGCAATCCCTCCCTCAGCGTTACCTTTCTGGTTTGTTTTTTAAATCCTATAGTTATCTTTTATTTCTATATTCAATAATGCGCAAGTGTGACACTTAACTCTGACAGTTGAGAGATTCCACGTATTTACTACGCGGAATTGATTTACAGAATATGCTAATCCATACCCTGAATAGTACCTATCAATTGAAAGGTGCAGGATCATTTAGTTATGATCATCCACAACGCTATGATTATGAGGTGGGTATCTCAATCGTGCGGGCTGCTGGGTTGACGAGAAAAACCACTATTCATTGATTCTTTAAAGGTTGCACTCAATTAGCGACTCGCTGAGCCGCGCCCGTCATTTCAATATCTGTTTCAAGCATCAAGCATCAAGCATCAAGCTCTACTCAAAATTACTGTGTAATTTTTCCGTTCCAGCTTGACCCTTCCCACAGCCATTTTCATTAAGGGCAGGGGGGCTCACCCCTCTCCGCTCCTTCGTCGTTACGGGGGATTCCGTCGCCGGTACCCGTCGAACACCCCCAGACTTGCAATGGCAAGTCTGGGGGGAAGGTGTAGGTGCAAGTATGCCTAAGGTTTGGATTAATATACTTAACTAGCATATTTGTTATTAGAAGTATCTTCCGAGGATTCCCTAAACTGAGTGGGAGTTTTATCACTCCATATCTTGAAAGCTTTACTGAAATTCGATGAATCACTGTACCCTAGTTTGTATGCAATCTGGTCTATGGAATCTGAGCTGTTCTTCAGTAAGTCGCGAGCAACAGAGTATCGTACCTCAGCAACAATATCAGAAAATGATGTGCCAAAACTTTTCAGACGACGATTTAATGTTCTTGAAGATATATTGAAGCGTTGAGCAACTTTTTCGTTCGATATCATCTCCCCCTCACTCTCCAGAATCATCTGTCGGATAGGTAGTGTGATAGCTAGTCTTTTATCATGAATTCTAAGAATTTGTTTTTCTAAAATTTTCTCAGCCTGTTCAACCGTTTGTGGATTAAAAGTAGGTAAGCTCCGTTGACTAGAATCAAGAGGTAGACTGAAACTGTTAGTATTTGTCTCAAACTGGATTGTTGCATCGGGTAGGTTGATTTGGTAATAAGAAGGAGGCGCCTGTACGGGGTGCATGAAGTTGAATTTCATTTGCTGGATTATGAGAGGGTCTAGCAAATTGATAATGCTAGCAAGTACGGCAAAAGCGGTATCCACCATAAAGTGCCCAGTATCCCCCCAAGGTAGTCGCTCAATGATCTCCAGGGTGAGGCAGCTACCTTTTGGTTTTATTACAAAGGAAACAGACGGATTAATGACCTCCGTGGTGCGCTCACAAAATAGCAGTGCATCATGAATGTTACTTGCCGCCATAATTCCCATATTAATAACTCCCGAGCCTGAAATATTCAGGCGATGCCCGAATTCTAATCCCAAGGCTGGGTTGTTGGTAAGCGAGATAGCATTTTGTATAAGCTGTCGGTATTGACTATACGTTATTTGGTGGTTTGCACTTTTTAGAAGTTCTGGATTAATGCTTGTCAATGCCAGTATCTGGGAGAGACCAAATCCCTTCTCCTTCAAGAGACCTACTAAAGCGATTGGATGGATAGTATTGAGTCGTCGGTTCAGAAAGTTCTCAGTATCCAAGATTTAGACCTCTTTGATTATTACTAATATCTACCCTAGCGTAACTATGAATTCGATAATATAGCTTCTTTTTACATAGTTTATTATCGGCATGTATCTCTAAATTATCAATTTCACAAAAATGACTAATTGATTCCAGGGAGCGGCAGGGGTAATGATTTTTCGGTTTCATCTGTTGTGTACTAGCAGTGCTGCTTTCGGTCAATGAAGGTGCATCTAATAGTTATGCAACGGAATCAACTGGGAAGCGCTTGGTAGCATGGTCTTTATAAAGTGAAGTAATATTTATAACAGATGTTTTTCCAATTGATTAGTTATTTATTTGTAGATTCATGTATAGGGGCGCCGGTATTTATCGGCAATGCTTTTGTTAAGAAGATAGGCTACGGATTCTTATGTTCGCTAAGTCTTCTCGGTGTATGCATTCAACTATCGTTGCACCACGGCCTCATAAAAAGGCTGAATTTTGTTAATTGAAAGGGCGATTATCAAAATAAAACTCTGGATAGGAAATGGTTGTATCTGGCACCACTCATAGTGCCATTCTCTTTGTCGAGAGGTGACAACACGATAATCAAGCATCCAAATTCACTATGACGCTACACGGAAATACATGCAGATCAGATACAAAATAAGGAAAAGCTGAGGCTGACATAGGAAATCAGGCCTAGTGACGCATCGCTTTTGTTACAGAGCGATGCGCTACTAATCATGCCAGCGCATGCCGGTCTTAAATTAACTCGATTGCCATAGCTGTCGCTTCACCTCCACCGATACATAGCGCAGCAACTCCTTTAGATTTTCCTTTGACTTTAAGGGCATTAATCAAGGTAACAAGTAATCTGGAACCGGTCGACCCAACAGGATGGCCCTGAGCACATGCACCACCAAAGATGTTTACTGTTTCAGGATCTAAATCTAGATCAGTAATAGGCATCATTGCTACCATGGCGAATGCTTCGTTGATTTCATAAAGATCGACATCTTTCTTGGTCCAGCCTGTTTTATCAAACAGATTTTGAATGGCCCCAACAGGGGCTATGGTGAACTCTTTAGGGTGTTGAGACTGGGTAGCATGACCTACAATGCGTGCAACAGGTTTCAGTCCACGAGCTTCTGCTTCACTTTCTCTCATCAACAATAAGGCTGATGCACCGTCCGAAATGGATGAGGCATTTGCAGCCGTGATTGTTCCGTCTTTAGTAAATGCTGGACGAAGACTTGGAATTTTTTCGATATTGGCATTGAAGGGTTGTTCATCATCTTTAACAACGACTTCGCCACGACGGGATTTAATAGTAACGGGAATAATTTCAGCTTTTAGCTGACCTGCTTCAATTGCTGCTTTAGCTCGAGTGAGAGATTGAATCGCATAGTTATCCATCTCCTCCCTGCTGATGTTCCTTTTATCAGCAACTTCCTGTGCATATGAACCCATCAGGTCACCGGTTTCTGGATCCTCTAGCGCATCAAGGAACATATGATCCATTACCTTATCACCATGTCCCATTCTGTAGCCCTTACGAGCATTAGATAAGATGTATGGAGCATTAGACATAGACTCCATGCCACCAGAAATCATTATGTCATTCGTGCCAGCTTTAATGAGGTCATGAGCTAGCATAGTTGCTTTCATGCCGGAGCCGCATAGCTTGTTTATCGATGAGGCGCCGGTAGCATCAGACAAGCCTGCTTTTCGCATCGCCTGACGTGCTGGCCCCTGCTTTAGACCTGCAGGTAAGACGTTCCCCATGATGACTTCTTGCACATCTTCAGGCTTAAGGCCTGCTCGTTCAACGACTTCCTTAATAACGATTGCGCCCAGTTCAGGTGCGGAAACAGCCGCCAGGCTTCCATGAAATCCACCCATTGGTGTGCGTACACCGCTTACAATAACAACTGAATCTTGCTTAGACATAAAGACCTCTTTTATCGCTTGTAGCATTTGTTTTTCTTAGAAATTTTTAATTGAACCTGAATCGAACCTTTCGATTGTGTAATCTGAAAGTACTCAGTTTCTCTTGTGCTTGTCTGGCACCCACTTGCTCCTCAAACTTCAACCGCTACCGCAGTGATGACTAGTGGGTTTTTTTGTCTTGGTGCGCCGTGAACTCCATACCGTGTTCGTGTGATAGCAGCAAAATCTACCCTATAGCGAGGTTGAAACGACACTATGAGATATCGTAAGAACGTATTATGGATCAGTGATAACAGTGAGCTTCATGCACTATGTGTTGTTCACGTAAACATCAGGGCATCTATAAGAGTGTGTATTCGAACAGGAGTCGCCTACGCAAAAACTTCTTACAGAACAAGTCATTCTAAATACCTTTGAGGTCGTTCGAGAGCTGAATTGAGACAGTTTCTGGTGATTAATAGACGTCTTTGCAAAAAATGACTCGAAGATGACAGGTAAACGATTGCAATTAATAGATAGAAGAAAGCTGCACAAAGTCGATTTCAGCGGCTACTTCTTTCTATTCTGCTATTACGCTGTCTAAAGATAGTGATGGTGCGCCCACAGATAAAAATGCCTGAAAATACGATAATAAATAAGTAAAACTAAATATAGGAGAATGCATTCAAGCTAAGATCTGTCTTGAGATCACTGATATCTGTCTTGATCACGTAGCCATTTCTTGCATATCTAGTGATAGAGTCAAAACCTCTGAGTTTTAATGAACTTGAGGACATTGGCTGAAATACCCAATGCGGCCTGATTTTAGGGTTTCTGTGTCAGTTTAGGACCTGAGATGCGAGTTTTCTTCAGCATCGGGCCTCTACAATATGTATTCATCAGATATAAATAAAACATCTAAGCGTAAGTGCTAAATCGTTCCTTAAGTATAAAAAAATTACCTATATTGCTTGTTTGCTGAGGCACTCAG
Source organism: Amphritea japonica ATCC BAA-1530 (assembly GCF_016592435.1). NCBI lineage: Bacteria > Pseudomonadati > Pseudomonadota > Gammaproteobacteria > Oceanospirillales > Oceanospirillaceae > Amphritea > Amphritea japonica. Next base: position 2,868,225 of record NZ_AP014545.1, on the reverse strand, counting down.
GGGTGTTTACGCATTTTTTATAGAAATCAGGAGTCACTATGACGGTTTATGAAAATATTAAATTCGAGATCAGTGATGGTGTGGCTACTGTTACGCTGAATCGTCCGGATAATGTCAATGGTATTGATATTCCTCTTGCAAAGGAACTGCTAAACGCGGCTATTGTATGTGAGAGTTCAGAGGCGGTTCGGGTGGTCATTATCACCGGTCAGGGGCGTTTTTTCTGTGGTGGAGGAGATATAAATAGTTTTGCAGAGTCCCGTAACAATATCAGTGAAATGCTTACAGAACTTACCGGCTACCTACACTCTGCCATTACCCGTCTTCGACATATGAGAGCGCCTGTGATCGTGGCGGTTAATGGCACTGCAGCGGGAGCTGGCCTGAGTTTGTCGATGATTGGCGATTACGTTGTGGCCTCTGAAAAGGCTAAGTTCACAATGGCTTATTCTGGTATTGGTCTGTCACCGGATGGCAGTGCCAGTCACTTTCTACCTCGTCTTATCGGTTTACGTAAGACTCAGGAACTGATGATTACCAATCGATTACTGTCTGCCCAAGAGGCATTAGAGTGGGGATTGGTGAATAAACTGGTTGCGCCTGAGGATGTCTTGAGTGAAGCCCAGTCGCTGGCAGCGGGTCTTGCTAAAGGGCCAACCAATGCTTACGGCGCTATTAAGGAGCTGTTGAATCAGACCTATCTCAATGGTCTAGAAACTCAGATGGACCTGGAGACACGTCTTATTGCTAAAATGGGCCGTTCAGTGGACGGTGTAGAAGGGGTTGCTGCTTACTTGGAAAATCGGCCTCCACAGTATAAAGGCTAATTTGATAAACGATCTGATCAGCACAATAACGAGTCACATGGGGGGGTTATGTACATAGGAAGCAAGCTTAACGTTAAGGCATTGGATAATGGGTTGATTGAACTGAGTTTTGATGTTCGTGATGGAAGTGTCAATGTTTTCAATAATGAAACAGTAGTAGAGCTGAGTGCTGCGCTGGAGGTTATTGAGAAAGCTGAAGGCATCAAGGGAATGCTGGTGACTAGCGCTAAATCAGATTTTATCGTTGGCGCGGATATAAGTGAATTTAAAGAAATTTTTAGTCTGTCTGAAGAGCAGATAAAATCACGCATTGCTATAAATAATACCAACTTTTCTCGTTTAGAATCTCTATCTTTTCCTGTAGTGGTAGCTATTAATGGCTTTGCTTTAGGTGGCGGGTTGGAGTTCTGTCTGGCTTGTGATTATCGTGTCATGTCCGATAAGGCAGTAATCAGTCTACCGGAAACAGGGTTGGGTATTCTTCCTGGATGGGGTGGAACTGTTCGTACTCCACGTCTGGTAGGTTTGGAGACTGCATTGCAGTGGGTAGCTAGTGGAGCCCCGCAAAAAGCGCCAGTAGCTCTGGAATCTGGATTAGTCTCCAAAGTCGCGGAAGTTAATGAGCTTCGCCAAGTAGCATTGGAGCTCCTCAATTATGCTATTGACCATTCTGAAGAGGTACAGATCGGTCGTATTGCTAAAGCCAGCGCTCTTTCCATATCCTCTGAAGAGGCTCAGCAGCTAGCTCAGGCAGTTAAAGGTAAGGTTTGCGCCCGAAATCCTCAATTACTTGCACCTGCTGCTGCAATTGATCTTATTGCCGAAGCGTCTCAGCTAAGTTCTGATAAGGCTTTGGAGAAAGAAGCTAATGTATGTGCAGCTCTTGCAACGACTTCCCAGTCACGTGCTTTGATTGGAAACTTTATGAACGACCAGTACATTAAGAAGGTCGCCAGGGCTTATGCTAAAGATGCTAAGTTAACGTTAGATAAGACCACTGTTGTTGGGGCTGGAATTATGGGCGGTGGAATTGCTTATCAGAATGCACTTAAGGGTATTAAGGTTGTCATGAAGGATATTGGCGAATCAGCTTTGGATTTAGGGATGACTGAAGCAGATAAGCTATTGTCAAAACGTGTTCGCCTAGGACGGATGACTGAAGGGAAAAAGGCTGACATTCTAAAAGCAATTACACCGACCCTAGAAGCTTCAGATATGGATAGAAGCAAGGTGATCGTAGAGGCGGTTGTAGAGAATCCTAAAGTTAAAGAGGCGGTATTAGCAGAGTTGGAGAATAACCTTGCTGAAGGGGGGGTGTTGGTCAGTAATACCTCTACTATTTCGATCACTCGCTTGGCACGTGCATTAAAACGACCTGATCAATTTGCAGGTTTGCATTTCTTCAATCCGGTACACGCTATGCCCTTGGTAGAAGTCGTACGTGCAGAGCAAAGCTCAGATCAAACGATCTCTGATTTGGTGGCTTATACATTGGCGTTGGGCAAGCAGCCTATTGTTGTCAATGATTGTCCTGCGTTTCTTGTTAATCGTGTGCTCTTTCCCTATTTTCGAGGATTTGAACAGCTCATCAACGATGGTGGTGATTTTCAGCGTATTGATCAAGTTATGCAGGCTTGGGGTTGGCCAATGGGCCCAGCTTATCTGTCGGATGTAATCGGTATCGATACTCTGTGTCACTGTATAGATGTACTTGCTCAAGACTTTCCGGATCGTATGGCTCAATTGGATAAGTCAATTCTGAATGATATGAATACCGCTGAGCGGTTCGGTCAGAAAAATGGGAAAGGATTCTATCAGTACCTACCAGATGCCAAAGGGCGACCACAGAAAAGTGTTGACGATACTACTTCATCAATGATCGCTCAGTGCCAGTCTGCGAAGGTTGATCTGACAGATGAGGAAATTGAATTCCGCTGTATGCTTCCTATGGCAATTGAAATGGCGCGCTGTTTGGAAGAGGGTATCGTGGATTCACCTGCAGAGGCTGATATGGCTCTGCTGATGGGATTGGGATTCCCTGCGTTTCGTGGTGGAGTAGTGCGATGGATGGATGAGGTTGGTATGACTGCTTTGTGCCAGTGGGGTGATCGACTCGCATCTACTCTAGGTGAAGCTTACCGCCCAACGGCTAATATGCGAATCATGGCAGCGGATAGCATAAGCTACTACTAATCACCATTTTTAGAGGCATCAGAACCCTATAGTCCATGACTCTACGGAGTTGAGCGGTTGGCTGCCGCAATATTTTAAGGAATATGCCGATAATGTCGAAGACATTATCGGCATACACTCTATTCAGAGGCGTAGTTAGCTTCGAAGTTTTTTTGATCTGGGCTAGTATTTATTGAGTTACTTAGCTGCGATGGTTTTCTAGGAATAAATAAATTGTAAGATTTTTTGTTTCTTGCTTATTGCGTTCTTGCAATTATAAATTGCTATTTTACGTATATAAAAGCATTTGTGCAAAATGTATTCTTATTAAAGACATCACCCGAGCTATCGACATATTTCAGATATATATTTTTATGAAATTTGTTGAGCTGATAAGTAATGAAATTCAAATCAACTAATTAACTTACATAAATGAAATGAGGATTAATAATGACCCAATTTCTTCCAGGACAAGCCGAAGCTATTGCAGAAGTAAATGCCTTGCGTGAGAGAATCACTGTCGCGGATATCGATACTATGTCTTTAATTCTAGGGCAAGCTCATACTCATAATGCATGGACTGACAAGCAAGTATCTAATGAATTATTAAAAAAAGCCTATGACCTAGCCAAAATGGGGCCAACAGGCATGAATATGCAGCCTATGCGGCTCGTATTTTTACGTGGTGAAGAAAAGGAAAACCGACTTGTACCACACATGCTTGACAGTAATAGAGAAAAGACTAGCGCAGCACCATTAACGGCTATTTTAGCGAATGATCTGGATTTTTATAAGAATATGGACCGTGTTTTTCCTATCTTTCCAGATGCCGCGTCTATGTTTTCTAGTAACCCAGAAATGGCTCGTGAAAACGCAGAGCGTAATGGTACATTGCAAGCCGCTTACTTCATGATGGCACTTCGTTCGGTTGGGTTAGATGTAGCACCTATGTCAGGTTTTGATCCAAAAGGTGTTAACGAGGAATTCTTTGGCGGTACGAATTCAACTGTGAATTTTATAATTAACATTGGTCATGGTGATAGTGTTGGCGTTTATCCTCGTTTACCGCGACTCGACTTTGAAGCAGTTTCTGAGTTCAAGTAATAAAAAATTATTAGACTATCAATCTATTACCAATTTTTTGTTCGTATCAAAATTATCTTTTTGCTTATGACTTTTGTTCGAGATTTGCATCTTTGATAGGTGATATCAAAGATGTAGCCCTTTAAGATATTATTAATATAAATAATAATGTTTATACTAATGATCATTATCATTGTTGTATTAGGGTTAATGGCTTATTGATTGTGTAGGGTTTTAAGTTGGTAATGTAGTTATTGTTAATAAGGAAGTATATGAATAAAGTATATCATGTTTCAAAAAGCTTATTAGCATTTGCTTTTACTAGTACAGGTATAGCTAATCTAGCAGGACTAATGGAAGGAGATATGTCTAGATTAGGTTATCAAAATTACTTCTCAATAATTATTGGTGTTGCCTTTATAATTGCTGTTATTTGTATTTATCAAACAAAAGTTAAGTTTCTTCAAGAGTGGGCTTACGGAGGCATTGCTATTACAATAGTCGGAGCGTTTGCATCGCATTTCTTTTTAGGTGATCCTCTTTCAAAAAATATTCCAGCATTGCTCTTAATGATAATATTTATAATATCTTACTACTCTCGTTATAAGATAAATAACGAAAGTTAGGGGGCGTTTTTTCTTGTTTATAGTGGGTATGTTGTAGGTGGTTTTATAAATTATGAGTTGATAAAAATCCAAAAAAGGAAGTAATGGTTATTATATTGAGGACGTTATGGCGTTATTTGAAACAAAAATCACATCTAAATCAGAGCAAGTTGGTAATCTAATTGTAAATAGAGTGATGCCCCAACAAAAATTAACACCAGTAGGATATTGGGTGTTATTAGACCATTTTGATCAGTTTATAACACCTGACTCTCTACCAAAACCAGACGGTACTTTTGCTCATCCGCATAGAGGTATTTCTACACTAACCTACCTGATTCAAGGCGAGATTACTCACTTAGACAGTCGTGCCCACCAGGGGCATGTTGGGTCAGGAGGAGTGCAATGGATGAAATCAGGCAATGGAATTGTTCACGATGAATGGGCGAAACCAGTTCAGGGTCGGTTTGTTGGAGCGCAATTTTGGCTAAATCTCAGCTCAAAAGAAAAGGGGGAACGACCTGATTATCGAGCGGTCCAAAATGAAGAGTTGCCAAAGCGTAACTTAAAATCAAGTCAAGGTTACCTGAAAGTAATAGTAGGTGAATATGAAGGTTTAACGTCGCCGATTGCAACTGAGAGTCGTCAGCTACTTTTACATCTTCACCTGGATGCTGGCGATACAATCAATATAAATCTTGTGAAAAGTGATCAGTACGCCGTGTATGTAGCCTCTGGTTTAGTTGATATCTCAGGTGAATCTTTGCAAGCAAATCAACAGGGATTCCTGTCCGATAATTTAAGTGCAGTCAACATTGTAGCTAGTGAAGAAACCGATCTATTTTTGTACGGTGGAGAGGCTTACTTAGAAACGATTATCCCAAGAGGGCCTTTTATTATGAATACCCAAAAAGAAATTTTCACTGCTTTCAATGATTACCAGAAAGGTAAGTATGGAGATATTAATTACAGTGCTATTGAGTAGTGATACAGCTGAATATTGGACTTTTTCATTTATTTAACTGACAATGCTTACTTAATGTAATAAATAATTGACGCTGTTAATGTGGTTTAGGTTATATCGAAGGCTGCCATTGTTGAACTTAGTGATAAATTCTAGTGTGCTACAATTATGACCATTCACTCCTTTTTTCTGCTTTACTGTGGCTAATTTTAGCCTCTTGGTGCTATACATAGCCCAGACAATATTAAAGTTAGGTGTTAGATAGAACCTGCAGAGGCTTATATTAAAATAGGGAATATGTGGAGAGCGTTTCGTTTTCAAAGGAACTGTTTTAACGGATATCGGTTAAGCTGTTTATTGCCATTTTTAATATGTTACTTTCCTTGTGTTTTTTTAAAATGAAATCCCAGAATGCTTTTATTCTAGCTGAGGTTCTTAAGTCCCTGTGGGTTAAGAGCCACATCTTAATGTCAAAGTGTGAAGGGAGTTTATATAAACAAGTTAAAGATGACTCATATGGAATAGGCAGAAGAGCGACTCCTAAACCTTCTCTAGCGCAAGTAAGTGCGTGGGAAACATCGTTACATGATACGACCTTGATGGACTCTTTAAATGTAGCCTCAAACCATTGTGCAGCCGTCGGATCAAAATTAATATATCCAATCATTGGCCATTTTTTTAATTCCTCTAAAGTTAATTTTTCCCCTTGATAAAGCTCTTTTTTAATCATTAACGACCAACATGTCACGCCAAGTTCGTGAGCTATTGCATTATCAGGAATGTTATTTGTAGACCTGAACGCAATGTCTGCTTCACGCTTATCCAAGCTCAATGAAGCACTTTCTACGAGTAATTCAAATGTAATTTCAGGATGCTCTTTTCTAAATTCTTTTATTAATTTAGGTAATATTCCATCTGCTATAATTGCCGGTGCTGTTAATTTTATAAGTCCTTTCAATTCTTTGTTTTGGCCTGAAATTACTCTTTCTATTGCATCCATGTTAGCTGACATAGCTATCGCATGTTCGATAACATTTTCCCCTGCTTCAGTCAGTTTATATCCATTTCTGTCGACCAAAAAAATCTGAGTTGAAAAGGTTTTTTCTAATGACTGTATGCGCCGCCATACAGTTGAATGGTTTACTTTTAAATTGATAGCTGCTTCGTGCAACGTACCGTGATTTGCTATAGCTAAAATAAACCGTATGTCATTCCATTTCATTATTTTCGCCCGTATAACTTTTAATTGATATTTTATGTATATAAAAGAATATTTTCAAAGCATGTGTTTGTGGTTCGATTCATCTTTGATTAAAAATTATATGATAAAGAGGTATTCAACATTATTAATCGAATTAGAAGGAAAAAGAGAGAGGAAAACGTTATGAATACTTGCGTTATGTGTCGTTAGGAATGATTATCCGGTCATGTGAATGACCTCTTCGCTATGTTAACAAGCCAGCCATCTGCTTGGGTTATTGTATATGAACCTTTGAATAGAACAGTAAAGGTCAAATATCTGAAATATGGCAAGATTTTCTTGTGTTTTTTGCCAATATTGACACATCCTTGTGTCATTCTATCAATCGAAAAGGTGAAAAATCTGATGTTTTCTGGCTGTAGCTGATATTTTCTAGGCAAGTTATCCATTCAGTAATAATGTATGATATAGCCAAAAAATTTCAGATTATTATGAGTCGATATAAGTTGCTCTAAGTTCGCGTTTAAGAATCTTGCCACTCGCGTTCTTCGGTAGTGATTCAGCTAAGAATATATTCCGAGGGCGCTTATAGCTAGTGAGGTTCTCTCGACAGAAACTAGCTATCTCATCACGAGTTAAGCTTTCCCCTTCACGAGGTACAATAACCGCGGATACCGCCTCAATCCATTTCTCATGTGGCAAACCAAAGACAGCTACTTCTGCTATTTTTGGATGTTGAAATAATTTTTCTTCAACTTCACGGCTGGCGACGTTTTCACCGCCGGATTTAATCATATCTTTCTTTCTATCAACGACAAAGATATAACCTTCTTCGTCCATATAGCCGAGATCCCCGCTATGAAACCAGCCATTACAGAATGCCTCTGCAGTTTTCTCTTCATTACCTAGGTATCCAAGTGTGGCTTGAGGGCTTTGGTGGACAATTTCACCAACAGTATTACGAGGAACTTCGTTATCTTCATCGTCGACAATACGAGTATTGATGTTCAGTCCTGGTTTTCCTGCGGATCCGAGTTTACTCAATTGGTCTTCTGGCTGGAGAATAGTGGCAACGGGAGCCAGTTCTGTCTGCCCATAAAAGTTCCAGAGCCTCATATTTGGTAGACGTTCAGACAGTTCTTCAATTATTGCAGTTGGCATAATGGATGCCCCATAATAGCCTTTGTTCAAAGAACTAAGATCGCGTTTATCAAAGTCAGGATGGCGTAGTAGCGCTATCCATACTGTCGGTGGGCAGAAGAGTTTATTGATCTTTTCTTTTTCTATCTGTTCGAGCATAGCACCAGGATCAGCGCCAGGCATTAATATGCTGGTTGCACCTAGGTATAAGTCTACGGTAAGAAAGCAATCAAGTTGAGCGCAATGGAATAACGGTAAGCAATGTAGCTCGATATCACTTTGTTCCATTTTGCCATCAACTATGCAGGTAACGTATTGAGCAATTAATGCACGAGAAGAAAGGATGACGCCTTTAGGATGAGACTCAGTTCCACTGGTATACATAATCTGTACGGGATCATCCTCGCCGGTTTCACAAACGACAGGGGAATCATCTTCGAATGTGATCCAGTCGTTAGAATTCAGCCAGCTATCGGCAACCTGTGTACCCGAAAAGTTAATGTAAGCCTTAACTTTTGGTTTAGATTCCATTTGAGCTATGGCCTGATCAGCTACTTCACAAAGGGTATCTTCTGCAATAATTGCTACAGCACCAGAGTTTTCCAAAATATAAGTAATATCTGTTGCATTAAGCATAAAATTAATAGGGGTGAATATGGCGCCAGCTCTAATTGCAGCAAAGCGGAATATTACAAACGATCTATTGTTATGCGATAGACAGGCTACCCTTTCTCCCGGTGTAATGCCGGCTGCTTTGAGAGCATTGGCTGCACGGTCAATGCAATTATTTAATTCTTCAAATGTATCTGAATGACCGTCGTATTTTAGCGCTATTTTTGAAGGGTTCTTGAGTGCTTGCAGTGTAACAAGGTCGCTGATATTTCGGTTTCTGGTTGTGTTTATCAGAGATGTGGTTGAGGCTGTGTACATGTGCTCCTCTCCTTAGTTTGAGTTTTCTTATTATTTTGTGCGGTAAACTACGCAAAAAAGGCTATTTGATAGCGACGAATAGTTGGCGTGACTTAATCCACTTTTTGAAGCTGATTTATCAACCCTATTATTTTTTAGCTTAGATTGAATCTATTTAAGATGTGTAGAATAAAGAATAATTATTAGACCAAAAACGATTTATGATTTTGTATATTTATCTGCTTATGGATAGAGCACGTTTCTAAGTTGTCTTTTACTGGGGCACAAAAATGTATCGATCGGTACACCGTATTCAAGAAAGAATCTGATGTAGTTCTTAATTGTAATTCGCAACAATAGCGATGTACCGATCACAGGGTTAGCTACTCTAAATTTAACCGTTATTCATAATTTGTAGCTGGCTATTACCCTTCAAGGCCTTTGCCTATTCGCTCAGAGAGTTGCTCGCCTTTATTCGCATCTTCAGGACTGATTTCAGTCGGTGGGACATTGTCTTTCAGGAGGTCTACCAGTAAATCATCAGGTGTTGTCATGAACATGTCATAAGCTTCTGGCCAGTGCATGCGGAACTCTGTGTTACCTTCTTTAAGTGAAGGATTTTGAACAGGCTCAGAAGGTCGGGTATAAGGCGTTGGGTTACGTAACTCTTCCAGCTCTTGCTTGCTGATGTTTAGATATTCCACTACAGCTGGATCGATCCATTTTGATGGGTCCTCACCTGTGAGATAAGCGATTTCCAGAGTCATGCTATCTGGTCCAGCAAAATAGATGGACTGCATCATACCGTGGTCCATTGGTCCCATGCAGTGAAGGCCCTTTGAACGAATACGGTCTCGGACAGCCAGAAGGTCCTCAAGGCTATTAACATTTAAAGCTAAATGCTGCATGGTGCCGCCTACACAAGGATCTCCAGGGTTACCTGAGTGAGTTACGCCGTATTCAACATCATTACTAATTTTTGGGCTTCCAACGAAAGCCAGAAGACAGTTCTCGTTAAGCACAAGGAAACCATGGACTGTTTCTTCAACACCATGCATCCAGTATAGGGATGCTAGAGGCATGCCTAGTACTTCATTAAAATATTGCAAAGTCTTTTTTATGTCGCTGGATGCCAGCGCAAGATGGTTAATGCCGTTCGGGCTCATTACAGGAGTATTTGTCATTTTGGTACCTCAGTATGGATTGTTATTTTGTAAGTCTGGGTATTTCTTCTATGACAAGAACATTAACAGTGTTTTCTGCAATTCCATCGGTGATGGTAGACCTGATTGCAGTGAATTCGAGACAAGCTGATTGTAGAGCTACTGGTAGACGAAGAAATGGAGTATTACTCAGCCCCAAACCACCTGTAAGGTGATAGCGACTTATTACAATCTAAAATAATTGGTGAATTAAAGAAAACTGAGATTGAGATTTTTTGAAAAAATATAAGACCTAATCGCCACCGGTTGTGGCGATTAGGGGGAGAGCGGTGGGTAGTACCGTGATGAGGAAGTTGAGCCTGTTATCCTCAATGTCAATTTAGCAGGTATGATTTTACTAAACTCGTAGGTCTAATTGAGAAGTCTTACATCAACCCTTTTTCTTTGGCCATAGTTAACGCTAGATCTTCGATCATATCTTCCTGCCCACCAACGGTTCCACGACGGCCCAACTCTATCAGAAGGTCTCGCGCCTGAACCTTATACATACCTTCTGCCCGTTTCGCAAACAGCAGGAACGACGAATAAACACCGGCGTAACCCAGTGTCAGGGCATCTCGATCGAGACGTATCGGTTGGTCCATCATCGGTACCACAAGATCTTCTGCAACATCCATAATCTTATACAGATCGATGCCGTGGTCTGCTTCTAACCGCATCAGTGTCGCTACCAGTACTTCCAATGGCGTATTACCCGCCCCCGCCCCCAAGCCCGCAACTGAACCGTCAATACGGATTGCACCGGCGTCGATCGCAGCCAATGAATTGGCTACCGACATTCCCATATTGTGGTGACCATGAAAACCGATCTCCGTGTCGGGATTCAGCTCTGCCCGCAGCAGACCTATCTTCTCTGTTACTTCATCCGGTAGCATATAACCAGCAGAGTCCGTGCAGTAGATACAGTTCGCCCCGTAGGACTCCATCAGCCGTGCCTGTTCTACAATCTTTTCCGGGCTGGCCATATGCGCCATCATCAGGAAGCCGACGGTATCCATCTCCAGCTTAGCGGCCAGACCGATATGCTGTTCCGTTACATCCGCTTCGGTACAGTGAGCGGCTACACGGATAGTGTTTACACCTAAATCTTTCGCCATGCGTAGATGATCAACGGTGCCAATTCCCGGTATTAATAGAGCAGAGACTTTGGCGTTTTTCATTTTTGGAATCACAGCGCCGAGATACTCTTCATCACTGTGAGCCGGAAAACCGTAGTTTACTGAGGTGCCACCTAAACCATCGCCGTGGGTGACTTCGATAAGTGGCATACCGGCTTCATCTAAACCCGTAGCCACAGTGACCATCTGATCTAATGAGATCAGGTGACGCTTGGCATGCATGCCATCCCGCAAGCTCATATCGTGAAGTATTACTTTTTTATCTTTAAGGTTCATTGTTTTATTCCTTCACTTAGCCGCGTGCTGGCAGGGTAATGTTGCCGTTGTTAGTTTCTTCAGCAAACATCTCTGCCGTGCGCAGGCCCGCTGCGGTCATAATATCCAGATTGCCAGAGTACTTTGGTAGGTAATCACCCAAACCTTCCACTTCCATAAACATGGAGACCCTATTGTCATCAAACACAGGGCCGTTGACCAAACGATAACCTGGTACATATTTCTGTACTTCTTTCACCATGGCGTGAACCGACTCGGTGATAGCCGCCTGATCTGGTTTTCCTTCGGTAAGGCAGTGAACCGTGTCACGCATTAGTAGTGGTGGCTCAGCCGGGTTGATAATGATAATCGCTTTACCCTTTTTAGCGCCGCCCACTTTTTCGACTGCGCTCGCAGTGGTCCGGGTGAACTCATCGATGTTCTTACGGGTACCAGGACCGGCTGATTTAGAGGAAACCGTCGCGATGATTTCGCCATATTCCACGGGTTGAACTTGAGAGACCGCAGCCACCATCGGGATCGTCGCTTGGCCACCACAGGTCACCATATTGACGTTCATCTCCAGCTCTTTCGCATGCTGTACCAGGTTAACCGGCGGCACACAGAAGGGGCCTATCGCCGCAGGCGTCAGATCAATCATGATTACACCGAGTTCGTTCAGCTTGCGGCTATTCTCTGCATGAACATAAGCAGAGGTAGCATCAAAAGCCACACGGATATCGTCTTCCACTACATGGGCCAGCAATCCATCAACGCCATCAGCTGTGGCTTTTATCCCCATCTCACGCGCCCGTGTCAGGCCATCGGATTCTGGATCGATACCCACCATCCAAACCGGTTCAATCCACTCTGAACGTTTCATTTTCATCAACAGATCAGTACCAATATTACCCGGCCCGATAATCACTGCTTTTAATTTCTTGCTCATGATTTGTCTCTTCCTTCAAATGGAATAAAGTGTGTGCCGCCATAGGTTTGCTCGGTTGGCAATATTTCCATCTGACTAACGTTGACTCGCCAAGGGGCGCTGACGCAGTAAATGATTGCATCTGCAATATCTTCAGCTGTTAGATCGTCACACTGAGTTTCTACAGCCTTTTTAAGCTGGTGTTCATCATCAATGGCAACATTGTAGAACTCACTGGTGACTCGACCGGGGCTCATTTCAGTCACACGTATACCTGTCCCCTGCAATTCCATTCGCAAGTCACGAGAGAGTTTATGGATTGCGCTTTTAGTTGCCCCGTATAGTGCTGCAGGAAGAGGATAAATAGCTGTTACTGAGCTCATATTGACTATATGGCCTTTACCTCGCTTGATCATGCCCGGTAGTACCGACTTGATCATCAAGATTGCAGAAGTGACATTGGTATCAACAGTCATTTCTATATCTTCTATTTCAGCATCCCACATTGATCCCAATGCACGACCCAAGCCTGCATTATTGATTAGGATATCTATAGGGTATTTCTCGCCAAACTCTTTAACTGCTTGGCGATCTCTAACATCCAGATGGATAGGAATACAACCAGTTTCACTGGCGAGTTTTTCCAGACGGTCAATTCGGCGCGCTGCAGCATAGACCTTTACACCCTGTAGTCGAAGAGCACGAGCGGTGGCCTCACCAATACCGCTGGAAGCACCGGTAACCAATGCTGTTATGTTATGATCAAGAGCCATATCATTTCTCACTTATTCGTTCGTTATTGTTTTGTAGTACTTGCGTTTGGACATTTTCCCTACACCAGCGTTGAAACTATTGGTGGGGTCCAGGTTTTGATAAAAATTTGCCAGGTCAGGTTCTGCTTGATAGAGGTGTCCGACGTTATGTTCCGCTGGGTACTTTGCGCCGCGACTATCGAGTTCATTAAGGATTTGTCTTTTTAATGCAGGAATATCCACACCTTTTTTGACTACAAAGTCCCAGTGAAAGACCATGCAAAAAAAGTGACTGAGCTGAAATGGAGCCGCTAGCTTATCCAGCACCTCTTGGGAGAGTAATTGATGCCAGTCTTCGGTATTACGTGGCAATGCGACATCCAAAGGCATAAGGCCTTCGACCTCGTCTGCATGTACGATTGCATAACGGGCAGAGGCGCCACCAGCTACAAAGCGGTGTAGCTGTGCTGCGTCACCTTCTTTATCGGTGCAGGTAAACCATTCGCCATTACGCTTTGAGTTGCTGCTCGAATCTGCACCATAATACTCTTGTAGTAATTGCCGGGTTTCCGCTATCGCCCCGTCATTGGCCTTTACCATTAAATGGTGCTCAAAACGCTTTCTGTATTCTCTCAAACGTTTGGGCAGATGATCGGGATAGAGCTTGCCCGTTAGCTGTAAAAACCGATCACTTAAATTGTTGGGTAGAAAAGGAATTCGTCCTAAGAAACTATCAACTTTGGCTTTAAAGGAGAAAAGCTTGGGTAAGAATGAACTGCCTAGTAAGTTGATAAAGAGAAAAGTGTCTTTGCAGTATTTGTCAGCACCATCGAAGTAGCTTCGGTGCATGTACTCCCCCATTTCCGGCAGCTCTTTGAACTGGGTCAGGATACGCTTACGCAATTCTGTAAACTCTTCTGGGTTATTTGTACCTATGTAAAAGACTTGATCTTGTTGGGGCTCAGTAAAGGTATCCAGGCGTACAGCAAATACTGCCAACTTGCCCGCACAGCCACTAGCGTCATGTAGTCGCCGTTTGTCTGCGTTAAATCGAGCTGGAGTCTTGGCGTTCACGTCTCGAACTCGCTGCTGATATTCATAGTCCGATGCGTTTGCGCTTGTGGCGAGAATGGGCACTTTTTTCAAAGTGCCATTTTCTAAATTGCTGAGGATTTGCTCCGGGCTACCGCCCAGAGTTATACCCAGATTGTTGATCAGCTGTAGTTTGCCCTCTGTTGTGATTTCAGCAAATAGTGCCATCTCTGTATAAGCTGGGCCTCTGTTTACTAAATTACCACCAGAGTTGTTACAAACTCCTCCTACTATAGAAGCGCCGATACAAGAGGAACCAATGATTGAGTGAGGGCTGCGCTTGAGTGGTTTGAGTTTATCTTCTAGCTGAAATAAAGTGGCTCCGGCGAGGGCGATTACCTGTTTACCCTGATCAAGCAAAATGAGTTTATCCAGGCGGCGCGTATTAATAATTACTACATCTCGGTCGTAGTCGTCGCCATCTGGGGTGGATCCTCCGGTCAAACCAGTATTGGCAGCCTGAACAAGAATAATTTTGTTGTGAGCAACGCAAGCTTCTAATGCGTGCCAAAACTCGACTAAGGTGTTGGGTAATGCTACAGCGCAAGCGGCGCCATTGCCGACCCGAATTCCCTTACGATAACGGCGTGTAGAGCGTTCGTCTGTGAGCACTCGCCCGGCAGTTAGTGCGTCGCGCAGAGTATTGAAAAAAATATTGTCTTTAGTTTGATTCATATAGTGTAGCCGTTGTAATGTCGTTGAGAGAGGGGCCTAAGGTGGCCTCTGGAATCAACCTTGCCAATCAATCATGAATTCAAGTAGTTCGGCATTGACTAAGTCTGGACGCTCTTCTTGGCAAAGGTGGCCGCACTCCGGCAGTGGAACTGCTTTTACATCATCGCCCATAGTTTTCCAGACAGCTTCTACATCAAACCACTGGCCAACCAAATCGAAATCAGCTCCCCACATGGTCAGAATTGGGCACTTGATTTTGACGTGCGCATCCTCCATGTCTTGTGCGGTATCAACAGGAGCTGCACGATAATCATTAAAGGATCCACGCAGTGCGCCGGGGCGAGAATAGGCTTTTACGTATTCAGCCACTTCTTCATCGGAAAATAGTTCACGATTGTACGACCAACTGGAAAGCCAATGACGCAACCAAATTTCCTCGCGGCCGGTGATCAATGCCTCGGGTAAATCCACCAGTTGATTGAAATTAAAGAACCAGTAGCCTTTAGCCATTTGTCCCGGGCTGATATCAGTGCCTATGGGGCGGCCACTCATTGTCTCAAACACGATGCGGGTAGGGATGTTGTCCATGGTGCAAATTCGATCCACCATCTCGGGATAATCTTTGGCAAAGCGAGTCGTTACTCGCGCCCCCCGATCATGACCTACCATTACCACTTTGCTATAGCCGAGGTGCTCGATTAGCTCCTTGATGTCTTTCGCCATATTGCGTTTGTCGTAATTATCTGCGGGCTTGTCGGTTTCGCCATAACCACGCAGATCAGGGACTATCAGGCGATATTTCTCCGCCAAAACGGGAATCTGTTTACGCCAGCCATACCAGGTCTCAGGCCAGCCATGTAGCAATACAACTGGTGGAGCATCTTCCGGTCCTGCTAAGACATAGTGCATGTGTATGCCGTTAACTAAGGCTCGATGATGTTCTGCATTTGAAGTGGTCATTGTGTCCAATCCTTATCTGCCGGTTCTTATTTTTTTTACTCTAGCATTGGGGATGTAGGAGGAGGTCGTGTGTTCGAGACAGATATCAGTTAAATCAAGACAGATTATTATTTGAATGCATCTCCCTTCTATGTACCGGCGTACTTAATATTCTGCAGAATGCATCAGCAATATTTTATTGATATGTACCGTTAGAAGGAGTGCTACTTCTTTGCTTTGGCGAAGCGCAGTATGCGTAGGAATAGGGAATGAGCATCAATTATAAATTTGTATTTAGTTAACCTGGGTATCTTTTGTTTTGGTGAAATTCATTCTAGAAGCCAGGGTTATTGAGGTGATTCTAAGCAGCTTGAGCACCTGCTATTTGTCTCGAAAAGTTTCCTGTCTTATAGACGTTACGGTTTTAAAGGTGTCTGTAAATCACTGAATGCTGTCGTAATTCCTCTCTCGGCTAATCGCTGAAGACATCTAGAATGATTAACTCGGTGGGCAGCTTGAGTAATAGATTGCTGCTTTTTGAATATGCGTTATTAAAGGTGTCCTTATGTTGCGTGAACAACACATATTGAATGAAACTCACTGTTATCGCTATCGAGGGAAGGATCCCAAATACGCACTTGTTATTTCTCATGGTATTGCTTCGCACGCTGGTATTTACGATAAGTTTTGCTGTTATCACGCGGAGCGCGGTGCGGATATATGGTCCTATGATGCGCCGGGGCATGGAAAATCTACAACTAATCGTGCTCGTGGTCAGTTTACGTTAGCTGAGTGGGTAGATGCTGGTGTGGCTGTTGCCGAACACGTTAAAGAGAAAACAGGCCTTCCAGTGTTTACATTGGGCTCCAGTTTGGGAGTAGCGGCAGCTTTTAGTGCACTTCATTCTGAAGCTATAAGTGGTGCTATTTTAATGGGAGCGCCAGTTGTACCCGGAACTCCGCCCATGCTTAAGATGGGAGAGTACTGGCAATCGGAAGATGTTAGAAAGATGGCTGCCCACCTGGGACGTGCTGCCCGGCTAGATATAGGTATCTTCTTCAACTTTGACGAAGACTATGGTTACGATGGCGCTTACGCTCAGAAACAGCTAGATCCTTGGAATACTTGGTCTTACGACCTGGGTTCATGGGGTTCTGTATTCCACTACAAGCCTGAGATTACCGCTGATCAAAATGAAAAGCCGGTGCTCGTAGCATCCGGTGAAAAAGATCCCACGTTCCCTCCTGAAGTAATGAAAAGTGTTGCTGACCATATTGCTGGGCCAGTGGAACTCTATTGTTTAAAAGAAGGCAGTCATCAGCTGATGTTGTTTCATACCAAAGAGTTCTCCGACAAAGTGCATGAGTGGGTAGGCCTACAAGTGAAATGATTTTGAGTGTGATGTTGATATTACCTCAATGTCACGTTTTAGACCGGTTTTCGGGCTCTTGTCACGGGGAAAGGATTGTCCGTTGTCCGATTTTTTATTGGATTTATGTTGTTGTTATATCAACGAAATAAATACTTAAGGTGGGTGAGTTTTGTGCTGTTTTAAAAACTCATTTGTTAGCTTCTTTTATATTGGAGAAAGATAGCTATAAGAAAAATTTGATAGAAGCGAGCATTGTGATGCTTGCGCCTGGATAGTACCTCAGTCATCTAACCAGCTCTTAATGTTAGAGAGTGATAGTTGGTTCTATGAAAGATTATAAAAAAATAAAATCATTTGAGAGGGTTGTTAATGATGAATAAAAACTGCCGAAGTGCATTGCCCCGTTGTGTTATGAGATCTAGATCCTGTGCGATCAAAACAGTTGTATCTGGTCTTCTATTGGCTATTACACCACAAGTCCATGCCTTAAACTGGGAACTGGAAAATGGGGTCACGGTCGATCTGGATACAAGTATTACCTATGATGCTCAATGGCGTCAGGAAAAACAAAATGCAACGTTACTTGCTTTTAACGGACAAGGACCTCTTGTAGATGATGGAAATAAGGCCTTTGATAAAGGTGATATGACCCAGAATCGGGTTAGTTTTAGCTCTGATTTAGATATTAATTATGGCGATGGTGGTGTTTTTCTCCGGGGTCGTGGTTGGTATGACGAAATTTACGATACAGACGCTACAAAATCTTTCCAACAGGATGGCTTCGATTTACATGCCTCTGAAATTGAGCTGCTGGATGCCTTCGTCTACCATACTTTCGATTTTGAAGAACGCAGTGCCAGTGTGCGATTAGGTAAACAGGTTGTTAACTGGGGTGAAAGCCTTTTCCTCTATGGCGGTATTTCTTCTGCCCAGGCGCCACTGGATGTAACTAAAGCTAATGCGCCAGGTGTTGAGCTTAAAGATATCTTTATGCCTTTAGGCCAAGCGAATGTTCAGTTTGATCTCACCGATAAACTCTCAATGTCAGCATACTATCAGTATGATTGGGAGTCTCACCGTATTGATGCGCCGGGTACCTTTTTTGGTTGGGACTTCATGGGGCAAGGATCTACTGGTGATACTCTAGATGTACCATTCCCTTCAACTGTACTTGAAAATAAACCTGACGCAGGGCAGTACGGTATTGCTGTTTATTACTTAGCTGAAGAACTTAACAACACAGAGTTTGGTTTATATTATCTGCGTTACAATGATTTCATTAATTCAGTACGCTTCTTACCTCCTGCTTTTGGTCCTCAATTAACAAATGAATTTTTTGAAGATATTAACCTGATTGGCTTAAGTTTCGGCACTGTGTTTGGTGATACGAATGTGAGTGGTGAGGTCAGCTATCGTGATGGCCAGCCGGTGCAATTGGGACAAGGGCCGACCGCGGGCTTCTACTTCTCGGAAGCTGAAACTCTTCAGGCACAGATATCTATCATCCACCTGCTTGGCGATACCCCTATCGCTGACAACCTGGCCCTAGTGGGTGAGCTAGGTTACAACCGAGTGTTAAGTATTGATAGCGATGCCACAGCCGCAGGTTTGGGTATCGATGTCTCTAATGTAAGTGCTGCACTGAACGAAGACCGTTCAGCTGCAGGTGCAATTATTAGTCTGTCAGCTGATTACTATGCACTTGCTGAAGGTTTGGATCTTAAGGTCACAGGCACCTACCGAAATGATTTTGATGGTGTCTCCGCTGTTCCTTTGACCTTTGCAAAAGGTCTAGAGCAATTTTCCCTGAAAGGCGATTTTAACTACCTCAATAACCATAGTTTTGGTGTGAGCTATGTTTGGAATTTAACCGATCCTGACGAAGTAACTGCAGATATTGGCCGGCTTGAACTGGGCCACCTGCAGGCTGACAAAGACTATCTGGCTGCCTACTACAAGTACCGTTTCTAAGTACTTAGACAAGAACAATAACGAGTCGCGATTCTACGTGACCTGGGAGTAAAATATGAAAAAGACAATTCTTACATTGTTTATCAGCTGCTTGGCCTTAAATTCAGGTGGCACATTAGCAGCGGTCTCTGAGCAGAAGGCTGCGCAACTAGCTAATGAGTTAACACCTGTTGGTGCTGAACGTTCCGGTAATATGGATGGGAGTATTCCAGAATGGACTGGTGGTATGTCCACCCCGCCAGCTGGCTATAAGCCTGGTGGCACACGGGTAGATCCCTTTGCCGATGAAAAACCGTTATTTACTATTAATGCTAGTAATTATCAGCAGTACGCCGAAAAATTGTCAGCAGGCCAGAAAGCACTCTTTGAGAAGTATCCTGAGACCTTTCAGATGCCGATCTATCCTACCCATCGAACTGCAGCAGCGCCTCAATGGGTCTACGACAATACAAAACAGAATGCGCTGACAGGTCAGCTGTCTGATGAGGGTAATAGTGTTGAACAAGCATATGGTGGTTACCCATTTCCGATTCCTGCAACCGGTCATGAGGTAATTTGGAACCATCTTCTTCGTTGGAATGCACCGGGGAATCATAAGACGCTTCGGCATATTTCAGTGTATCCCAATGGTGATAAGACTATTGGTGGTAGTACCGCACGAGAAGCATTTCCTTTCTACGATACGAGCAAAGATGCATCATCCTACAATGGGAATATGTTGCAACTTCTAGTTCAATATGAAGAGCCTGTACGTCGTAAAGGGGAAGTGATTTTGCTACGTGACCCGGTGAATGCTGAGGCAGGTCGTCAGGCCTGGCAGTATATTCCTGGACAGCGGAGGGTCCGCAGAGCACCTACTATCGGTTTTGATACACCTAACACAGAGTTTTCTGGGCTGACGACCTACGATGATGCGTTCATGTTTAATGGCTCACCGGAACGGTTCGACTGGAAACTTGTGGGTAAGAAGGAACTGTATGTTGCTTATAACAACAACGGTTTATTGGTTGCGTTTGAGAATGGTAAAACAGAAGAGATTGAAACGCCTAACCACCTAAATCCGGCGTTTACCCGCTGGGAATTACACCGAGTTTGGGAGGTTGAAGCTACGGTCAAGGAAGGTCAGCGTCATGTCTACGGTAAACGTACTTTTTATCTCGACGAAGATACCTGGAATATTACCGCGACTGATATCTATGACGGACGTGGTGAGCTTTGGCGTGTAGGTTTAGCTAATCAGCTAAACGCCTATGATATTCCTGCAACAGTTATACGCAGCTACTACCACATTGATCTTCAGAGTGGTGCTTACGCGCTTAATGAGGTGGATCGTAAACCGATCAAACTTTATGCAGGTGAAGATGACAAATTCTTCACTCCGGCGCAGGTGCGCAAGATGAGCCGTCGTTAATCGAGATCCATGTTAACAAGGGAGCCAGCTCTTTCCTCGGTCGGCTCCCTTTTTTCTGTTGAGCCTATTAATTTAGTGCTTAACGTCGGGGGGATTCATCCCTGTCGGGGCTATATTTCACTTATTCTTGGTTTTCTCTGACTATGACCTATTTAAACCGTTTCCAGTTTCATCACTTGCGGGGAATTTGCTTCATGCTTATGTTCCTCGCGGGTTTTCAGTGTTCCTCTGCTTTGGCCCAGGGTGATGCGCTTGAAGAAGCGGCCACTCCTAGTGCTTTAGTTCCTCGCAGCCTTTTGTTGGATATTGAGCGGGTAGGTAATAAATTGGTTGCGGTCGGCGAGCGTGGACATATTATGCTTTCTAATGACCAGGCTGCTAGTTGGACTCAGGCTCTCGTTCCGGTACGGTCCACCCTAACCTCTAGTTTCTTTGTCGATGAGCAGCAAGGCTGGGTCGTCGGACATGATGGAGTGGTGTTGCACTCCCGTGACGGTGGTTTAAATTGGACAAAACAGTTGGATGGTCACGAGGCTAACCGTTTAATGCGTGATCATGGTCAGGTGCTGCTTACCAAAATAGAGTCTGTATTGGCGACAATGACAGAGCAACATGAGCAGTTGGAAGCGATGCAGCTGAAGCTTGAGGATCTCACCATTGCGGTTGAGGATTCAGAGAGTTTTTTATCCGAAGGTGCTAGTCGCCCCTTTCTTGATATATGGTTCAAGAATTCCCGTGAGGGCTTTATTGTAGGTGCTTTTGGTCTTATTTTGCGCACTAACGATGGTGGTGATCACTGGACCCCTTGGTTCGACAAGCTTGATAATCCTGACGCCTTTCATCTAAATGCAATCCAGCATATAGGCGATGCTCTCTATATTGCTGCTGAGGCTGGAGATATTTTTCGCTCCGATGACTGGGGGCAGAGCTGGCTAAGGCTTGAAAGTCCCTATGAAGGTACTTTCTTTGGTGTGGTTGAGGCGGGTGAAGGTAATTTGATCGCTTACGGACTACGGGGTAACGCCTTTATCTCCGCTGATAAGGGTGCATCTTGGGCTGCAATTGATACCGGTACTGATGCTGGCCTGTTTGGCGGGGCGCGTCTTGCGGGTGGGGCGGTGGTTTTGGTGGGTGCTGGCGGTACTGTGTTGCAGCTAAGCTCACAAGGCAAGTTAATACAACGTTCCCGGTCACCTTACAAACTTCCTCTTAGCGCTGTGCTAGATAACGATGCCGATATACTGACAGTGGGCTTTGGTGGCGTCCAGTCTTTGATCTTGAAGAAAAAGCAAAATGGAGCACGCCCATGAGTCATCTAAGTTCTCAAATGGTAAAGACGCTGTTGAAACCTGGCAATGTAGGTGAGCCTTTTGTCGAGCGTCTGTTTTTTAACCATCGGCCAGTTCTGATGTTCCTTTTTCTTGCGGCGACTCTCTTTTTTGGTTATCAAGCCAGTCAAGTGCGCCCGGACGCTAATTTCGAAAAAATGATCCCTACCTACCACCCCTATATCGCCAACTATCTCAATCATAAGGACGATCTCAAGGGCTTAGGTAATGTGGTTCGTATTTCCGTAGAATCTACTGAGGGTGATATTTATACCGCAGAGTTCCAAAGTTTATTTAAGCAGATTCATGATGAACTGTTTTATATTCCTGGTATTGATCGTGCAGCACTGAAGTCAATCTGGTCTCCGTCGGTGCGCTGGACAGAAGTTACCGAGGAGGGACTGGCTGGCGGACCGGTGATCGCAGCTACTTACAATGGCTCTGATGAAGAACTTGAAAAACTCAGGAGTAGTGTTCGTAAATCTGGTCAGGTAGGTGCGCTGGTCGCAAATAATTTTCGATCGGCACTGATCTACGCCCCGTTGTTGGACATCAATCCGGAAACCGGTGAGCCTATCGACTACCAAGTGTTCTCTGAGCGTCTGGAAACTCTTGTGCGAGACAAGTATCAGAGCGAGTCGGTAAAGATTCATATTACGGGCTTTGTTAAGGTGGTTGGTGATTTGATTGATGGCGCGGGAAAGGTGGTGGTGTTTTTCGCCATGGCGCTAGTCATTACTTTGATATTGCTCTATGCATATTCACGCTGTGTTCGTAGTACTTTGGTTCCGCTTTTTTGTTCGGTGATTGCCGTGGTTTGGCAATTGGGATTGCTCAAAACCCTGGGCTACGGTTTAGATCCTTATTCCATGCTGATGCCTTTCCTGGTATTTGCTATTGGTGTGAGTCACGGTGTGCAGATCATCAATGCTATAGCTCATGAAAGCACCACAGGTGCAGGTAAAGAACTGGCCGCTCGCCGCGCCTTTAGGGCTCTTTATATCCCAGGCATCATTGCCCTTGTTTCTGACGGGGCAGGGTTTGCCTCTCTAATGGTAATTGAAATTGCGGTAATACAGGATTTAGCAGTTGCTGCATCACTGGGTGTGGCAGTGATTATCTTGACGAACCTGATTTTGTTGCCGGTGTTGATGTCCTATGTCGGTGTTCGGCAACGCTCGGGGAATACAGAGCCGCAGGCCGGTGACGAGCAGAGCAATGCTCGAATCTGGCATCTTCTGTCAGGCTGTACACAGAAGCCACAAGCGTTGGTGCTTATAGTGCTGGCCTTGGGGTTGAGTGTCTTAGGCCTGTACGAAAGTAAGGGGCTTAAGATTGGTGATCTGGATGCCGGTGCTCCAGAGCTTCGCCCCGATTCCCGTTACAATTTAGATAATGCCTTTATCTCTGAAAACTACGCTACTAGCACTGATATTTTTGTGGTGATGGTGCAGACTGCTAAGGATAAGTGCTCTGACTATCGCACACTGGATGCCATTGACCAGCTGCAATGGCGACTGCAGCAGATCCCCGGTGTACAGTCGGCCCGCTCCTTGGTAGATGAGACCAAGCAGATTATGGCTGGTTACAATGAGGGTAATATCAAGTGGTACAGCCTCAACCGAAATCAGGCGCTGCTTGATCAGGCTTCAGTCTACGCATCCCCCAGCAGTTTCAACGCCGACTGTAGCTTGACGCCGGTTATGATATACCTCAATGATCATAAGGCTGTAACTCTACAGTCTGTAGTGACTGAGGCAGAAAGCTTTATCAACGAATTTAAAGACGTTGAGGATATTACTTTTAAGTTAGCCGCAGGGAACGCTGGTATCACAGCTGCCACTAATATTGTTATTGAGAAGGCGCAGTACCAGATGCTGTTCTGGGTATACAGTGTGGTAGGTATACTCTGCCTACTAACTTTCCGCTCGTTCCGTACGGTTCTTTGTATCCTGTTACCCTTGGCTTTGACTTCGTTGTTGTGTCAAGCACTCATGGCTAGGCTTGGTATTGGTGTCAAGGTGGCGACCCTGCCGGTGATCGCTCTGGGAGTTGGTATTGGGGTCGATTACGGTATCTATATTTATTCTAAGTTACAGGCTTACCTTAATGCAGGTCAGGACTTGAGAGAAGCTTATTTTAATACGCTCAAGACGACTGGTAAGGCGGTTGCTTTCACTGGGCTTACTCTGGGTATTGGTGTTGGGACCTGGGTTTTGTCACCGATCAAGTTCCAGGCTGATATGGGGATACTGCTTACCTTTATGTTCGTCTGGAACATGGTGGGGGCATTGGTATTGTTACCTGCTTTGGCTGCTATGTTGATAAAACGTACGCCGATGGATAGGGCATAGCATAGGCTACAGACCATAAAGCAACAAACGCTGCATACAAACTGTAAATGACCAAGAAGAGGTAAATCATAATGCCGTTTAATGAGCAGATCCTAGTTGTGATCAACCCAGAAAAAGATGAGCAGGTAGCATTAGACAGAGCTATCCGAATCAGTGAAAGCTTGGGTGCTTGCATTACTGTGTTGGTACGAAAGAAGCATGCGATACCTAAGCTAATGGAGACGCTAGATCAGAAGCTTAATACCGCTGTTAAGAAGGGGATCGCTGTTTCAGTGGTGATAAGTAATGAACGTAATTGGCTCGGAGCGTTGACGTGCACCTTGCGGGAGAAAAACTTTGGGCTAGTGATCAAAGAGCTGCATGCACCAAGTCTCAGCGATCATGTTTTTTTACCGGATGATTGGAAATTGATGCGAAACACTAATCAGCCAGTGTTGCTAGTACGTGCAGGTAATATTATGGATCAACAGCCAGTATTACTCTGCGTAAATGCTGCAGCGTCAGATGCCGAACACCTGTTGCTAAATGAACGAATCCTGAAAGAGGGGAGATTTATTGCTGAGGCGGTTAATGCTCCTATGCATCTGGTTAGCGCGTTCCCATCTCAAATGCAGGATGGTGATAAGAGTTTACAGGTACCCGCATTGCAAGAGGCTCAGTATCGGGCAGGCTGTCGCCGTCTCTTGGGTGAGATGGAGTTGCCAGAGAGTCAAATCCATGTTGATCAAGGCCCGGCTGAGCTCCTCATCCCACAAGTGGTGGAAGAGATCGGTGCCCATTTGGTGGTGATTGGTACGGTGGCACGTCTGGGGCTCCAGGGATTTTTGTTGGGAAATACCGCAGAACAGGTCTTACACCGTCTCCGCACAGATGTATTAGTAGACGTATTGGTGTTGCCTCAATCTTAGCGAAACTGCAAACACGTCCTTATTTCATATGGGGCTTCAGGTAGCAGGGTGCTCACTTGTTCGTACCCTCCCTAGGGAACATGCGAATAAGTCCCTCACCATGACAATCCATGCCTCTAATGTGCTGAGGGTTACCCATGGATCACCAACTTTCTTTCGCTGACAGCGAGTTCAACAGTAAACGCCGCCAAACCCGCAAAGAAAAGTTTCTCGGTCGCATGGAAAAGCTGATTCCCTGGCAGCGACTGGAATCAGTGATTGAGCCTTACTATCCAAAGGCTGGAAATGGTCGAAAGCCTTATCCATTATCTACTATGCTCCGCATCCACTGCTTGCAGCAGTGGTATAGCATGAGTGATCCTGCCATGGAGGATGCGCTTTATGAGATCGCATCCATGCGTTTATTCGCAGGCCTCTCATTGGATGGCGCAATACCCGATCACACCACTATCATGAACTTCCGTCACTTATTGGAGCGGTATGGCTTGGCCCGCAAGATTTTCCAAGAGGTTAGCATTTGGTTGAACGAAGCTGGTGTGTTGGTAAAAGAAGGTACGTTACTGGATGCGATGATCATTGAAACGCCTACTTCCACTAAGAACAAAGCGGGTGAACGTGATCCTGAAATGCACCAAACCAAGAAGGGCAATCAATGGTACTTCGGAATGAAAGCGCATATTGGTGTTGATGCCAGAACAGGACTTACACATAGCTTCACGACGACTGCTGCTAATGAGCTCGATCTCAACCAAGCCGAACATCTTCTTCATGGCAAAGAGCAATTTATTTTCGCTGACAGTGGTTATCGTGGCGCTGAGAAGCGTGAAGAACTCAAAGCAACGAAGGCCGACTGGCAGATTGCTGAAATCCCCAGCAAGGTTAAAGCACTGAAGAAACATCCACGCATCAATAAGATTCCATTAAAAACAGAGTACCTTAAAGCCAGCATACGGGCCAAGGTTGAGCATCCGTTTCGGATCATCAAATGCCAATTCGGTTTTACCAAGGCTCGTTATCGTGGGCTGATGAAGAACGATAGCAAACTGGCAATACTATTTGCTCTGGCCAACATTGCTCGTGTGGATCAAATGATGCGAGCGTAGGATAAATCCGTCTGCATTCTGTAAACGGTATGTAGGCGGTAGACAAGGGTTGCAAATAGGCTGGTTTAGGCCGTTATCTGGGTATGAATATCAAAATGACTCAGGAAGCAGGACTTATTCGCATACTCCCTAAGCTCTTACGACAGTTTCAGCTACGGCTGATTGAAATAATATCTCCAAACGTCATATATTCAGAGCCACCTAGGCGTGTAATAGGGTCGATTTTATCAGCAGCGATCTTCATGCGATCTTTAGAGTCAAGTTCAACAGCACAGTCATCAATATAGAGGTTTTTGATTCGACCAAATACTAAATGGTGTGGTCCATTACCTATCTCTTTGACATCGTAAAGCTCACAATCCATCGCGATGCGTGCTCCTTCGACTCGGGGTAGCGAACTATTGTTGAAAGGTACGAGTGACAGCCCTGAGTGTTCTACTTCGGATTCGTTTACTGGTAACTCTTTTGAAGTCTGAGTCAGCTGTTCTGCTTGCTCGCTATGGGCCAGATGAACCACAAACCTGTTTCGTGAGATTATATTGTTATAGGTGTCTTTATTGGTGCCATCGGTCTTTTTACCAATGGAAAACATTAAAATGGGCGGGTCATTGCAAACCGCGGTAAAAAAGGAAAAGGGGGCAAGGTTGTGGCCCCCATCAGCGTTCTCACTCAATACCCAGGCAACGGGCCGGGGTATTATTGACTGAGTCATAGTGAAGTATGCTTTATTAGCAGACAGCTCAGAGTAATCAATATCCATGGAAGAGTCTCGGTATAGGGGGAAGAGAACTGAGTAATTAAAGATACAGGAAATTGAAGCGGTTTGATGCTTCAGGTCTTTTCCCGCTTTCTCATAGAAATGAAGTTCAACAAAAAGCTAGCCCGCTCTCTGAGAGAGTTCATTTTCAAACTTATTAAAGAAATCCTGTCTGACCAGGTTAGTTCGGGTCCAGCCGTCCATGGAGACGGAGAAATCCAGAGCCCCTTTAAGCTCAGCTAATAGTTTTTGCCAACCTGCTGGCGACCATTGTTGCTCGGGAGGCAGGGCTGCTTTGCTAGGTACACCGTCCATTTGTATCCCGTAGGTTGCGATATGCATGTGTAGCTGCAGGGTCATCTTGTCACCTTCGGACATGTTCTCGGTGGCGGAATCCCACGCCTTATGTACTGAGGGCGGGGCGTTGACCGGTGGGAAGGTAACCATTCTGCCTATCCCGATCTCGACGATACCATCATTATTAAGATCAACCATGCCTGTCTTGTCGGGCTGGGCCAGTAAGTTTGTAGCGCCTTCATCACTTAATGAATCTATCTGAATGGGTTTGGCAAGGCTGGTGGCCTGCTGCAGCAGATTTAGCTCATCGGAGGACATATCCGTTAACACTTGTTTGGCTGATCTGCTCCCTTCCAGCTGATTATTGGCTTTATCCAGTAGCGCTGCAAAATCACCCACTTGCTGCTCTGATAAGCCCCTAAGGTTCAATAGCTTGAGTGACTCGCCAGTTAGATTAACAGATGTCAGCATGTTGAAAGCTCCTGTTGTTTATAGCGAATTGATATGCAGTTTTCAGACCACTATTTTTATAGTTGTTGGCCATATGAAGCATTACTTCGATTAGCCGCTCTTATCAGGGCGTAAAGGGTCATAGATTATAAACTTGGGCGATTGAATGATGGCTGGTTATGGCAAGTGATTGCCATCAACATGAAAAAGGTTGCCGTAACGGAGAGCAAATACTATAGCCTGCTGCAGTTTATTGATGAGCGTTGTTGGCTGATCTTGAGTATCCTTAAGAAGTTATTGATCATATTCGCTAAAAATCTGCTCTATTTGCTCGTAAACTGATTTTTTAAGTGTGTTTAGATGCAGAAAAAGCCGGTCAGTTTTCTCAAAAAAATGCAGCATGGGCCTCTGAATATGGTATATCGACCAATTAAAAATAAGTATCTTATATGCTGACAATTCTGAGTATTACTGCGCCGATTTTTCTGCTGATTTTAATCGGTTTTGTTTCGACACGGGGCGGTATTATTCCTCGCGAAGCCTTGCCGGGGATGAGTCGATTTGTGCTTTATCTGGCGCTGCCAGTATTAATGTTCCAGAAGATATCGCAACTGGATATCAGTCAGATAATCGATTTAGATTACATCCTGGTGTATGCAGCAGGAGGCTTGTTTTCGTTTGTCTCAGTGTTTGCTATCAGCCGCTGGATGTTGAAGGACAGTATTAGTTTTTCGGGCCTTAAAGGCTTTGGCAGTGCCTGCCCTAATAGTGCGTTCATCGGCCTGCCGGTTATGTTGCAATATTTTGTTGATGATGCGCCGACTCAGGCGTTTGCGATGGTGTTAATAGTGGAGAATATTATTCTATTTCCTGTCGCGTTTGCATTGATGGAAACCCAGGGTGAAGCCGGTTCCGGGTTGAGAAAAGTAGTGAAAACAGTCATCAGTCGGTTAGCCAAAAATCCGATTATCATTGCTGTGCTTTTAGGGGTGTTGGCGGTATTAACAGGATTCCATGCGCCCGGTTTTCTGGGGCGGGGGATGGACCTTCTGGCAGGGGCTGCAGCACCGGTCGCATTGATCATTATTGGTGGGTCCCTGGCAGGAGTCGCCTTCAGTGCGACTTTCAAAGATATTCTTATGATCTCTGGTTTTAAACTGTTGCTTCAGCCGCTACTAGTACTGTGTTTAGTGATATTTGTCGTACCTGATATGGATTTGGTGCTGAAACAGGCCGCGGTTATTTTTTCTGCTTCCCCGATGCTTAGTATCTATCCCATTGTGGGTGGCCAGTACGGTCAACAAAGTTATTGCTCGGGTGTGCTAATGGTGACGACTATTCTTGCCTTCTTTAGCATCAGTATCGTGTTGAGCTTGCTATACCTGATATAACAAGTGCCAACTGTTTTTAAGTAGTGCCGATCTGAATGACATGATCGGGCAGAACGACGAATCAGCGCTGCGATCGAATTATTTTTCGTGCTCTGTCTGCTAACCCCTATTGCCCATCGTTATCTGGCGTTACTATGTCCCTCTTATCTGGCTCAGAGAGAACAGAATGCCATCAATTATCCGTATCAGTGGCCTGACTAAAACTTATCAATCCGGTTTCACTGCGCTTCAGGGGGTGGACCTGGATATTCACCGGGGTGAAATATTTGCTTTGTTAGGGCCCAATGGCGCAGGTAAAACTACTTTGATTAGTATTATCTGCGGCATTAGTAGTCCTTCGGAAGGGACTGTTCTGGCGGATGGTTTTGATATTGTTAAAGATTACCGAGCGGCTCGCAGTAAGATCGGTTTGGTACCTCAGGAACTGTGCAGTGATGCGTTTGAGAATGTCTGGTCTGCAGTCAGCTTCAGTCGAGGTTTATTTGGTAAACCTTCGAATCCTGAATACATTGAAAAACTCCTGCGCCAGCTCTCGCTATGGGATAAAAAAGATGCCCAGATGCGTGAGTTGTCAGGTGGCATGAAGCGCCGGGTGATGATTGCTAAAGCGCTGTCTCATGAACCTGAAATTCTCTTTCTTGACGAACCGACCGCCGGTGTCGATGTTGAGCTGCGTAAGGATATGTGGGAGATGGTTCGTGAACTGCGGGAGCAGGGTGTCACTATTATTCTGACGACTCACTATATAGAAGAAGCGGAAGAGATGGCTGATCGGATTGGTGTTATCCGGAAAGGTCAGATTTTGCTGGTAGAAGAGAAGCAGGCTCTGATGGATAAGCTTGGCAGTAAGCAGCTGAGTGTTCGCCTGCAGCAGCCTATTACTGAAATACCAGATGAACTGTCAGAGTTTAATTTAAAGCTGGATCAGGATGGCAGTAACCTTTCCTATTGTTATGACTCTCGACATGAGAGTGATGGTATCGCTCGCTTGTTACGTAAACTGACTAAGCTGGGACTGGAGATTCGTGATTTGAATTCAAGTGAAAGTTCTCTGGAAGATATCTTTGTCAGCCTGGTTCAGGAGGGGCAGTAATATGAATTTCTATGCTATTCGAGCGATCTATAAGTTTGAAATGTCCCGAACTTTCCGGACGCTGATGCAAAGTATTGCCTCGCCGGTGTTATCGACTTCGCTGTACTTTATTGTTTTTGGCACCGCTATCGGTTCACGCATGGGGAATATTGAGGGTATCAGCTATGGAGCATTTATCATTCCGGGGCTGGTGATGCTGTCACTGCTGAGTGAGAGTATTTCAAACGCTTCTTTTGGCATTTTCTTTCCCAAATTTTCAGGCACTATCTATGAAGTTCTATCGGCCCCGGTATCGGCGATGGAGATTGTAATTGGATATGTCGGCGCGGCGGCGACTAAGTCAGTTACCCTGGGATTACTGATTCTGTTTACTGCCCAGTTGTTTGTTGATTACCATATAGAGCACCCGTTCTGGATGTTGGCCTTCCTCATTCTGACAGCCATCACGTTCAGTCTGTTTGGTTTTATCATCGGTATCTGGGCGGATGACTTTCAAAAACTACAGGTGATTCCGTTGATGGTCGTTACGCCACTGACTTTCCTCGGGGGAGCGTTCTATTCTATCAGTATGTTACCTGAGCCCTGGCAAACCCTGACGCTGTTTAATCCGGTTGTCTATCTGATTAGTGGCTTTCGTTGGGCGTTTTATGGGGTGGCCGACGTGAATGTAGCGGTTAGCCTGGGGATGACTATGGTCTTTCTACTGATCTGTCTGACGACTGTCTGGTGGATCTTCCGTTCCGGGTATCGCCTTAGAACTTAGAGTAGTACAGGTGCGAGCTATCACAACCTATTGAGAAGACCTGCGTAAAAAAGGAACAGGCTTGTTGCAAGGGTAGGCTGATACGCATTTTAGTATCAGGTTTTGTTCGGTGTCTTTAATGATTGGCTGGCTATATGTAGCGAGCCTGATGTGGTTGATTGATCAGGCTTTACTACATAATGAGTGGCATTGCCTTATCGTCCGTAGATGGACTCAAGACTTTCGGTACGCTTAAATTTGAGCTGGCTAAATACAGCAGCAAAAGCCGCTTTTATCTTCTGGTTTCTGGCTTCGCGCTTTTCAGTTGTACGGGTAACTTTTAGTTCACGCATCATGCGCATAAAGTATTCGTGCTCGGTTTCTGGAAAGTTTCTTTTTTGTAGGTTGTGCATCGCAATGTAATCGTAAGTGGTCAACATGATGTTTATCCAATTTAGTGCACTTGCATCGTGCGGCATAAATACTGTTTTCTCTATTGCTTTAAAATAGAGCGTTTTTCTATATGCGCGCAGATTATCCATAATTGTTATCAATGACAAAGGATGCTTTTTCATCTGATTGATGAATTATTCTATTCGATTCTAAGCAGGTATTGGCGGAAGATATGTCGGTATTACGTCTGCTTCAGCTATTTGTTGAATGGGCCTGAAGGGCAGAGCCCTGCTCAAACTAAACAAACGATCAGCCACAGCAAAAAGTCCTTGATACATTTCGTTATTTCTCAGAAAGATTACAGCAAAACTTCTGTTGTTTAATGTTAGCTCAACAACAGTGCCTGCTAATGAAGTTGGTTGTGCAGGCGAGTAATTGCGACGTTTTTTGCGGGGTGAAAAACTGAGGGTAATTATCTGTATGAATAATGGTGCAGCTAACCAGGCCAGAGTTTGGTGCTGTACATTTAGATTGAGTGTCTGAAGCCGGTGGTAAGCGTATTCACCACTCAATCTGAAAAGGTTTAAGAAGGAGGTTGTGGTCTCTTTCTCTTGATCTGTTAGCTGAGCTTCCCCCTTAGTAAGTTCTGTCAGTCAGATCCCCAGCCCGGCGTATTCGCCGGGTTTTTTTATTCTTTTGGTTTAAAGCCAGGCTTAGTGTGGGGCGGTTTAGCTGTTCCAGCTGACATCGGTTGTTAGAATATAACCGACACCGTAAATGGTTTTGATGATTTCCGGGTTCTTAGGGTCAAGCTCAATTTTTTTTCGTACCCGAGACATCCGGACATCGATACTGCGGTCAAACGGGCCTGCGCTTTCTCCCATAAGCTGGTCTCTTGAGAGGATTGTTTTGGGCGCTTTAAGTAGTTTTATCAGCAGGTCATTCTCAGCGGAGCTAAGTTCTGCCTGTATGCCATCTGCAGTAGTCAGCGTCAGGGTGGAAGGCTCGTAACAGAGTCCTGCAAAACTCGCGCTGCGTGTTTCTGATCGTGTGTCAGTGCCTGTGTTTTCCAGTCGACGCACTAAGCTATTCACCCGGGCGACCAGCTCTCTAGGGATAAACGGCTTGACTATGTAATCATCGGCGCCCAGTTCCAGTCCAAGCACTTTATCAGGCACACTGTTTCGCCCGGAGAGAATCATTACGCCGACATTGTGTTTATCGCATAGCTGCTTAACCAGCTCCATACCGTCCATGTCTGGCAGACCAAGATCGATAATGCATATTTCTGGAGGCCGGGTACGAATGGCGTGACCTGCTTGTGTGCCCGTCGTAAACGTACGTACCGAGTAGCCGAACAGTTCCAGCTCCTGGCTGACTAGCTGGCAGATGTCGCTTTCGTCATCGATAACGTAGATCATTTTATTATTATTCAAAGTTGTCTCCGACAAGAGTGCCTGAATTCAGGATTGTGAGGGGCTTCATTAACTATCATGTAATGCCTGCTTCAATTCGGTAAGGCCAAAGGGTTTGTTTAGCAACGGGAAAGCGGGGTTTATAGGTTTGCCACCGCTTTGTTGATACGAATAGCCGCTCATCAGAATGATTCTACACAGATTATTTTCACTATGTAGCCAGTCGGCGAGTTCGATACCGTTCATCGTTCCCGGTAGCATAACATCTGAAACCAGGCCGTATAGCTCGGGTAGTAAGGGGATTAGACGTTGCGCTTCATCTGCACTGTGAGTATCGATGACATCAAACCCAAGGTCGATTAGTTGTTGGCGCACTACTGAACGTACATCCGGATCATCCTCTACCAGACAGACCAGTCTTCCAGCTTGTTCCTGTGAGGGTTCTGGTTTGGTCTCGGCGACAGTTACAGGCATTGTTTCAGCTTCTTTTGCTGGCAGTAGCAGGGTTATAGTTGCACCTTTATTGTGTGCGTTCTGGATACTGATATAGCCTTTTGACTGCTTCACAAAACCATACACCATACTCAAGCCAAGGCCAGAGCCTGCACCGTTCCGTTTGCTGGTAAAAAAGGGTTCAAAGCATTGTATTAACGCCTGATCTGAGAAGCCTGAGCCGGTATCAGTAATGCAGATCTCGCAATAGGTTCCCGGCAGGACGGTCTCATCCATAACGAGGATGCTTTCGATCTCCACCGTTCTACTGTTAAAGCTCAGATCACCACCCTCAGGCATAGCATCTCTGGCATTGAATGCCAGGTTGACCAGAGCGTCTTCAAGTCGACCAGGGTCGACAAAGGGCTGGAGGTCAGACGAATTGTTATCGATATGGATATTGATATGGTCGGGTAATGAATTAGATAGCAGTTCCGTCGTGTCGTGCAGCAGCTTATCCAGGTCGAATAGCGTTGGTGAGAGGGGTTGGCGACGGGAGAACGCGAGTAAGCGACTGGTGATATCCGCCCCGCGTCGGGTTGCCCGGATAGCGGGCTCCAGGTAGCGCTGCAATTCTTCTTCCTTGGAGTACCTATCCCCCACCGAGTACAGATTGCCGAGAATAATTGTCAGTAGGTTATTGAAATCATGGGCCAGTCCACCGGACATCTGGCCAACCGCATTCATTCGCTGGGCTTCATTTAATTGTCGTTCTGCATCTTTTTCTGCGGTGATGTCAAACGTCATAATCAGGATGCCGTTAACATCCTGGTCGGGATTGAAACAGGGGATCACTATTCGCTTACGAACTTTGCTTTTTGAAGAGTGATCAGTGTCGTTGCTCGGTTCAGTGTATTCTGAGGTGGATTGTTTGCCTTGAAGGGCTTCATTCAGCGGTGATGCGAATAGAGAAAACGTACTCTCACCTATGACCTGCCGTAAAGGTTGATTGATTATGCTGGCTTTATCTTGTTGCAGTATGTTGGCAAACCCCTGATTGACGAACAGGATGTTGAAGTGGGTATCCAGGTAAGTGATAAAAGCCGGTAGTGCATCAAGAATTAAGCGCTGGCGTTGTTCTGCATGAGAGAGCGCTTCTTTGGTGCTGGCCATTGACTCTGATGCGATGATGAGCTGCTGGTTTTTTTCAGCGAGTGCGTGGGTGCGCTGTTCAACTTTGCTATCCAGGTTCTGAATTGAGTCACGTAAGCGCTCCACCATAGTGTCAAACGTATTTGCCAGAAGGCCTACTTCATCATCTCGTCGGATACCGCTTTTCGCGGTCAGTTCGCCGGCAGAAATTCTTACCGCTGTGTCAGCCAATCGTTTTATGGGTTGGGTTATCCACTGGCTAAATAGCAGCATCAACAGTAGTGCTACCAGCAGAGCAATAGCGGCGATAGTAATAATACGCTCTGTCAGTAGTTCAGAACTACTGCGCAGTTCGTCGACATAAACCGTCGAGCATATATACCAGTCAAAGCCTGGCAGATAACGTACCAGCGATAATTTTTCGTACTTGTAATTACCGGGGTCATTGGGCCGGTCCCACTTGTAATACAGTTCTTTTCCAGTATCGGCGACTTGTATCAGCTCGTCCGCTATTTCCCGGCCGGTTACCGGGTTGGTTAGCCCAAGAAAGTTCGTTCCATCAATGTTTGAGTTTGGATGGATAAGCATGTTTTTGTTGCCATCAAAGACAAACAGGTAGCCGGTAGATGCAATTTTTATATCTTTGATACCTTCACGTAACTCGTCTAACGCTTCCGTTCTAATCTGATCAATGTCAGCCTTAAGGTCATTAAGGTAGATACCAGAGCCTATGATAAAGCCCCATTGTGGATAGTTTTTGACAAAAGAGACCTTGTCCAGCGGGCTCTCTGCATTCAGACGATTCCATTGGTACTGATAAAATCCTTCACCCTGATTCAGTGCCAGATCAACGAGTGCGGGAATGGCAGCCTGGCCTTCAAAGTTGAAGAGGCTGGAGGCATCTTTTCCGTGATACCTGGGATCGGGATGGGAGAGGAGAACGCCGTTGTAATCTGATATCCAGATATAGTCGTTCTCACCATATTTGAGATCACGGATTTTTTCAAAGATAGCTTGCCGGGTCAGTGCTTCGCTCTGACCATTACGGTCGGCATCAGAAAAGCTACTCGCGATATAAGATTCCGTGAGTCGAACAACCGACTGTAATCGTTTTTTATGCGAGTCCAGTGCCTGGCTCCGGTACTTTTCAGTGTCGGAATACATCTTGCCGGCAAGTGAAAATACACTGTTGATGGCGATGTGGCTGGCGTTACGCTCAATCTCAAAGACTTTTTTCTGGATGACGGGTACTGAGTAAAAGTAAACCGTGACAAATATCATCGAGATGATAATCAGCAGGGTAAGGAAGAAGCGTTGCATCAGTTTGGGTCTGAAATGCATGTTGAAGTCGTCTGGTACGTTCAGTTATTAGGACTTAACTATTCTATAGTAAACGGGTTCGTGCCATATAGCTTGTTACATTTTGTAAGAATTCAGACAACTTACGGCAAAGATTATAGGGTCTACTGGTCTGGCAACATAGAAAAACTAAGACTCAGAATAATAAAAATACTGACCGGAATTTATGGTCGGAAGCGAGTTAAAATGCCTTCTCTGTATACGTTCAAAGACTATCACGCTGAACTGAATCGTTACGGTTCGGCGACCTTCCTCTGTTACTGGTTAATGTTACTGAATAGCCGCGCTATTTCTGTACAAACATTATCAGATTGAATTCTGCTTCTTAAGTTTAGCCCAATCCAGCAACCGCACGCCGGTCACATATTTTGTACAGGAACCCCTAATGTCTGAACATCATAATGTTTATAACCAGTCCCTCGATAAAAATCAGGCAAACTTTACTGCGCTGACTCCGCTTACTTTCCTTGAGCGTAGTGCTAAGGTTTATCCTGAGCGGATTGCAACGGTGCACGGGGCTGTTCGGCGTACCTGGGCTGAAACCTATCAACGTTGCTGTAAGCTTGCCAGTGCGCTGAAACAGCGTGGAATAGGTCAGGGAGATACTGTCTCTATTATAGCGCCGAACCTGCCGGAACACTTTGAAGCTCACTTTGGTGTGCCGATGAGCGGTGCGATTCTGAACTCTATCAATACTCGTCTGGATTCAGAGGCGATTGCTTTTGTTTTGCAGCATGCCGAGTCAAAAGTGCTGATCACCGAACGGGAGTTTTCTGCGGTCGTTAAGAAAGCGCTGAAGATGATTGGCAAGAAAATTCTGGTTATAGATATTGATGACCCCTCTTATGAAGAAGGGGAGTTGGTGGGTGATCTGACTTACGATGCTTTCCTGAACGAGGGTGATAGTGCGTTTACTGGATTGATGCCGGAAGACGAATGGGATGCAATCACGCTGAACTACACTTCGGGTACGACCGGTGATCCAAAAGGTGTGGTTTACCACCATCGCGGTGCTTATCTAAATGCAGTGAGTAATATTGTTTCCTGGGATATGGGACAGCACCCTGTTTATCTATGGACGCTGCCAATGTTTCATTGCAATGGCTGGTGTTTCCCTTGGTCAATTGCTGCTGCTTCAGGCACCAGTGTAAGTTTGCGCCATGTTCGGGCTGATAAAATATTTGAAGAGATTAAAGAGCAGAAAGTAAATCACTTCTGCGGTGCGCCGATTGTCTTGAATATGCTTAATTCAGCGCCTGAGGAAATGAAATCTGGTATTGATCATCAGGTGAAAGTGATGACTGCCGGCGCTGCGCCACCGGCATCTGTGATTCAGGGAATGGAAGATCTTGGCTTTAAAGTGACTCATGTGTATGGCCTCACGGAAACTTATGGGCCCTCTGTTGTTTGTGCCTGGCATGAAGAGTGGGATGCCTATGATGATGAGAAAAAGTCTCGCTTAAAATCCCGTCAGGGAGTGCGTGCGCCGATGCTTGATGGGCTGATGGTGGCTGATCCTGATACGTTGGAGCCGGTGCCACAAGACGGTGAAACCATCGGTGAGATCTTTATGCAGGGTAATTTGGTGATGAAAGGTTACCTGAAGAACCCTTCAACAACCGATGATGCGTTTAGCGGTGGGTGGTTCCATTCTGGTGATTTGGCTGTTTGGCATACCGATGGCTATATCGAGATTAAGGACCGTTCTAAAGACGTTATTATCTCCGGCGGTGAAAATATCTCCAGTATTGAAGTTGAGGATGTGCTGTATCGGCATCCAAAAATTCAGGATGCCGCTGTTGTTGCTCGTCCCGATGAAAAGTGGGGGGAAACGCCGTGCGCCTTTATCACAACGACGGAAGGTGAAACGGTTACCGAAGCCGAAATAATCGAGTTTTGCCGGGCTAATATGGCGCACTTTAAAACGCCAAGGCGAGTGGTTGTTGGTGATCTGCCAAAAACCTCAACCGGTAAGATTCAGAAGTTTGTACTGCGGCAGACAGCGAAAGAGTTAGATTGATTCGATACATGGAATTATCGCTGTTATAGAGACAAGAAGAGATAGCTCTTCTTGTTTCATAAAAGTGTCAGACGGGAGAATAATAATGAAAGTAACCGTAATACTGACACCCGGTTCTTCAGGTGTGAAACAGAAGAGCTCGGGAGAAATTATCCTGGACCCCCAGGCATTAGAAAGTATAAATGAAGCGCTGCAGCTCAAGCGGAGTGGTCGCGCAACTGAAGTAACAGTTGTTACTTTAGGACAGTCGCTTACGCTGGAGCAGAGCGAGAGTTTGCTGCAGCAAGGCATCGATCGTAAGCGCTTTGTTCCTTGCGAAGTTATACCTAATGCGATGGAATTAGCCGAAGTGCTGCTGGCTGTCGTTCATCTGGAAAAGCCAGATCTTATTTTGATCGGTCGTCGGCAAGATAAACTGCAGTGTCAGTTGGGGAATCTTCTGGCTGAGTTGTTGGAGTTCAGGTCGTCACAGACTGAAAAAGAAGGAAGTCAGTTTTACCGAACGCTGGTGATTCGGGAGATTGGTAGTGGTGTTAATGTCGTTACATTGCCTGCTATGTCGGCCGATAAGGGGTTGGTTAAAGATAAATTGAGTCGTCTTCAAGTTGCCTGAAAAAGGCGTTGCTGAGAAGCGATACCCTGATTAGGGGATCGGGCAAGATTCGTTTTGCTGGTACAGTTTAAGGTGGCTATGAAAATATTGTCAGCTGAGGTGGTATTAGAAAAAAATTCCGACCGCTGCAGAGCAGGGCCGGTAGGTAAATACCACTTAGAGTGCAAGGCTCGCAGTGCAAGAAACTGTGAGCTAATAGGCATCGAAACAGTATTCATTCTGGCCTGTTTAAGACAAGATAACGATAGCTATTAGAGTCAATTAATTGATTTAATCGGACAGTTATCCTTTAGACTTACGATAGGTGCTGGGTGAGATTCCGGTCCAGTGTTTGAACGCCCGAGTGAATGCAGCGGCTTCAGCAAAGCCGAGCAAACGAGCGATTTTTGAGATAGGCAGGTTGGGTTGGCTGAGAAGGTGAATCGCCTCATCGCGGCGCACACCATCCTTAATATCCTGAAAACTGGTGCCTTCTTCATCAAGCTTTCGGCGCAGGGTTCGGGTAGTGGTGTGTAATTGGCTGGCGATATCCTCCATACTGGTATCGACCATCGATTCGGCGTTCTCCAGATAGTCCATTACCTTGCGGGTATAGACGGGGTAATAGGATTGGCGTTTAAACCAATCGAGAGGGGCGCGAGTGAGGTAGCTGCTGAGGTTTTGCAACGTTTGTACGACCGGAGCGTCCATAATCGCCCGGTCAAATATAATACTATTGTTTGC
Organism: Amphritea japonica ATCC BAA-1530; assembly: GCF_016592435.1. Lineage (NCBI taxonomy): Bacteria > Pseudomonadati > Pseudomonadota > Gammaproteobacteria > Oceanospirillales > Oceanospirillaceae > Amphritea > Amphritea japonica. The sequence goes on along the minus strand of NZ_AP014545.1, from coordinate 2,829,058 downwards.
TTGATCGAACACTGCGGGGCATGGAAACATGAGTCGATACTCCTCAAAGTGTTCCGGCTTGGAATGAGCAAAACGCACCTGTTTAAGCGGGATGCGCTGGCCGATTAGCCAGCTGGGAAAGCGGTGCCAGAGGGTCATCAGTAGATCGATCAGGGCGTGATCCGGATCTTTTGCAGGGTCGGTCAGGTTGATGGTGAAAATGGCGCTGTCTCCCTCTTCTGTGATACTAAGATGAGAGGCGGGCACGAGTAAGTTATAAAAGAAGACGGCTTGCTTAAAGACCTGGCGCAGGTCAGTGCAGTGGACTACTTGTCGGGCCATGAGCCCGAATACCCCATAACGACAGGGGTGACTGCCCAGGCCAAGGTAGTCGTCATCGCCATGCCGCAGGATCGACTGAACCAGTCGGCTCAGCTGCATCGGTGTAATGCGAACCTCGTGGTTGCTGAGTAGCTCGGTGTTGAGCCCGGATTCCAGCAACAGTTGCTGTTCATTCAGCCCGTTGATTCGTGCGCCTTTGAGCATTGCGTTGGCAAAATGGATCGAGATGGAGTGATGGTTATAACTCATAACTGGATTCCGAAAATATTAAGTACGTTGTCCTATAATGGAGCTGTTTGTCCGATAGTATCAGATTTTTCCGAAATTAAATGGTCTGATGTGTCCGAAAATATCAATTATAAGGCTTTTTTCGTTATTGTTGTCCTAAGCAAGAGAAGGCAAACTAGGTCATCATATAAACCTCAAATAAGAAGTGAGTGCTATGAAAATTCTTGTACCGGTAAAACGTGTTATCGACTACAACGTTAAAGTTCGGGTTAAGTCCGATAATAGCGATGTAGATCTGGCCAACGTAAAGATGGCGATGAACCCATTCTGTGAGATCGCTGTTGAAGAAGCGGTTCGTCTTAAAGAGGCGGGCGTTGCCAGTGAAATTATTGCTGTGTCTATCGGTGATAAAGCGTGTCAGGAACAGATTCGTACAGCGTTGGCACTGGGTGCTGACCGCGGAATTCAAATCGATACAGAATCTGCACCTGATGCTTTGTCTGCAGCCAAACTACTGAAAGCAGTGGTACAGGAAGAGCAGCCTACTCTGGTCATTATGGGTAAGCAGTCAATCGATTCTGATAATAACCAGACCGGTCAGATGCTGGCTGCGTTGCTGGATTATCCTCAGGCGACCTTTGCGTCTGAAGTTAAAGTCGAAGGCGATAAAGTTCAGGTAACCCGCGAGATTGATGGTGGTTTACAAACAATTGAGCTGAACTTGCCTGCGGTTGTTACAACTGACTTGCGTTTGAACGAACCTCGCTATGCATCTCTGCCAAACATCATGAAAGCTAAGCGTAAGCCGCTGGATGTTAAGACCCCGGCTGATCTGGGTGTTGAAGTAGGCAATAAAGTTACACTGATGGCGGTGAATCCACCTGCAGAGCGTCAGGCCGGTATTAAAGTGGCCTCTGTTGACGAGCTGATGGATAAACTGAAAAACGAAGCCAAGGTTATTTGAGGAGAAAATTTATGACTATTCTGGTAATTGCAGAACATGATAACCAGGCGCTTAAGCCTGCAACCCTGAATACCCTGGCAGCAGCACAGCAGATTGGCGGTGATATTGAACTGCTGGTTGCGGGTCATAACTGTCAGACAGTTGCAGATGCTGCGGCGGCTATCCCTTCTGTTTCTAAGGTATTGCTGGCGGATAACGCTGCGTACGAACACCAGCTGGCAGAGAATGTTTCCAAGCTGATCGTTGCTTTGGTTAGTGGTCACAGCCATGTGCTGGCACCTGCAACCACCAATGGTAAGAACTTCTTGCCACGGGCTGCTGCATTGTTAGATGTTAACCAGTTGTCTGATGTCATCGCGGTTGAGTCTGCTGACACTTTCCAGCGTCCTATCTACGCGGGTAACGCAATTGCAACCGTGAAGACAGAAGATACGGTTAAGTTGCTAACCATCCGTGGTACTGCATTTGATGCTGTTGCTGACACCGGTGGCAGCGCAGCGGTTGAAGCTGTTTCTGAAGTCTGCGATGCAGGTACTTCAAGCTTTGTCGGTGAAGAACTGGCGAAGTCTGACCGTCCTGAACTGACAGCGGCTTCTATTATTGTGTCCGGTGGTCGTGGTATGGGCAACGGTGATAATTTTGAAATGCTATACGGTCTGGCAGATAAGCTGGGTGCCGCGGTAGGTGCTTCCCGTGCAGCGGTAGATGCCGGCTTTGTACCTAACGATATGCAGGTAGGTCAAACCGGTAAGGTAGTTGCGCCTGACCTGTATATTGCTGTGGGTATCTCCGGTGCGATTCAGCATTTGGCTGGTATGAAAGACTCCAAAGTGATCGTAGCGATCAACAAAGATGAAGAAGCGCCAATCTTCTCTGTTGCTGATTACGGACTGGTAGCGGATCTGTTTGAAGCCGTTCCTGAGCTGTCTGGTCAGATCTGAAAGTAGCCTTATAAAGCTGAAAAAATAAGAATAAAGGTAATATCATGAGTGATTACAAGCATCCCCTAAAAGACGCAGAGTTTATTCTCAACGAACTGGTTCAGTTTGATCAGCTTTGTGCTGATGCAGGAATAGACGATGTTAACAGCGAACTGGCATCGGTTATTCTGACCGAAGCCGGTAAGTTGGGTTCCGGTGTACTGGCGCCATTGAATGTCGTAGGGGACTTGAATCATCCGACTCTGGGTGAAAACGGTGTGCAGCAAACAGAAGGCTTTTCTGAAGCATACCGTGAATACCTGGAAGGGGGCTGGGCAACGCTGACAGCAGATGAGGCCTACGGTGGCCAGAATCTGCCAAACGTGCTGGGAACGGCGGTTAATGAAGTGTGGCAGTCCGCTAACATCTCATTTGCTCTGTGCCCATTACTCAGTCAGGGTGCGATCGAATCGATCAGTCATCATGGAAGCGATAGCCTGAAAGAGAACTTTTTGACTAAGCTGGTCAGCGGTGAGTGGACAGGTACCATGAACCTGACCGAGTCTGATGCGGGTACAGATCTGGCGGCGGTGAAAACCAAAGCGGTACCTAACGGGGATCATTATCTGATCACCGGGCAGAAGATCTTTATCACCTGGGGTGATCATCAAATGACCGATAATATCGTTCATCTGGTGTTGGCCCGTCTTCCCGGTGCACCGGCAGGTGTCAAAGGTATATCGCTGTTTATCGTGCCTAAATTCTTATTGGATGAAAATGGCAATCCGGCTGAGCGTAACGATGCTTACGCTGTTTCTCTTGAACATAAACTGGGTATCCATGGTAGCCCTACCTGCGTCATGAGTTTTGGTGATAACGGTGGTGCAATTGGTTATCTGGTAGGTGAAGAGAATAACGGCCTGGCGTATATGTTTACGATGATGAATCACGCTCGCCAGGGCGTTGGTTTACAGGGTCTTGCGGTATCTGAAGCCGCTTATCAGCATGCATTGCAGTATGCTAAAGATCGAATTCAGGGTTCCAACAGGGACGGTAGTCGGTACCCGATTATTCGTTTCCCTGATGTGCGTCGTATGTTGATGCAGATGAAATCCGGTACGGAAGCGATGCGGGCTTTGTGCCTTGTTGCTGCGGCAGAAGCTGATCGTGGTAACCAGAGCCGTGTTGATCTGTTAACCCCTATTGTTAAAGGCTGGGTGACTGAGTTTGCTCAGGAGCTTACCTCACTGGGTGTTCAGGTGCATGGCGGTATGGGCTTTATCGAGGAAACCGGCGCTGCTCAGTTCTATCGCGATGCGCGAATTCTGACAATATATGAAGGCACTACCGGTATTCAGGCGCTGGATCTGGTTGGGCGTAAAACACTGGTCAATGGGGGTGAGTCCCTGGGTGCGCTGCTGGATGAAATGTCAGCAGATATTACCCGTTTTGAAGCCCTGGGTGGTCAGTTCACGCTGGCAGCTCAGCAGTGCCGTACTTCTTTGGACAATGGTATTGCTGCACGTCAGTGGCTGCTTGATAGCAAAGAAGATAAGAGTGCAGCAGGTAGTTCAAGTGTTAACTTTATGATGCTGTTCGGTTATCTTTGTGGTGGCTGGTTGATGGCTAAAAGCGCGATGCAGGCACAGGCACAACTTGATGCAGGTGCGAGCGATAGTGAGTTCCTACAGTCTAAACTGGTGACAGCCCAGTTCTTCTGTGAGCATATGATGACACGCACGCAGTCATGTCTGGCTTCTGTTGTGGCTGGTAGTGATAGCATTATGGCGTTAGATGAAGAACAGTTTTAATACCGGTAACCGAGGATAAAAGAACAATGCAAAGAGAGTCGATGGAATTTGATGTAGTGATCGTCGGTGCCGGCCCGGCCGGCCTGTCTACCGCTTGCCGCCTGATGCAACAGGCGAACGAAGCGGATCAGGAGCTGATGGTCTGTGTGGTTGAGAAGTCTGCTGAGGTTGGCGGCCACATCCTTTCTGGTGCAGTGGTTGAGCCCCGTGCGTTGGATGAGCTATTTCCTGAGTGGAAAGAGCAGGGTGCACCCCTCAAGACCGAAGTCACAGAGGATCAGATCTACCTGCTGAAAAGCGGAGAGAAAGCGACCAAAATTCCTAATGGCTTAGTCCCTAAAACCATGCACAACCACGGTAACTACGTTGCCAGTGTGGGTAACCTGTGCCGTTGGTTAGGTGAGCAGGCAGAACAACTGGGTGTTGAAATCTTCCCGGGGTTCCCTGCTTCCCATATTATCTACGGCGATGACGGCCGGGTTGCGGGTATCGGTACCGGTGACATGGGTCTGGATGAAAGTGGTGAACAGAAAGATACCTATATGCCGGGTATGGATCTGTTAGCTAAATACACTATCTTTACTGAGGGCTGTCGTGGTCACCTGGGTAAAGAGCTGCAGGCTAAGTTTGAGCTTGATAAAGATGCGGATGCCCAGCACTATGGCGTCGGTATTAAAGAGTTGTGGGATATCCCTGCCGATAAGCACCAGCCGGGTCTGGTGTTACACGGTGCGGGCTGGCCTCTGAGCGAAGCCGGTGCGAGTGGTGGTTTCTTCCTTTACCATGCGGAAGATAATCAGGTTGTTGTTGGTCTGATCACTGATCTTAACTACGATAATCCACACCTGAGCCCATTCGATGAGTTCCAGCGGATGAAACATCACCCTTTGATTTCCCAATATCTGGAAGGCGGCAAACGTGTGTCTTACGGTGCGCGTGCGATCACTAAAGGTGGTTTTAACGCTTTGCCTAAAATGACAATGCCTGGCGCTCTGATACTAGGCTGTGATGCCGGTACATTGAACTTTGCCAAGATCAAAGGTACCCACACCGCGATGAAGTCCGGTATGGTGGCTGCAGAAACCTTGTTTGCTGCGCTGAGCAGTGGTGATGAAGGCGGCAATGATCTGACTGCTTATACCGATAACTTCAAAGAGTCATGGGTTTACGAAGAGCTGTATAAGAGCCGTAACTTCGGTCCGGCTCTACATAAATATGGCACTATCATCGGTGGTGCCCTGAACTTTGTTGATCAGAATATCTTCAGCCTGCCGTTCACTATCCGTGATAACAATCCAGACTACGCCCAAATGAAACCGGCTAGCGAATGCGATGTGATTAACTATGCAAAACCGGATGGTGTACTGAGTTTTGATAAGCCTTCTTCTGTGTTTATTTCAAACACTAACCATGAAGAGAGTCAGCCTTGTCATCTTAAATTGACTGACAGCAGCATACCGCTAGGCCAGAATCTACCAAAGTTCGACGAGCCCGCTCAGCGCTATTGTCCTGCGGGCGTATACGAAGTGCTGGAGAACGATGCGGGAGAGAAAGTCTTCCAGATCAACTCTCAGAACTGTGTACACTGTAAAACCTGTGATATTAAAGATCCTGCTCAGAATATTACCTGGGTTGCGCCTGAAGGTGGCGGTGGACCAAACTATCCAAATATGTAATTGAAAACTATTGTGCTAGCTTAATCTGCGCGCATAGTTTTTCAGACTAAACAACGGAGCCTATTGGCTCCGTTTTTGGTTTAGACGGTCGATAAGTGCTTTCGTCGTTCGATAGGCTGGGTGCTGTTTATAGGCAGACTCTATTTCGTAACTTGCTTGCGATTAGGGCAACCTGAGAATAGGTCAGTGCCCTAATGTGTGAAAAGTTAACGCGCCTTAGGGGGCGTTTTTTTGTATTTAAATTATTCAGAGCGTAGTTTTCCTAATGCGCGAAGTTAATTTGGCAGTTATGTCATTCTGGCACGTTAAAATCTTGCTAAGCCGTCTATTGTTTGGCCTACTAAAGTTCTAAATTAAATGGAAATAAGTTATGAGCTTCATTAAGCGTTTATCGTTCAAGCAGAAAATATTATTGATCCTATTACCTGCTTTGCTTGGTCTGATTGCTTTTGCCAGTATGAATATTATCGAGCAGTCTAATCAGAGGGCGAGTGCTGTATCTATCGAGCCTCTGGTTAAGCTGAGTGCTCAAAACAGTCTGCTGGTGCATGAGCTCCAGAAAGAGCGTGGAATTACGGCCGGCTTTCTTGGCTCGAAAGGCGTTAAGTTTGGTGCGCTTCTTCGTGATCAGAGGGGAAAAACCAACAAGGTTTCCACTTCAAGGCGCAGCTTTCTTCAGGCTTCGTCTGATAGCGATGATATCGTGACAATTTTAAGAGGTATTGATGGTCAGTTAGCTCGATTACAGAGTATTCGGAGCAGGGTTGATAATCAGGAGATAACATTAAAAGAAGCCTTAGGTTATTACACTAAGCTTAACGGGCTTTTGCTCTCGGTTAGTTCCAGGGTGGCAGGTTTAGCTGAAAATGGAATGCTGGCAAATCAATTACAGGCTTATTATAACTTCTTGCAAGGAAAAGAACGGGCGGGTATAGAAAGAGCCGTTCTGAGTGGAACCTTTGTAACAAACCAGTTTGCACCCGGAATGTATCCGCGATTCATCCAGTTGGTTACCGAGCAGTCTACTTATTTAAGTAATTTCTTCATAACCGCAACGTCTGAACAGCAGCAGTTCTATACCGATAGCATGAACCACAATGCCGTAAAACAGGTAGAGAGTATGCGAAAAGTTGCGCTGGAGTATGCTGCTATAGGTGGTTTTGGTATTGATGCCGCAAACTGGTTTCAGCGGGCGACAGAACGAATTGATCAATTAAAAAAGGTAGAAGACAGGCTATCAAAAGACCTGTTACAGCTGACAGCTGCTCAGAAATCTTCAGCAAATAGTTCAATTATCAATTCTGTCAGCGCTACTCTGATTGCAATTTTCCTGGTTCTCGGTATGGCTGGGTATACGGTTAAGCTACTAACTTCACAATTAAAGACCCTTGTTAGTGCTATTGATAAAGCAGGGAAAACCAAGAATTTATCTGTTCGTGCAGACATTATTACACATGATGAGTTAGGTAATAGTGCTGAGCATTTTAACGGCATGATGACGACATTCGAAGGGGCTATTAAGGATATAGATAAAGGAAGTATGCAGCTGGCTGCTGTAGCTGAAGAAACGTCGACAACTGTTGAGAATAATTTGCAAAGCCTTGATCGTCAGCGTGATGAAACGGTGCTGGTTGCTAGTGCAACAGAGGAAATGTCTGCAACCGCTCATGAAGTTGCTACGAGTACTATGACAACCTCTGAAGCGGCGAGTCATGTTGATCACCTTACCAGTGATGGCGTGAAACTAATTACAGGAACTGTCGAAAGTATAAATCGTCTGGCAAGCGTTATGGAAAAAGCCAGTGGTGCCATTGTCCAGTTAAAAAACGATAGCAGTGAAATTTCTGCAGTTGTTGATGTGATTAAGAGTGTGGCTGAACAAACTAATTTATTGGCTTTGAACGCTGCTATCGAAGCGGCCAGGGCGGGTGAACAAGGGCGTGGGTTTGCTGTGGTTGCAGATGAAGTTCGCTCTCTTGCACAAAGGACTCAGCGTTCTACTTCAGATATTGAGAGAATAGTGGGTAATTTCCAAAGCAGTGCTGAAGTGGTATCAACGACTATGGAAATGTGTGCGAAAGACGCAGAAGACTCGGTCGATCAAACTCACCTTATTGAACAAAAACTGGTTATTATTCAAGAGCAAACAACCCTCATTAGTAATATGTGCCTTCAAATTGCTACCGCCGCCGAAGAACAGGTTTCAGTTGCGAGTGAAATGGCAGAAAATACAAAGAACATTAGCGTACTTGCTGTTCATGGTATTGAGGGTGGGAGTCAGATTGTTTCAGCTGCTCAAGAGCAAGCTGAGCTGGCTAGTAAACTACAGTCCTTATCAGGATCCTTCAAAATCAGTTGAGAAAGAAGCTGTTTGTTTGTGAGCTCAGTGTTTTCTGAGACGAGGTTTCTCCAAGCGTGCAACTTGAATCGTTGCTATGCCTGAGCGTTTATATGAGCTACGGATCAGCAGGGGGCGGCGCTTGGACAGCAAGCTACGTTCTCCTCCAGGACGAGGCGTTGCTTTATTAACTAACCTCTGGAGTACCAATGGGGTTAGTGGGCGCGCCCAGTAGTAGATTCTTATTCCCGGTGATAGTTCTGACTAATGCACCATAATCCGCTGCGGCATCCCCATCAGGGTGAAATTCAAAAATTGTTTTACCATGGGAAGGGATCTTGCTGAGCTCTTCATCATAACGCACAGGTGTGCAGACATTATCACCATAAATAGTCTGTAATTTTCTGTATATATCCTTAGGCTGCTCGACCCGGGTATCCAGAAATGTTGGCAAAATGTATTTAAGATCGATCTCTTTATAGCGCTTAATGGCATGAAGATTTTTGATAAATTCTGCCAGTCCATGCAGAGATAATACTTCCAGGGATACAGGGGTAAGAATCTCATCGGCGTAAAAAAGGACGTTGACGGTTAACTGATCCCAGCCTGGTGAAGTGTCTATAATGACATAGTCATAGCCTTTATCGATCTTCTCCAGCGCTTCCGAAAGGGTCCATTCAGAGCCGAAACTTCGTTTATCAATAATACGCTTAGCGCCCGCCAGTGAACGGCCTCCGCCGAGCAGATCAAGATTAGGTCTGGCTTCAATTATAGTTTCTGCAGGGGGGAGCTCTCCGGTCAATAATTCAGTCAGGCCAGCCGGCGGCTTTTTACCTAAGAGAAAAGAGGATTGCCCTTGAGTATCGGTGTCGATCAGTAAAACCTTGTAGCCTGACATCGCCAGTCCGGCACTCAGGTTAACGGCGGTAGTGGTTTTACCGACGCCACCTTTACTGAGTGTGACACAGATTTTACGTGGAGTTTTCATGCCCAGGGTTGAGGCTGGAGTCTCTATCTGAGTTGCAGGCTGCTCATGAATGGCAGGCTTCAAAACGGGTTGTGTTACGGGCTGCGTTATTTGAGAGTCATCAAGACTGAAAACAAATTTATGTTCACAGGCTTTACAGCGCACCAGAAATTTCTTCTTGGCTGCAACCTTACTGGTATCGGCACGATGTTTTTTAGCGCATTTTGGGCAAACGATAATAGTCATGGTTTAGCCTTCTCTAGATCTTCCAGGATCGCTTTTAGTGCAACCTTTGCCAGCCTTTCTACCGAGTATTCAGAGTGAGATTTAGTGATAAATTTCAGGCTGACTTTCCCGTTGATTTTCCAAACATGAACGGCAAACTTATCATTTTCCGTTTGCCATATGAGCTTGCCCTGATCTGTTTCCGTATCTGCATTGTCCATCGGCAGATTCTCTTTATCACAGAAAATCAGATCATTGAGTTGCTCCAGCTCGTCAATGTCATCGCTCACATCTTCACTTAGTAACAAACCCATGATGTCGAGATTGTCGTTATCAGGCATTTTCAAAAAACTCTCTCCGAAGCAGTGTGAGTGTCGCGTTTAGTTCTGATTGAATATCATCATCGATTGCAGTCCACTGGATACCACTAATCCAGTTTCCTTCCCCATCGACCGATATATGAACAATCTCACCGACAAGGTTATCAAAGCTGTTATCACCCAGAACAAGCTTACACCCGGATAAAATTGCATCCTGGGGAAACTCAGTATCCGCACTCACTTCAACACAGATGCCACTATCGCTGATATCAATTAACGGGAAGCAGTTGTCTTCTAGCTTAAGAAAGAACTGTTCTCTGTTCTTAACCGGTAAACGATATGATTTACGTATTACTTGCTCCGACTCAGAGTCACTGGGGATCTCCTCGAGCTCTATGGAGTCATCACTAATTTTTTCCATTTACCAGCCTCATTGAGCATAGCTTCTCTTACCGTTTCTAATGGTGCAAATTCAGTGGAATCACCATCTGCAGGTAAAGAAGGAATTCAGGTAACCAGCTATTCATATTATTTAATGTATAGTTTCATTAAAACAGGTGTTCCAGATAAACCGCAAATAAACTACCTCTTATAATGGGTAATAAGCATTGTGGAAGATAGGATTAAGCTTAGATAGCTGTCTCAAATCAAATGATTACCAGCATTGATCACCCTCGATAATGGCGCTTCTGAAGGCTTAAAGGTAGGTTGTTCCAGAGACTCAGTGTCTCTTCTTTGTCAGCGTTCGGTTTTTATTTTTCTTATTCCCACTCCATCTCTTCGTAAACTCGCAGTGCATTTCGCTTATGAAGAGATTTATATACCTTGAGATAGCTGTATGCGCTTTGATCGATGAGGGTGGCGTCTTCCATATCCGCACCGGCTTCAATAAGCTGGGCTACTTCGGTACGCAGCAGTTGAAGGTAGTCACGGGTTTCTTTTTGTGCCTTGCTCAGGTCGGCTGGCATGCCGTGGCCGGGAACAATAGTGGTTGGGTTCAGAGCTTCAATAGTGGCAAAGGCAGCGAGCCAACTGAGGTGTTGGGATTGGCTTCCAACGCCGAGCATACGGTCCAGATAGACTGTATCACCGCTAAACAAGATCTTATGTTGGGGCAGCCATACCAGCGTTTCTCCGCCGGTATGTGCGGGGCCGACCGGGATAATCTGAATTTCAGTTACGCCAAAGGTTATTGACTGTTTTTCTGTTATAGCTTGCTGGGCTGGCTGAGGTGTTGTGCCTTGCCAACTGTCGCCGGTCAGCCTGGATGTTGAGCCGGACTGATTGTCTCCTCGGGTCGCTTGGTCAGTCTGGGTTTGCATTGATGTAAGTGTGTCTGCTCCCCGTGCGGAAAAGTAGCTATTACCAAACCAACGGTGGTCCTGCCCACCGGTATTGATAACCAGAGTGACTGGTTTGTCCGTTATAGTGCGGATATGGCTCTCGATATCTTTAGCACCCGCAAGCGTACCCCCGCTGTCGATCAGCAAGACCCCCTGATCCGACACAATAAAGCCGAAGTTGGCGTTGTTGGCGAGATTAGTCGGTGACCGCTGTTCCATCGGGCCGATGAGTGCATAAACATTATCGGCGACATTGATTAGCTTCAGTGGATTTGCTGACAAGGGAGCTGTAATCAGAGTGGCAAGCGCGAAGAGTGCGAGGGTAAGGCAGCGGGGCAGGTTAGTTTTCATTGTTATAATCCGGCTCAGAGGTTAAACCGATCATAGCGATGATGGGGGATTTACTCAATTATTCGATATATGTATATCGCTATAGATTATAACGGGTAGGGGGTGCTTCCAACTGCTTACTGGATATACGTATCACCAACATCAGTTCTAGATGGATGTTGGAGGCTTGCTGATAGAAATATGAAAGTCAGCGGGCTGTGAAACCGGCTTATAAGCTGTTTTGAACAGCAAGCTACGGTCATTTTTAGATGCTTACCACTGAAGACGCAGAGAGCACAGAGAGTAGCGAAGATGCTTTCTCCGTGTCCTCGGTGTTCTCTGTGGTGATATTCTTTAGGTGGTAAGTTACGTAGACGCTCTTTCTAGCAAGTCGCGAAGCGACGTCTAATCACTAGCAAGTCACGTAGTGACGTTCTAGCCACTGCTCTTAAAACCCCTTCATCAACTGCGTATAGCTATCTAACCGGTCTGCCTGACTATGGGTGACGGCAACGGTGGAGACTTCGTCACAATTAAAGGCTTTGGCAAGTTGGCTGATCTCTTCTGCGCACTGCTCTGATGTGCCGACGGTAAAGCCATTAAGAATATGATCGTAAGCAGCCTGGTGAGACGTTGGAAAATCTTTGTACCGGTCCTGTACTTCGGAGGGGGTCAGGAATGCTTCCCGAATGCCCAGTTGGGCGGCGAGCTTCCGGTATACAGCAGTCCCTGCTCTGAGCCTGGCTTCCTGCTCAGTTTCTGCGCAGAAACAGGCAATGGCTAACATCTTGTTCGGTGTGCTTTCGTGCTCCGCTCGTTTCCATTGTTCAAGGTATTCAGTGAAAATAGATGGGTGGCAGTTGTCAGGATCGATAAAGCGAGCCAGGGCGATGTTATAGCCCAGCTGGCCAGCAAGGCCTGCGCTTCCTCCGCTGGAGCCCAACATCCATAGTTCCGGTTGAGGGCTGTTGTCGGGCAGTACTTTAATTGCGTGGAAGGGGTTGTTTGCTGGCAGATTACCTTCAACAAACCCTTTTAGTAACTGGGCCTGATGGGCGTACTGGTCACCGTGGCTGGGTTGATGGGGGTAAGCCAGTGCATGGGATGTCACGTTGGTACCGCCAGGTGCGCGGCCGATGCCCAGATCGATCCGGTCCGGGAAAAGGGTTGCCATCATTTTAAAGCTTTCCGCCACTTTAAGAGGGCTGTAATGGGTTAGCATTACGCCGCCACTTCCGACCCGTATGTTTGATGTTACGCTAGCGATGGCAGTTGCCATTATTTCAGGGCAAGGGCTGGCAAAATGGATACTGTCGTGATGTTCAGCTACCCAGTAGCGATAGTAACCCAGCTCATCGCAAGTTT